>CAZXIR010000009.1:0-17308 GCA_964640845.1 uncultured Syntrophomonas sp.
GGTATGGGAGGTGGCACAGGAACCGGAGGGGCACCTATTGTAGCTAGGATAGCCAGGCAGATAGGAGCATTAACAGTTGGTGTAGTGACCAAACCCTTTACTTTTGAAGGCAGAAAAAGAAACAGTCAGGCTGAGAATGGAATCAATACTTTAAGAGCAGAAGTTGACAGCCTGATTACTATCCCCAATGATCGACTTTTGCAGGTCGTGGATAAACACACCGCCTTTAACGATGCATTCAAGATAGCTGACGATATCCTCAGGCAGGGGGTACAGGGAATATCTGATTTGATAGCAGTGCCAGGGGTTATTAATTGTGATTTTGCCGACGTGCAGACTGTAATGCAGAACACTGGTTCTGCATTAATGGGAATTGGACAGGCCAAAGGTGAAAACCGGGCTGCAGAAGCCGCTCGACTATCAATTTCCAGTCCTCTTCTGGAAACTTCTATTGAAGGTGCCAAAGGCGTATTATTCAACATCAGCGGTGGAAGTGATCTCACCTTGTTCGAAATAAATGAAGCTGCGGAAATTATTCACCAGGCTGCTGATATGGAAGCCAATATAATATTTGGGGCCAATATCGATGAAGACTTGAATGACGAGGTAAGGGTTACCGTAATAGCAACCGGGTTTGATACGGTAAAACCATCTCAACTGGGCGAAACTTCCAAAAACAGAGGTATGGAGCCCCCTACACCGTTTCTGGATAAAGGTGATCTGGAAATACCTCCTTTCTTAAGAAGAAATAGGTAAGAATAAAACTAGGGATGAAATTAGTGTAAATAATAATAGCTAGGTTTAAACGGTTTAGATTTTAACCGGGTTTCTCGCGATTCCCGGTTTTTACTATTTTATGGGATATTATGAGTGTTGACTACACTCATAAACATACAAAAAACCACACTCTCTATCTGGTATAATTTGGAATACATGCAAACACTAAGAGGGGAATAATTATTAAGTAGTGTGAGTAAGTGAATAAATAGCATAAATGCAGTAAGGGGCTGTAAATAATTGACTGGTGAGATGGTGATTAAATGGATAGTCCTGAGGTCTATGCTGATATAACGCTATTGATAAATATTATTATGGACTTTGTTATACTGTGGGCCACCGCCAGACTTAGCAAGATAAGTCCCGTAATCAGCAGAATGGGAGTTGCAGCTGTTATGGGCGGGCTATATGCAGTAGGATATCTATGGCCACAACTTGAGTTCTTCTATAGTTTTCCAGCCAAAGTCATTTTTTCTTGTCTGATGCTTATGGTAGCTCTGCCCATTGAAAGCTGGGACGTTTTTAAAAGAGCATTCATTCTATTTTATGCTATTAACTTTACTGTAGCTGGGGCCACAATAGCATTTTCATATATGATAACCAGCGAAGCTATCAGCTTCAACTATTACTATGTTTGGTTAGCGGGGGGAGTCGGCTGTGCCCTGGTAATAGGTATTTTTGGTGGGAAAATTATTACTGATAGGGTTATACCCCACCTGCTTAAATTCAGGGTAGAAATGAAATTTGAACAAAAAACCTGTACTGGCAAAGGGTTTCTTGATACTGGTAATAGTCTCAGGGACCCCCTAACTAATAAACCGGTCATAGTGGCTGAGTATGATTTCCTGAAAGATTGCCTGCCGGGAGACGTTCAAGAAGCCATGGAAAACAGTCAGGATGAAGGCAGGATGCTGGATGAATTGATTGTCTCCAGTTGGGCCAGACGTTTGCGGCTGATACCGTTTACCTCAATCGGCAAAAGCAACGGAATGTTGGTAGGTATACGGGCTGATGAAGTTAAGGTAGATCTGGGTAAAAATCATCCCGCGTATAAAAATATGGTTATAGGTATTTATAAAGGGAAATTGAGCTCCCAGAATAATTATCAGATGTTGATTCCGGCGGAAATAGTTGAGGGTGGATAGGAGGATAATATTATGAGTTGGGCAGCAGATTTTAGCAAGTTAAGGCTCCGTTTAATGAAAATAATTATTTCACTCAAGTTAAGCAAGACTATATATTATATTGGGTCTACTGAAGTATTGCCACCTCCCCTGGGTGAACGACAAGAAATGGACTTAATCTACAGATTGGGACAAGGTGAAATGAAGGTTAAGTCAACACTTATAGAGCACAACCTGAGATTGGTAGTATATATAGCCAAAAAATTTGAAAACACTGGTATAAATATCGAAGATCTGGTATCGATTGGAACCATAGGTTTAATTAAGGCCGTTAATACCTTTGAGCCTAGTAAAAATATAAAACTGGCTACTTATGCCTCCCGATGCATAGAAAACGAGATTTTAATGTATTTGCGCAGGAATTTAAAAAACCGAGGTGATATATCACTGGATGAGCCTCTAAATGTAGATTGGGATGGGAATGAACTTTTGCTCTCAGATGTTTTAGGGACTGAGAGTGATATGATCTATAAAAAAATAGAAGGAGAAGTAGAAAAAAGTCTTTTGTGGCAAGCTATGCATAAGTTGAGCAATCGGGAGAAGACTATCATTCAACTTCGCTTTGGTTTGATGGGCGGGGGGGAGAAGACTCAAAAAGAGGTAGCTGACATATTAGGCATTTCTCAATCATATATTTCGAGACTGGAAAAGCGAATCTTAAAGCGGTTGCAACGTGAGATAAGGAAAATAGAATAACAATTATAAATGCCAGTTCTGCCGAATAATTTCTGGTATAAGAGTAAATAATTTAATAAAGCCTTTTTGTTAATCCAAAGCAAATTCAAACGAGTATAAATACCCTTCAAGAATTAAACTTAGCAGGGGATGTGGTAGGTGTTGACAAACAAGGTGGAGATTTGTGGAGTTAATACTTCCAAGCTTCCAGTACTGAAAAATGAAAAAATGAGAATATTATTTGCACAGATGCAAAAGGGTGATAATGAAGCCCGGGAAACACTAATACAAGGTAATTTAAGACTGGTACTAAGCGTAATTCAGAGATTTAGCAATAGAGGAGAGTATGTTGACGATTTATTTCAGGTAGGATGCATAGGATTGATAAAAGCCATAGATAACTTTGATTTAGGGCAAAATGTAAGGTTTTCAACTTATGCGGTACCCATGGTGATAGGAGAAATACGGAGGTACTTAAGGGATAATAATGCAGTCCGAGTGTCCCGGTCCTTGCGTGATATCGCTTATAAGGCCTTGCAGGTGAGGGAAAAGTTAGTAAACGCTAATGAAGCTGAACCATCTATTAATCAGATTGCCAGGGAATTAGACATACCCAGGGAAGAAGTAGTATTTGCTCTGGATGCCATACAAGAACCGGTATCCTTATTTGAACCTATATATAACGATGGAGGAGACCCCATTCTGGTAATGGACCAAATTAGCGACGATAAGAACACCGATGATTTGTGGCTGGAAGAAATAGCTATTAAAGAAGCTATGAAAAAGCTCAATGACAGGGAAAAACACATCGTAAATTTGAGGTTTTTTTCTGGAAAAACCCAGATGGAAGTTGCAGATGAGATAGGGATATCCCAGGCTCAGGTATCACGGCTGGAAAAGGCGGCTTTAAAGCAGTTGAAAAAACATATCTAAAAGGGGGAACCTAGGCATGGGACGAAATCTGCTGCCGGTGGTGCTGGTAGCGATAATATTTACGTTACTGATTCCGATTACCAATTATTTTTATGCCCACGAACAAGCCTTTACACCAGATAACCTGGTTAAGCTGGAGTTAAACTACAAATAAAGAATATGACAGATGACAATAAGGTGCGTTCCGGATTGTCATCTTTTTTCTGATAGGAGTAAAGGAACTGTATTCTTATCAGTCTTATCCGCAAGTATATATTTTATGGTAAACTTCTTTTAGATTAATACTTTCTTTGAGGAGAATAATTTGTGTTGAAAAGCGATAAGGTTAGATTGTTGTGGGATAACAAACCAGCGAATATATATACTGCTCCACAGAAACTCATCCAGCGCACCATTGAGTTCGTTAATCCCTGCCAGACCCTTAGCAATGATTCCATTTTCGATCTATGGATACAGGAATCAAATTTCGCAAGGGCCCAGCACACTAATGGAACAATGTTTCTGGGGGACAACCTGCTACTTATGGAATTCTTGCTTAACCATGGATACCAGGAATCTTTTGACTTGATTTATATAGACCCGCCTTATCTTAGTTCCAATGCCTATAATTCCACCATCAAAATTAAAGATAGCGATACCATTGATTCTATAAGCAGACCAGTTTTTTTGGATCACGGAGCTGAGGGTATGGAGCAATATCTTAACCATATTTACCCTCGGTTAAAGATAATGAAAGAACTGCTTTCAGCAAAAGGCAGCTTGTTTGTCCATTTAGACTGGCATGTCAGTCATTATGTGAAAGTTCTTTTGGATGAAGTATTTTCTCCTGACCATTTTATAAATGAAATCGTCTGGTGTTATGGTGGAGGCAGTGGTAGTAAAAGGCACTTTCATCGTAAACACGACACCATTTTGTGGTATGCAAAGGGTCAGGATTATATTTTCCACCCCCAATATCGGCCTTATACTGCAGGAACTCTGGAAAGGGGATTAACCAGAGTAAAAGGCGCAAAATATAAACTTCATGAAGAAGGTGCTTTAATGCAGGATTGGTGGACCGACATTAATAAGATATTAAGTCCCACCGCCGATGAGAATCTAAAATTTCCTACCCAGAAGCCAGAGGCCTTGCTTAAAAGAATTGTCTCCACAGCTTCGAATCCAGGTTCCTTGGTGGCAGACTTTTATGCCGGTTCTGGAACCATGGCGGCAGTCAGTGAGCAGATGGGCCGGCGTTGGATAATAAGTGATGAAAGCCCGATAGCTATCCAAACCTCGCTGGAAAGGCTGATTAGGCAGGGAAGTGGCCCATTTACCATAGAACAGGTTGGTGCCCATTCCCAACCTCCTGACAAAAACAATTATTTAAAAATCAAACCATCCCTACAGCTGTTCAACCAAACCTCAGCCTTGTTGCTGCTAGATATTGAAAATTACAAACCTCATGAATTAAGGCAGTCCAGATTAAAAAAGAATTGGGCAATTAACAACCTCATTGATTTTTGGGAAGTGGATTTGAATTATGACGGAAATATTTTTAATTCCCAGGTACAGGTTTTGAGGGACAAAAAGGTTTTTGATGATTCTTTGCCCCTGAGTTTGAAGCTTAGAGTTTCTATAAGAGAAGAATATAAGGTAGCAGTAAAAGTGTATGACATATTTGGCGACAGTACTCTTCAGGTACTTGAATTTAAGGGCTTTAACCTCAACCTATAGATTGATATAGTAGCGGGCATCCAACTTACTTTGGCTGGATCGCTTCCATAAAAGTAAAGAAACCCGACTACCATTGCTTTTGATGGAGTGGGCTTCTTTTTGATTTGTGAAGCGCCTTAGCGTCAATAAAATATGGCCCTTAAGAGTTTACTAATAAGATTTTCTGGATTATTTGTGCCCGATTCACCCCAAAATGGTGATCTTATAGGTTTTGCAATGCTTTTGAGAACTATGAAGTCATGGGTTGCACTATAAAATATTATTTGCTTAGCCGGTACTGCTCCATAAGCCTAAAGATGTCTGTTTCTGGATTATCTCCTGAAGGTAACCAAACCTCTTCATATACATTTTCATCCAGAAGGTCTTCTGTCCGGAGCGGCAGTTGTACTCTATGGTCTATATAATCGATAGGTTGTATACTAAAAATACGCATCCATCCCTCCTGATTACCCATTCCGATGGGACGAGTTTTTAGCCATTCTATCTGCCACTACCCATATAGCAGTGATAGCGGCAGCATGAAAAGCCCACCATCCAGGCTCAAGAAAACTAAAAGATCCAGGATCTACCTTATCCTGTTGCATCATCTTCTTTACCGCAGAGTTTTTATAATCCATCAGTCCAGCTATCAAAAAATCAACTCCTTTCAAAAATGATTCATTCTATTTTGCCCTTGAGATGCTTTGCTTATGTACACAGGTCAATTGCCGACTTATTCATATTTAGCACAACCTTGCTATTAGTTAGTTAGGTGGTTGATAATGGCCAAAGATTTTCATGGGGATGTTAAGGCATAAGGTTGGCCAAGGAGAATATGAACTTGTTTTTTGATATATTTTCACATATCATCTAAAAAAAGTAATTTTGAGGTGCGTTTATTATGGAGAGAGACGAAAAGGCTGCTCTTTGTGTGTTGCATTCCATAAATGGAATAGGACATAGGAGTTTAATTAAAATTGAGCAGTATTTTGGAAGCTTTAGCTCGTTCTTTAATTATAGTACTGCCCAGTTGAGAAAATCTTTTTTGCCCCCTAAAGTGGTTGATGAAATAATAGCTGTGAGAGACAAGATAGACCCCCTATCTTATTTGGATGATTTAGCAGCCCGGGATATCCAGGTAGTAAGTATTAATGAAAGTTGTTATCCGGAATCATTAAGAAACATCCATGACCCGCCAGCAGTCATTTATGGTCGCGGCAGAATGGCAGCTGCCGGAAGTTTTTCTATAGCTGTAGTAGGAGCACGGGCTGCAACTTCATACGGAAAAAGGACCGCTTGGGAAATAGGGAAATCATTAGCTGAATATGGTGTAACCGTAGTCAGTGGAATGGCACGCGGTATAGATCGGGAAGCACACCTGGGGGCTTTGGATCAAAACGGTTCAACCATTGCCGTTCTGGGCAGCGGTATTGATGTAGTTTATCCCCGCGAAAACAAGCATTTATATGAACAAATTTGCGCTACCGGGTTGGTATTAAGTGAATTACCCCCAGGCAGCAATCCTGAACCAGCTCATTTTCCCATGAGGAACCGTATAATATCGGGGTTATCGCGTGGGGTAGTGGTGGTAGAAGCACGAATTAAAAGCGGAGCACTTATAACCGCTGATTTCGCATTGGAGCAGGGCAAGGATGTCTTTGCTATACCGGGGCCTATTAATAGCCCGGCCAGTGCCGGAACCAATAACCTGATCAAGCAGGGGGCCATATTAACTACCGATATAATCGATATAATTCAGGAATACCGTGATTTGGGAGCCAAACTGGTTAACAATAATGCCCAACAGCAAGAATTGTTGTTGCTCGATAAGGAAGAATCAGTGATAATGGAAAGTATGAGTTTTGAACCGTGCCATTTTGATGGATTGTTAAACATAACTGGTCTGGATATTGGCCAACTGAGTACGGTACTGCTTAATCTAGAACTTAGAGGTATAGTACAATCTCTACCGGGTAATTACTATGTAAAGCTCAGAATGATGTAACACGGAGAGGTGATGTTTATGGCGGGTAACACATTAATAATCGTTGAGTCGGCTGCCAAGGCCAAAACCCTTGGCAAATTCCTGGGTAAGAATTATAGGATTAAGGCTTCAGTGGGGCATGTCAAGGATCTGCCCAAAAGCAAGCTGGGCATAGATGTGGATAACGATTTTGAACCTCAGTATATTACCATCAGGGGTAAAGGTGACATATTAAAGGAAATTAAAGACGAGTCCCAAAAGGCGGCAAAAGTACTCTTGGCTACCGACCCGGATAGAGAAGGAGAAGCTATAGCCTGGCATCTGCAGACGGCCATGAAAATTCCCTATGGTTCTGCCTGTCGGATAGAGTTTAATGAAATCACT
Source organism: uncultured Syntrophomonas sp. (assembly GCA_964640845.1). GTDB lineage: Bacteria > Bacillota > Syntrophomonadia > Syntrophomonadales > Syntrophomonadaceae > JAAYJK01. Next base: position 7,633 of record CAZXIR010000009.1, read on the forward strand.
AAAGAGGCAGTGAAAAATGCTATTAAGAAAGCTAGACCTGTCGATATGAACCGGGTAAATGCACAGCAAGCCAGAAGGGTTTTGGATCGCCTGGTAGGTTATAACTTAAGCCCCCTGCTGTGGAGTAAAGTGAGAAAAGGCTTAAGTGCAGGCAGAGTGCAATCAGTAGCGGTGAGACTTATCTGTGAACGCGAAGAGGAAATCAAAAACTTTCAACCGGTAGAATATTGGACTATGGAGGCCGTTCTGGCTGATAATAAGAAACATGATTTTAATGGCCGGGTGGCATTATATAAGAATGAAAAGTTAGAAATAAGGTCCGAACAGGAAAAAGATGCAATTGAACAATATCTAAACCAGGTCCAGTTAAAGGTAGACAAAGTTGAAAAAAAAGAAAAACGTAAAAGGTCCAATCCGCCTTTTATAACCAGCACCATGCAACAGGAAGCCTCAAAAAGGCTCAATTTCTACGCCAAAAGAACTATGAGAGTAGCGCAGGAATTGTATGAAGGATTGTCAATAGGTAAAGAAGGAACAGTCGGATTAATAACTTATCTCAGAACCGACTCCACCAGAGTGTCCAGTGTAGCCCAGGATGAAGCACTGGATTATATTAAATCTTTCTATGGTAAAGAATATGCTCCAGATCAACCTAATCAATTCAAGAGCCGGAAAAGTGCCCAGGATGCACATGAGGCTATCAGACCGACCTCGGTATTTAGAACCCCCCAGAGCATAAAAGAATACTTATCCAGGGATCAATTTCGTTTGTATAAGCTGGTATGGGATAGATTTACCGCCAGCCAAATGGCCCCGGCGGTATTTGATACGGTAGCGGTAGATATTGGGGCAGGTGACTATGGAATCAAGGCCAGTTCCTCACGATTGAAATTTCCCGGATACAAGAAAGTATATAACGATAGTGAGGAAGAAGAAATAAAGAACCCTATACCTGTTCTCAAGAAAGGACAGCCAGTAGTAATCAAGGAGCTTAAATCAGAGCAGCATTTTACTCAACCGCCTCCTAGATTTACTGAAGCAAGTCTGGTAAAACTGCTGGAGGAAAAAAATGTGGGTCGTCCCAGCACTTATGCTCCTATAATTGATACTATTCTGCGCCGGAATTATGTAGAGAGACAATCCAAAAATTTCGTACCTACTGAACTGGGAATAATTGTGGTTGACCTGTTGAAGGACAACTTTTCCAATGTAGTAGGAGTAGAGTTTACTGCTCATATGGAGGAAGAACTGGACCAGGTAGCCGATGGTAACATGGAATGGAAAAAGGTAATCCGAGAATTTTATGAGCCATTTTCAGCCGATATTGAGAAAGCCCAGGAATTAGTAGATAAAATTGAGATTAAAGATGAAGAAGCCGGAAAAGAATGTGTGGTGTGTGGGAAGCCGCTTTTAATAAAATATGGTCGTTTTGGAAAGTTCATGGCCTGTTCCGGCTTTCCGGAATGTCGTCATACCGAATCCATGAATGAAGAAGTGGGGGTTACCTGTCCATTGTGCAGCGGTTCCATAGTGGCCCTCAAAAGTAAAAAAGGACGCCGTTTCTATGGGTGTAGCAATTATCCGGAATGTGCCTTCCGTTCCTGGAATAAACCTACCGGAGAAAAATGCCCTCAGTGTGGAGATGCTTTGGTGGAGAAAGTTAGTAAAGGCAGCGAGCCCAAGATCGTTTGTCAGAATGCAGAATGTAAGTTCAAGAAGGATGATCAGTAGAGTGAAATATGTAAATGTTATAGGAGGCGGCCTGGCTGGTAGTGAAGCAGCATATTTTATAGCCAGCCGAGGCTGGCCGGTACGGCTTTTTGAAATGAGGCCAGTCACGAATACCCCTGTACATCAGACCGGCGACCTGGCAGAACTCGTTTGCAGTAATTCCTTGAAGTCTTTCCTGGAAGATACGGCTCAAGGATTACTAAAGCAGGAAATGAGGATTTTAGGGTCGCTTTTACTATCTTGTGCTGATCAGGTCCGAGTCCCGGCCGGATCTGCCCTGGCAGTAGATAGAAAATTATTTTCAGAAATGGTAACCCAGAAGATCAACAGCATGATAAATATCGAAATAATACGGGAAGAAGTTGATCAAATACCATCCCAGGGTATTACTATAATTGCTACCGGCCCATTAACCTCAGATGCTCTGGCCAATAAACTGCAAGAATTGACCGGAGAGGGAAACCTGTATTTTTATGATGCCATTGCCCCTAGTATAACCCTGGAAAGCATTGATTTAGACCGAGTTTTCAAGGCTTCCAGATATGGTAAGGGGAGCGATGATTATTATAATTGCCCCATGAACCGGGAGCAATACGAACAGTTTTATAGCAAATTAGTAGAGGCAGACATATTTGAGGGCCATAGTATAGATAAAAAAACGGTATTTGATGGATGTATGCCCATTGAAGTAATGGCAGAACGAGGTATTGATACTATGCGCTATGGTCCTATGCGGCCGGTGGGACTCCAAAGACCGGGGAGCGATGATAAGCCTTACGCAGTAGTACAGCTTCGCCAGGAAGATAAAGATGGTCAGGTATTTGGCTTGGTAGGCTTTCAGACAAGATTAAAATGGAAACAACAGCAGGAAGTATTCAGATTGATCCCCGGTCTGGAAAAAGCCGAATTCGTTAGATATGGTGTGATGCATCGCAATACCTATATTAACAGCCCCCGGGTATTACGTCCTACCCTGCAATTTCATACTATGCCCCGACTTCTGATGGCTGGGCAGATTACTGGAGTGGAGGGGTATATGGAATCTGCTGCCACCGGTATAATAGCAGGTTTGAATGCAGTTCGAATTTTAAATCAGGAAGAACCTGTAATACCATCAAAATTTACCATGATAGGATCATTGCTTGATTTTATCAGCAATTCTGAAAGCAAGATATTTCAGCCGATAAACGCCAATTTTGGAATTCTGCCGCCCCTGGATATTAGAATAAAAGATAAAAAAGCCAGATATAAATGTTATGTGGGACGATCGATAGATGAAATGCATAAGTTTTCAGAATTGTTTCTGCTCTAGTTGTAAAAGAGATCTTCATATGCTAGCATTTTTTTTAATGGACAAGATTCAGAGGTGAAATTTGTGTTTGCAAAACATTTAGACGATTTTTTTAATCACTTGCTGATTGAAAAGAATGCCTCCAATCTTACCATATCCGGTTATAAAAATGATATTCATCAGTTTATTAGTTTTGTAGCGGATAAGTATCAGGTGGCCTGGGAAGATTTAGAGGACCAATATGTCAATCATAAAACCACCCGGGATTATCTGGCCTACCTGCAGTCCAATGGACTGAGCAGAGCCACTATGGCCAGGAAACTGGCTGCTCTAAGATCTTATACAAAATATCTATGCCGAGAAGGGATACTGGATAGCAATCCTATCGCAGCTGTTTCTACTCCCAAACAGGATAAACGTTTACCCAAGTTTCTTTATCCGCCGGAAATCCAAATGCTTATGGAGGCACCGGATATCACCACTACACTGGGAAGTAGAGACCGGGCTATAATGGAAACTCTTTATGCTGCTGGTCTGCGGGTAAGTGAACTGGTAGGTATGGATATCAACGATATGGATTTTGAAGAAGAAATGATTAAGGTAATGGGCAAGGGAAGCAAAGAAAGAATAGTACCCCTGGGGAGAGAAGCCAAAAAATCCCTCTTGCATTATATGAATCATAGAGCCAGACATCTAAGCAGGCATAAAAAATCATCATCGGCAGTATTTTTGAATAAATATGCTGAAAGATTATCAGCCCGAAGTGTAAGAAATATAATTAACAAATATATGCAGCAAGCTGCTCTTACCCAACAAATAAGTCCCCATACCATGAGACATTCTTTTGCCACCCATTTACTTAATGCCGGTGCTGACTTAAGGTCAGTACAGGAACTGTTGGGGCATGTTAAGTTATCAACCACTCAGATTTATACTCACTTAACCCGTGAGAATATAAAACAAATACACAAAAATTCACTCCCCCGGAGGTGAACCATGTTTAAAGCAACCACAATTATAGCTGTAAGAAAAAATGGAAGAACTGCCCTGGCTGGAGATGGGCAAGTAACATTTGGGCAAAATACTGTGATGAAACATCATGCCAGCAAAATCCGCAGGCTTTATGAAGGTAGGGTCCTGGCTGGATTTGCCGGTTCAGTAGCAGATGCCTTTACCCTCTTTGCCAAATTTGAAGACAAACTGCAAGAGTATGGAGGAAACCTAACCCGGGCCGCAGTTGAACTCGCTAAGGAATGGCGTTCCGATCGGGTGTTAAGAAGATTGGAAGCATTACTCATAGTTGCTGATAAAGAAAAAATATTTATGATTTCTGGCAGCGGAGAATTAATAGAGCCTGACGATGGAATACTGGCCATTGGCTCAGGAGGCTCTTACGCACTGGCAGCAGCCCGCGCTATGCACAAATTTACCGATATGAGCTCTTCAGATATTGTTCATGAAGCACTCATGATTGCTTCAGAAATCTGCGTTTATACCAATGATCACATTACCGTAGAAGTGTTGGATTAGAAAAACTGATCAGTTAGGAGGCGTTAAAACTGCATAACCTCACCCCCAGAGAAATAGTTTTAGAGCTGGATAAACATATCATTGGACAAAACGAAGCGAAAAAGGCAGTCGCTATTGCTTTGCGCAATAGATACCGTAGAAAGAAGCTTTCCGATGAACTCCAGGAAGAGATATATCCCAAGAATATTATAATGATTGGTCCCACCGGAGTAGGTAAAACGGAGATAGCCAGAAGGTTAGCCCGGATGGTAAGAGCACCTTTCATAAAGGTGGAGGCTACCAAGTTTACTGAGATTGGATATGTGGGTCGGGATGTGGACTCTATGATCAGAGATCTGGTTGAAACGTCTATTCGTATGGTTAAACAAGAAAAACTGGAGGAGGTTGAAGACCGGGGCAAAATGATGGCCGAGGAACGGATCGTTGATTATTTTATTCCTAGGCCCCGTAAAAAGAAACGGGTTCCTAATAACCCCTTGGAATTATTCCTGGGCTCGAGCAATGATGGACAGGAAATAATGGAAGAAGATGATCCCCGGCGTAAACAAATTGGCCAGCAGAGGGAAATAATTAAACAAAAAGTCTCCCGGTTGGAAATGGAAGATGAGATTATTGAGGTAGAGGTGGAGGAAAAGACCCCTTCATTCATGGAGATATTTTCAGGTGCCGGGGTGGAGGAAATGGGTGTTAATCTGCAAGATATGTTCGGTAATATGATGCCCAAGAACAAGAAGAAAAGAAAAGTAACCGTTGCCGAGGCAAGAAAAATGCTGACCGCTGAAGAAGCCCAGCAGTTAATCGATATGGATGAAGTTTATCAGGTGGCCATTGGTAGAGTAGAGCAGGATGGAATAATATTTCTGGATGAAATTGATAAAATCGCTGGTAAAGATAGCTCCCATGGTCCTGATGTATCACGAGGCGGTGTGCAAAGGGATATTCTGCCCATTGTTGAAGGAGCAACCGTTACCACTAAATATGGCCCGGTAAAGACTGATCATATATTGTTTATTGCCGCGGGAGCCTTTCATGTTAGTAAACCATCTGATTTAATTCCAGAGTTACAGGGTAGATTTCCTATAAGGGTGGAACTGGAGAGTTTGACCGAACAAGATCTTACCAGAATTTTAACCGAACCTCATAATTCACTGCTAAAACAGTATATAGCCCTATTATCTACTGAAAAAATTAAAGTAGAAATAACTAAAGAAGCCATACTGGATATTGCCAAAATAGCTTATTCAGTTAATGCCAGAACCGAGAATATAGGTGCCAGAAGGCTGCACACGGTTATGGAAAAAGTTTTGGAGGAGCTTATGTTTGAGGCTCCAGAGATGATGGGACAGGAAATAGTAATTGATAAGCCATATGTTCAGAAGAGATTGGGACCCATATTAAAAGATGATGACCTGAGTCGGTATATCTTGTAGGAGGTAATTGAAGTGACAAAGTCTTTGCTGGAAAAATCGCGTTCGTTAAACAAAACACTTCAAAAAATGGGGGGAAATCCGGTAAATTTTTTTGAGATAGCGGAAGTTCTGGCTTCGAACCTGGAATGCAGTGTATTTATAGTCGGTCGCAGAGGCCAGCTATCCGGTTATGCATTTGATGAGACAGCACCATGTATGGGACTAAATGAGCTGAAAAGTCATGTAGAAAGATTTCCAGAAAGTTTTAATCAAGAGTTTACCAATATTCAAGAAACCCAGACCAATGTTTGCCTGGAACCCGGTCGGAAATGCCTGTTTAATTATAATCACGGTGAATGTAACTGCTCTCATAGACTATGGTCTATTACCCCGGTATTCGGAGGTGCTAATAGAATAGGTACCCTTATACTGGTAAGGAATACTGACAGATTTACTGACGAAGATATAGTCTTGGCTGAATATGGTGCCATTGTAGTGGCCAATGAAATAATGCGCATGACTTCGGAACGAATTGAAGAACAAGCTCGCAAAAAAGCTTCGGTACAAATTGCCATGGCTACCCTGTCTTACTCGGAAAAGGGAGCAATGGAGCATATAATGGCTGAATTGGATGGAACCGAAGGTTTATTGGTTGCCAGCAGAATCGCCGACAAAGTAGGAATAACCCGCTCAGTGATTGTTAGTGCGCTCAGAAAATTTGAAAGTGCAGGAGTAATTGAATCCAGATCTCTGGGCATGAAGGGCACCTACATAAAGGTATTAAATGATTATCTTTTTGCAGAACTGCGCAAAGCATAGTCAAATTGAATTATATCGAGTTTTCTATAAGGCTAAGCAATTAGCCTTATTTTATTTTTACCTTGAGCCTTCATCCCCAGAGCTATTTTCAGATGGCCTGAGACAACCACTAATGAAAATTGTGTGAGAGGGGGCTGAATGCTTAAGAACGCTTGGGGCCGGTCTTAGCTCTTAAGTACTAGTTAGCTGAGCGGTGCTCGAGATTAATTGATTGGCAGCGATATTTTGCCGCTCTTCGAATCTCCTTTCCCCCTGCGCTAACCTTAAGCCTTCATCCCCAGAAGCTATTTTTATATTAACTCCCGATGGCCTGAGACAACCAATAATGAAAATTGTGTGAGAGTGGGGCTGAATGCTTATAAGTCAGGGAGAAGGGGAATATTACAGAGAGTAATGTATAGTTGGTACGATACTTGACTGGTAAAATGTAAATCAAAACTTGGCTTTTTTACATATCTTCTTGCACTTAATCAGATGCTTATGGTATATTATGTGTTGGTAAATACACACGCAGATGGACTGACTGGATAGTGCTTGGACAACAAGTTTCCAGTAGGATGAGATCGCGGAGGAAAAACTAAAAGGAGGATATCAATGTCAGTTATTACTATGAAACAACTGCTGGAGGCAGGAGTACACTTTGGTCATCAAACCCGCAGGTGGAATCCCAAGATGGCTACCTACATTTATATGCAGAGAAATGGGATTTATATTATTGACCTGCAGCAAACGGTGAAGAAGTTTGATGATGCCTATGCTTTCGTTAAGAATACCGTAAGCGATGGGAAGAGTGTTCTCTTCGTGGGAACGAAAAAACAAGCTCAAGAAACCATTAAAGATGAAGCTAACAGGTGCAGCATGCATTTTGTTAATCAACGCTGGTTAGGCGGAATGCTTACCAACTATAAAACCATCAGGAAAAGAGTACTAAGATTAAAACAACTGGAGCAAATGGAAGAGAGCGGTGCTCTTGAGGTTCTGACCAAGAAAGAAGTTGCTCGGCTTTTAAATGAAAAAGAGAGACTAGAGCGGTTTTTGGGTGGAATAAAGAATATGGATAAGCTCCCGGGAGCGGTTTTCGTGGTGGATCCAAGAAAAGAAAAAATTGCAGTAGCTGAAGCACGTAAATTGAAAATACCGGTTATTGCTATTGTAGATACTAATTGTGACCCGGATGAAATTGATTTTGTTATCCCTGGTAATGATGATGCTATTAGAGCGGTTAAATTGATTTCCTCTCGAATAGCTGATGCAGTATTAGAGGGTAGACAAGGAGAACAGTTTACTAATTAAGATCAAGGGAGTCTTCGGTCTCCCTTTTCTTTGCTTAACAAATCTAAATATAATCCATAATTAGGAGGTTATTAAAGTGAGTATTTCTGCTGGGATGGTTAAAGAGTTACGAGAAAGAACCGGAGCCGGGATGATGGACTGTAAAAATGCTCTGGTAGCTACTGCCGGTGACATTGAAAAAGCTATAGACGAATTAAGAACCAAAGGATTGGCAAAAGCTGCTAAAAAGGCCGGCCGTATAGCCAGTGAGGGGATCGTTACTTCCTACATCCACGGTGGAGGAAGGATAGGAGTTCTGGTTGAAGTTAATTGTGAAACAGATTTTGTAGCCAAGACTGATCAGTTCCAACAACTGGTTCATGATATTGCTATGCAAATAGCTGCTGCTAAACCCGATTATATATCCCGCAGTGAAGTGCCGGAGAGTGAAATTGAGCGGGAGAAAAATGTGCTCAGAGCTCAGGCTCTGGAAGAAGGTAAACCTGAGAAGATTATAGATAAAATGGTAGAGGGCAGGATTGAGAAGTACTATAAAGAAAATTGCCTTTTAGAACAGGCATTCATAAAAGATCCAGACAAAACCATCGAACAGTTGGTTCATGAGCATATAGCTAAAATTGGCGAAAATATTGCCGTAAGAAGATTTTCTCGATATGAGGTGGGTGAGGGAATCGAGAAAGAAGAATCCGATTTTGTGGCTGAAGTTATGTCTCAGTTAAAATAGGGTTTTGATTTTTAGGAGGTTATCGTTTGCAAGCTGGTCCATACAAGCGAATTGTTCTCAAGCTCAGTGGTGAAGCCCTATCTGGAAATGACGGGTACGGCATCAACCATGAGATGATATTAGATATTTCCAAGCAGGTAGTAGAAGTTGTAAAAAAGGGCGTAGAAATGGGTATAGTGGTTGGTGGTGGCAACATATGGCGCGGCGTTGCCGGAAGCGCTAAAGGCATGGATAGGGCTACCGCTGATTACATGGGGATGTTAGCCACGGTAATGAATTCACTGGCATTGCAAGATGCTCTGGAAAAGGCTAATATGCCTACTCGAGTTATGTCTGCTATCGAGATGAAAGAAGTAGCAGAACCTTATATCCGGCGCAGGGCTATTCGTCATCTCGAAAAGGGCCGGGTAGTTATTTTTGCTGCCGGTACCGGAAACCCCTATTTCTCCACCGATACTGCTGCTGCTTTGAGGTCTGCAGAAATTGAAGCAGAAGTTATACTTATGGCCAAAAAAGTTGATGGAGTTTATGATTCTGATCCAGTCCAAAATCCGCAAGCAACCAAGTATAATTTTTTGGAGTATATAGATGTTATTAATAAAGGATTGGGTGTAATGGATTCGACTGCAGCCTCTTTATGTATGGAAAATAATATACCCATAATTGTGTTTGATCTGACTAAATACGGTAATATATTGAAGGCAGTAATGGGAGAAAAAATTGGCACTTACGTAGGGAGGTAACAAAATGATAAAGGATATTTTACTGATATTTATTACAAAGACAGGCCTATGGTTTTTGACACTGCGCAAGCAATGTCTGGATTATTAACAATTTACAATCTCAATAACGAGCCAAAATATTTGAATGCTGCAAAGC
>CAZXIR010000009.1:17318-30652 GCA_964640845.1 uncultured Syntrophomonas sp.
TGATGCTGAAGAAAAGATGCAAAAGAGCATTGAATATTTAGCTAAGGATCTCTCCACCCTGAGAGCGGGTCGGGCTAACCCGGCCATGGTGGAAAAGATTACGGTAGATTATTATGGTGAAACTACTCCTATTAATCAGTTAGGCAATATTACGGTGCCCGAAGCCAGATTGCTGGTTATACAACCCTGGGATAAAAGCATAATTCCTGATATTGAAAAAGCTATCTTTAGATCAGATTTAGGAATAACTCCTTCTAATGATGGGGTCGTAATCCGTATAGCTATTCCCCAGCTGACGGAAGAGAGAAGAAAAGAACTGGTAAAAGTGGTCAAGAAAAAAGGGGAAGAGACCAAAGTCGCAATTAGAAACATTCGCAGAGAATCAAATGACATGCTTAAAATGAGCGAAAAAGAGAAATTGATTTCCGAAGACGAAAACAAAAAGGGTATGGACGAGATTCAGAAATTCACTGATAAATACGTAAAAAATGTAGATCAAGTTTTACAGACCAAAGAAAAAGACATCATGGAAGTCTGATTAACAACAGTCTACATTGCGCTCCGCTTTGGTTATGATTAATAGCCGTATACCCCCTTTTCGGGGGTTTTATAGTTTGGGCGAGAGAAGGGATATTGTGGGTATTAAAAACAAAACTGAGTTTAATAATATGCCACAGCATATTGCTATAATAATGGATGGCAATGGAAGGTGGGCCAAAAAGCGATTATTACCCAGAACTTTGGGACATCGAGAGGGTATGAAATCAATCAAAAGAATTGTTCAAGCTTGTATTGAACTTAAAGTACAAGTACTAACCCTTTATGCTTTTTCCACCGAAAACTGGAGACGACCCCAAAACGAAGTCGATTATTTAATGGACTTATTGATTGAATTCTTAAATAAGGAACTTCAAGAGATGCATGAAAACGACATAAGGATAAAAATATTGGGAGACTACAGTTCTCTGCCCTCCAAGTGTGTTAATGGGATTGAAAATGCTCTGCAGCTCACAGAAAAAAATCAGAAAATGACATTTAATCTGGCCTTAAACTATGGCAGTAGAACCGAAATAATCCAAGCGGTAAAAAGTTTGGGACAGGACCTTATAGATGGACGATTACATGTAAATGACATAACCGAAGAGGTTTTTTCCAGCTATTTATATACCGATACCATTCCTGACCCTGATTTATTAATACGAACTGCTGGGGAACTGAGGCTGAGTAATTTTTTATTATGGCAGATTGCCTATACCGAATTGTGGATAACCGATGTCACCTGGCCAGAGTTCACCAGAGAACATTTGCTGGAGGCTATCAAAGAATATCAGAAGCGGGATAGAAGATTTGGAGGACTGAGCCACCAACAGTAGGAAGGTTAGAATGTTAAAAGTAAGAATACTTAGTGCAGTAATCGGTATACCAATATTATTAATAATACTATATAAAGGCGGCCTATACTGGTGGAGTCTATTTGTACTCCTGGGAATGGTGGCTTTATATGAATACTATAGAATGATGTCCCATAAAGGGTATAATCCTATATATGTACCTGGTTTTATGGTCATGCTGGCCATGATTTTTTCGGCAACTAATACCAGCTACCTGCTACCTGCTTTCCTAGTGATAATTATTATTTTTGCCTTATTTCTTATTTTTCAATATCCCCGGTTGGACATCAATGATATTTCCTTGAGCTTTTTTGGAGCCTTTTATTTCGGTCTGTTGCTGAGTTTCACGTTAAAAATATTTTACCTGGATGATCGCTTTTGGATAATAATATTATCCCTTCTGCTTACCTGGGCCAGCGATACCGGTGGATATTTTGCGGGACGGTTTTGGGGCCGTAAACCGCTAGCACCTGCCTTGAGCCCCAATAAAACCCGGGAAGGGTCAGTAGGAGCGATAATACTGTCTATACTAGGTGCGGTCTTGTTTTTTAGTATAATTGATATTGGACAGACCAATTTTGCATATGTATTGATATTAGGACTCACTGCCAGTATTTTGGCTCAGATAGGAGATCTGATTATTTCAAGTATGAAGAGGTTTTTTGGGGTTAAGGATACTGGTAAGATTATTCCCGGTCACGGCGGAGTACTGGATCGATTTGATAGTTTCCTCATGGTAGTTCCACTGGTTTACTATTTCTTTTGGTATTTAGTGAAAATTTGATCTACCATGGCTTTAGAGAAGAGGTAATATATTTTGGATCCTGAACTAAACAGGTATGTTAAACGATTGGTAAAATTAGGCATATTAGTTCTGGCTATCCTGGCCGTCTATCTAGTAATAGTGTTCATACTACCCATACTTGGTAACGTGCTTTCATACCTGCCCTCGTTATTACTTCCATTTGTTTTAGCTCTAATAATGGCCATAATTATCGAACCCTTGGTAATATTTTTTGAAAAAAAGACCAGGATGAAACGGAATTGGGCAGTGGCATTAAGCCTTTTACTATTTGTAGGTGGCTTTATCTACCTTGTTTCCTGGCTAATATCCAGAGTTATTAAGGATTTGGTCAAGTTATTTCCAGAGGTGGCCGCCTATTCTGATCAAGTCACAGAATCATTTCTGGTGGCGATAAGTGATTTAAAGGTTTTTTATCTGCAGTTGAATTTGCCGGTGGAAGTGCAGACTGCCATGCATAACAGCCTGCAGGGAGCTATAAAGGCTTTAAGTTCTCTGGTTAGTAATAGTATAGATAGTCTAACGGCGCTGGTCAGCTTATTACCAGCTATGTTTGTGTTTATAATGATTGCATCCCTTGCTACCTTCCTAATCACTAATGATCGATCTGAGCTAAAACAATTTGTATATAAGTTTTTGCCGGTCAACACCCAGAGTAAAACCACCAGCATCTTTAATCAACTGATAAAGATATTGGTAGGTTTTCTGAGAGCCTATTTAATTTTGATCTCCATTACTGCTATTCTTACTATAGTTCTACTTAAGGTTATTGGAGTAGAATATGTACTTACCATAGGTATTTTTGTTGGTTTATTGGATCTACTGCCTATCCTGGGTCCCGGTCTGCTCTTTGTGCCCTGGATTTTAGTAGAGTTTATACTGGGAAATACTAAGTTGGGGGTGGGCTTGGTAATAGTATATCTAATAATATCTTTGGTCAGGCAATTCACTGAACCTAAAATAATCGGAGAAAATATCGGCTTGCATCCCCTGGTCACCCTTATGGCTTTATATTTTGGCTTGAAACTCGGTGGTGCAGTAGGAATTATCTTAGGACCAGTTACAGTGGTGATTATTATCGCCAGTTACCGGGCCGGCTTATTTGACAGTTTGAATTGGAGGAAAACCAATGAACGGCTATAGAAAAAAGAATGTTGTAATCCTGGGCTCCACGGGCTCCATAGGTCTGCAGACTCTGGACGTTATTGAGCAGCATCTGGGGATGTTTAACTTGCTGGGCATTGCGGCCAATAACGAAGTTTCCGTACTGGCCGATCAGATACAAAGGTATCATCCAGCAGCAGTAGCGGTTGGAGATGCTACATCTTATAAGGAGTTACACTCCAAGGTAGGTAAGGATTGTACGGTGTTATCCGGCTTAGATGGATTGTGTGAGATCGCTTCTTTACCAGAAGCAGATATAGTGGTCATAGCAGTGAGTGGAGCGATTGGCATAAAACCCACCCTGGCGGCTATAAAATCTGGAAAAAGAGTTGCCTTGGCTAATAAAGAAACCCTGGTGGCAGCCGGTGACATAGTGATGCAGGAAGCCCGGGACCATAATCTTGAAATTTTACCGGTTGATAGTGAACACTCGGCAGTGTTTCAGTGCTTACAGGGGGAAAAGAGCCATCTTAAGAAAATATGGCTAACTGCATCAGGGGGACCCTTTAAGGATTGCGACCAAACACAACTTGACGGAGTTACTGTAGAAATGGCTCTAAAGCACCCCAACTGGATAATGGGGCCGAAAATAACCATTGATTCTGCAACTCTTATGAACAAGGGACTGGAAGTAATCGAAGCTCATCATCTATTTGGTATAGATTATGATAAAATAAGTGTGGTAGTACAAAGGGAGAGCATTATTCACTCCTTGGTTGAGTTGGTGGATGGATCATTCCTGGCCCATCTCGGCTCGCATGATATGAGAATCCCTATTCAATATGCTCTTACTTACCCGGACCGAGCTGTATCATCAGCCCAGGAATTGGATTTGGCATTATTAGGGGCTTTGCATTTTGAAAGACCGGATATGGACAAATTCCCAGCCTTGGCTTTGGCATACCGGGCCGGACAAATTGGAGGGACTATGCCGGCGGTACTTAATGCAGCCAATGAAATAGCTGTAAACAGATTTTTAACCCGCAGAATAGGGTTTACTACTATATCACGGTTGGTGGAAAAGGTTATGGAAAGGCATAATCCCATAAACGATCCTGATTTGGACAACATTCTGCAGGCTGATGAATGGGCGCGGCGTATCTGTCAGGAGTTATAGCAGCATGCCGATAATTACTAAGTGAGAGTTTTGAATAATTTAAAAATCCAGCTTGTCATTCTTAAGCGCAGCGAAGAATTTTTTAGATCCTTCGGCATTGCCTCAGGATGACATTACTGAAATACTTGGCGAATAAAATTAAAAAATTAATTATGCTCATAATAATACCAACTTGTACAGAGAAACTAAACAGATAAAGATATAAAGGGGGGTCCTCAGGTGACAATATTGATTTCGGTACTAATTATTGCAGTTCTAATCCTGTTTCATGAAATAGGACATTTTGTGGCTGCCAGGAGAATAGGTATTCCTGTACATGAGTTCAGTATCGGCTTTGGTTATAAAATTATATCCTGGCGAAGGGATGATGTGGATTATTCCGTAAGAATATTTCCATTAGGTGGATTTGTGCGTATGGCCGGGGAAGAGCCGGGTGACCAGGAGGATCCTAATGGATTCAGCCATCGTACTCCCCTGGAGAAAATTAGAGTAGCCTTTGCTGGACCTTTTATGAACTTTGTGCTGGCGATGCTGATATTTATTTATATTTATGCATTTATAGGTATACCTCAGACTACAGATGAACCAATAATCGGGAAAGTCTTAACCGGGCAGCCTGCTGAACAGGCCGGAATTATGGCCGGGGACAGGGTAGTGGCGGTAAATGGGAATAAGGTGGAAACCTGGGATGATTTTACCGGCTTGCTTACCGTTCAACCAGCAGGTTCAACTGTAGTAATGGAAATTCAACGCGCAGGTAAAACTACCGAATTACAAGTGATACCACAGATTAATCCTACCACTGGAGTATCTGCTATTGGAGTTTTAAGTAATATAGTATATGAGAAACAAGGCCTTCTGACAGCAATCGGAATTGGCTTGCAGCAGACTTATGAATTGACTCTGGTACTGTTGGGTGGATTATGGACCATGATTAGCGGAGGGGCATCGGCAGCCGACATTGCGGGTCCAGTAGGCATTGTAGGTCTTATTGGAGATGCCGCCCAGGTTGGTACCGTATTCCTGCTAAGCTTTGCAGCGTTCTTAAGTATTAACCTGGGTATTTTGAATCTCTTGCCTATACCCGCCCTAGACGGCAGCAGGATCGTATTTGCAATTATTGAAGGGATTCGCAAAAAACCGGTACAGCCTGAAAAAGAAGGGTTTATTCACTGGTTGGGATTCATGTTTCTAATGGCACTTATTGTACTGGTAACATTTAACGATATAATAAAATTTATTAAAGGATGACCATCATGAAAAGAAAAAGCCGAGTGGTATTGGTGGGGGGAGTTCCGGTAGGCGGCGACCATCCTATAGTTGTGCAATCCATGACTACCACCGATACCCGCGATGTCAAGTCTACCGTAGAGCAGATAATTAAGCTACAGGAAGCCGGGTGCGAAATAGCCAGGGTAGCGGTTATAGATGAAGAGGCTGCGCAGGCTATAAGCAAAATTAAGCAGGGGACAAGCATCCCCATCATCGCTGATATACACTTTGACTACCGGTTGGCACTAAGCAGTGTTAAGGCCGGATGTGATGGTTTAAGGATTAACCCTGGGAATATTGGGGCCAGCAGCAAGGTGCAAGAGGTAGTGAAGATATGTCAGGATAGAAAAGTTCCAATAAGGATCGGGGTTAATGCTGGCTCACTAGATAAAAACATATTTAAAAAATATGGTCAAATTTGCCCCCAGGCCATGGTGGATAGTGCCATGGAGAACATCAAAATCCTGGAAGATATGGACTTTTACGATATCAAAATATCATTAAAAGCTTCCTCGGTTTCATTGAGTGTAGAGGCCTATCGGCTCATTTCGGAAATGGTTGATTACCCCCTGCACCTGGGTATAACCGAAGCTGGAACCATTCCCAGGGCTCTGGTCAAGTCAGCCATGGGCTTAGGTATTTTATTGAATGAAGGAATAGGTGATACAGTAAGAGTATCTATAACTTCTGATCCAGTATATGAGGTGTGGGCAGCATACGAGATTTTACGAAGTGCAGGGCTGCGAGAACGGGGAATCGAGCTGATATCATGTCCTACCTGTGGCCGATGCGAGATAGATTTGTTTAAAATAGTAGAGGAAGTAGACCAGCGGATAAGATTTATGGACCGCAACTTGAAGATTGCCGTTATGGGATGTATTGTCAATGGACCTGGAGAGGCACGAGATGCAGATATAGGTATAGCCGGTGGAAAGGGTCTGGGAATATTATTCAAGAACGGAAAAGTTGTAAAGAAGGTACCGGAGAATCAACTGGTGGATGAATTGATAAAAGAGATTGATTCTTGTCAATAGCTTTAAGCAGTGACTAAAGCAGTTTAATATCTTTAAAGGAAAATACCTTTCCAAATATGAAATAAGGAGGTAGGGCTTTGAAGTCATCGGAAATATTTAATCCAACCTTACGTGAGGTGCCAAGTGATGCTGAAATCGTGAGCCATCAACTGTTGCTTAGGGCTGGTTTCATACGTAAGACCAGTGGAGGGGTTTATTCTTATCTGCCTCTGGCCTTCCGGGTGCTAAAAAAAATCATGGACATTGTAAGGGAAGAGATGGATAGAGCTGGAGGCCAGGAAGTGCTCATGCCCATCATTCAACCTGCCGAGTTGTGGCAGGAATCAGGTCGATGGGATGTATACGGAGATGAGATGTTCCGTCTAAAAGACCGGCATAACCGTTCCTTTGCCTTAGGTCCTACTCACGAAGAAATTATTACTACCCTGGTTAATCAAGATGTTCATTCCTATCGGGATCTTCCTTTGTTGCTCTATCAAATCCAGAATAAATATCGGGATGAGATAAGACCCAGGTTTGGATTGATGAGAGGCAGAGAGTTTATCATGAAAGATCTTTATTCTTTCGACATTGATGACCAAGGGCTGGATGTATCTTATAACAAAATGTATGAAGCATATAACCGTATTTTTCAAAGACTTAACTTAAAATATCGAGTTGTAGAAGCAGATAGCGGTGCTATCGGGGGTAACGAAAGCCATGAATTTATGGTCTTGGCTGATACTGGTGAAGCCGAGATTATATATTGTGATAATTGCAATTATGCCGCCAATGTTGAAAAGGCGGAGTGCTCGTTGGATAAACAGAGCGAGGATGATAATATAGCTCTTAAGCCTATGGAAAAGGTGTATACTCCTGGAGTGAGAACGGTAGAGGATGTTATGCAGGAGCTAAATGTACCGGTACATAAAATTGCAAAAACCTTGATATATTGGGCTGATGGACAATATATCGGAGCTATGGTTCGGGGAGACCGGGAATTAAACGAAATTAAACTTAAAAATCTGCTAGGTTGCAACGATTTACTTATTGCTGATGAAAGCCAGGTTCGAGAGGTATTGGGAGTCACGGTGGGATCCCTGGGACCTGTGGGAGCTGAATTTAAGGTTTATGCTGACTTGGAAATTCAGCAGATGAGGAATTTCGTTTGTGGAGCTAATGAAGATGATCATCATTTGATTAACACCAACCTGGGAAGAGATTTTGTGCCAGAAATGATTGTTGACTTGAGAAATGCGGTTCAGGGTGATAAATGCCCGTTTTGTGAAGGTGCAGTCAGTACTGCCAGGGGGATCGAAGTTGGACATATATTTAAGTTGGGTACCAAATACTCCCAGGCTATGAAAGCTGCCTTTTTAGATAGCAGTGGTCAGGAACGTCCATTTGTTATGGGGTGTTATGGAATAGGGGTCTCAAGAACCATGGCGGCTTCAGTAGAGCAGAATTGTGATGAGAATGGAATAATATGGCCCATACCCATAGCGCCTTATCAGGTAATTATTGTTCCGGTAAACGCTAAAAAAAGTGAGCAGATGGAGGTAGCCGGGAGCTTATATAAACAATTGGTGGAAAGGGGCCTGGAGGTAATCCTGGATGATCGTGATGAAAGAGCGGGAGTAAAGTTTAAAGATGCCGATTTAACAGGTATCCCGATACGCATCACTATCGGTCCCAAAGCTTTGCAGGATAATAAGGTGGAAATAAAGAAGCGATGGGAGAAGGAATCACTTTTAATTGCCATTGATGAAGCAGTCTCCCAAACCGAGGAGTTATTAAAGATTAATAGATAACAGTAAAGCTCTCGATACAATAAAAACGAGGGATGTGCATTACCCATGCTTATTTATGAAATAATATTTAAACTGGCTCTGGCCGGTGTTCTGGGTGGTTTAATCGGACTGGAGCGAGAAAGTCTGAGCCGTCCCGCAGGATTAAGAACCTATACTCTGGTGTGTATCGGTTCAGCTCTAGCTATGATAGTGTCAATAGACATATACCTTCAGTATTACCAAACTGTCAATGCTGATCCAGGTCGTATAGCAGCACAGGTAATAAGTGGTATTGGGTTTCTGGGTGCTGGTACCATAATGCGAGAAGGGGCTTCGGTTCAGGGACTTACCACCGCAGCTGGACTCTGGGTGGTGGCTTGTATAGGACTGGCAGTAGGGTCCGGGCTTTATATACCGGCTATAGCTACGACTATCTTAATTCTATTTGTCCTTATTTATTTTATTAAATTTGAAGCTCGATTTACCGGGAGTCGGGAATATAAAGGTATCGTGTTGCTGGTTGAAGACAAGCCGGGGCAGGTTGGAGTCATCGGTTCCATCCTAGGTGACTTATGTGTACTGATTAAAAATATTCAATTAAACCAGGTTGACGATAACTATCTGGAAGTCGAGTTGCTGCTGCAACTTCCGGCCGGTATTTCAGTCGATCAAGTAATGGAAGAATTATCTGTCCTGAACGGGCTGCGTACTATTGAAAGACTTAATTAACTTAAGCCTTCACCCCCAAGGGAGCTATTTTTATAGCCGGGGGAGACTTATGACAAATGGCTTGAGGGTGGGGCTGAAGGCTTAAGAACGCTTGGGGCCGGTCTTAACCTTTAAGTATGAGTTGGCTGGGCGATGCTTTAGATTTATGATTGGAAAGCGTTATGTTTATCGCTCTTCGAATCGCCTTTCCCCCTGCGCTAACCTTAAGCCTTCATCCCCACGGGATTACTTTTATTAACCGGATATGGGAGGCGAATGATACTGAATCAGGAATTTTATCCCATTTTAATTACATATCTTGATCCCTCTTTAGCCTCATCATGGGAAAATTCGTCTATTCGTAAATTGGAAATAGACCAGCCATCAAAATCATGGAGGTTATTCATTCAGGTTGAACAACCTATTCCAACTCCTATTGTCAGCCAAACTACCCAAAAGCTACTTATTGAATGGGATTTTCTCAGAGGTTTGGAAATAATACCTTGTTGCTCTGCTTCTCTGCATCAAATCAGGGGCCTTATTGATAAATGTAAGGATGAGATTTCCCACTTGGCGACTTATCCCCGCAACCATATTATGGAATGGAGGATTAGGCCCGGGGGGATTGATGTAATAGCTGATGAGGAGAGGATTTACCAGTATATATTGAAAAACCAACTCTGTGATAATATTTCGCAATGGTTTGATACCCGTTATCGAATGAAAATTATAGTCAGAGCATTATGGGAAGAAAAACAGGTCAGCACGTCTGAGCAGTCTACGGGCAGCAGTATTATCCGTAAGAATTTGCAATTACTGGATGTAGAAGATGATCAAAGAGTAGGCAGGTCTAGGAAAAAAACTGATCGTAATTCCAAAAAGCAGATCGAAAATAAGGCGGCAAGAAAAATAACGGATATTGAAGAAGGCATGCAGTCAGTAGTTGTTGAAGGTGAGATATGGGACAAAGAATTAACCCTGCTAAAAGATGGCCGATATATTATAAATTATTATCTTACTGATTATACTGATAGCCTTATGGTTAAGACGTTCGTGAAAAACTTACAAGAAGATAGCTTAAAAATAGGGAATTGGGTAAAAATTCTTGGCAGCGTGCGCTTTGACAATTTTGCTAAAGAAATAATTTTATTTATGGATTCCTATGCAATTCTATCCAAGCCAGGAAGATCAGATAACAATGAATTTAAGAGGATAGAATTTCATACCCATACCAAAATGAGCGCCATGGATGGGCTGGCTGATGTAAAAAAACTCATTAAAAGAGCCTCGGAATGGAAACATCCAGCTATTGCCATTACTGATCATGGAGGTGTACAAGCATTTCCAGATGCCTACCATGCATCTCAGGAGTACGGAATTAAGGTCATCTATGGTTTGGAAGGGTATTTAGTTGAAAGTGATAAAAAGGAAAAGCCTTATCATATTATATTATTGGCTCGAAACTTAATTGGTTTAAAGAATCTGTATCGTATAGTAAGTTTCTCTTACTTGGATTATTTTTACCGCCACCCCAAAATTCCCAGGCAGGTTTTACAGGAGTATCGAGAAGGAATACTAGTTGGAAGTGCCTGTCAGGCGGGAGAACTTTTTCAGGGGATCCTGAATGGGAAAAAAGATGACCAGATAATGAATATTGCCGGTTTTTATGATTATTTGGAAATTCAACCTATTTCCAATAATGACTTCCTGATTCGAGATAATAAGCTACAGAGTATAGATCAGTTAAAGAACATTAATAGGTTAATAGTAAATCTCGGCAAACAACTAAACAAACCGGTTATTGCCACCGGAGATGTACATTATCTAGATCCTGAAGACCAGATATTCAGAACTATAATCCAGGCCGGACAGGGTTATGATGACCTGGAATTAGAATCTGCTTTGTATTTTAAGAATACTGATGAAATGCTGGAGGAATTCTCATATCTGGGAACTGAGGATGCCAGAGCAGTAGTGGTGCAATACCCGGAGCAGATCAATAACATGATAGATGAGATTAAGCCGGTTCCGGATGGTTTTTATCCACCGCAAATCGATACTGCTGCAGAGGAGGTAACAGCTTTAACCTGGAATAGAGCTCATGCCCTGTATGGTGATATACTGCCGGATATCGTTGCAGAGCGAATAAAACATGAACTGCATTCCATAACCGAACATGGCTTTAGCGTTTTGTATCTAATCGCCCATAAGCTAGTAGATAAATCCAATCGAGATGGATACCTGGTTGGATCCAGGGGCTCGGTCGGTTCTTCTCTGGTAGCCTACTTAACTGGTATTACGGAGGTTAATCCACTTCAGCCTCACCTCCTATGCAAATCGTGCCACCGCATTCGCTTCGATGTTGATAAGACTTCAGAATGCGGGGTAGATCTTGATGAGGAAAAATGCACCTGTGGAGAGGTTATGCAAAAAGAAGGCTTTAATATTCCATTTGAGACCTTCCTGGGATTCGAAGGAGATAAGGTTCCTGATATTGATCTTAATTTTTCCGGGGATTACCAGATGCAGGCTCATCATTATGTAGAAGAGCTATTCGGCAGTGAAAACGTTTTCCGGGCCGGAACCATATCAACCATAGCAGAAAAAACAGCCTTTGGATTTGTCAAAAAGTATATAGAACAATACCAACTGAATACTAAAAACTCGGAAATAAAGCGCTTAGTAAAGGGAATAACCGGGGTGCGAAGGACTACCGGACAGCATCCGGGAGGTCTAATCGTAGTACCCAAAGGCAAGGATATTCATGAATTTACACCATTGCAACATCCGGCCGACAACAAAGATTCCGGGGTAGTTACGACTCATTTTGAGTATCACGCTATTGGCGACCAGTTGGTCAAGCTGGATATTCTGGGACATGATGATCCTACGGTTATCAGAGAATTGGAACAGCTCACCGGGATTAGAGCTGCCGACATTAGACTGGATGACCCGGATACCATGAAAATCTTTTCCCAAGTAGAGGTCCTGGGAATAAAAGAAGAAGATATTGACTCACCGGTAGGAACATTTGGTATACCAGAGTTTGGAACTCGCTTTGTCAGGCAGATGCTGGAAGCTACTCGCCCCAATACCTTTGCGGAGTTAGTTCGTATCAGCGGTCTCTCCCATGGTACCGATGTATGGCTTAATAACGCCCAGGATTTGATCGTAAATGGTATCTCGGATTTGAGTCAGGTTATATGTACCAGAGACGATATTATGACTTACCTTATTAATCGCGGAGTAGATAAGAAACAGGCTTTTAATATTATGGAGAGAGTACGTAAAGGCAAAGGACTGGCAGATAAAGACATACCTATTATGGAGGAATGCCATGTTCCAGAATGGTATATAAAGTCCTGTCAAAAAATTAAATATATGTTTCCCCGGGCCCATGCCGTTGCCTATGTTACTATGGCCTTTCGTATAGCCTACTTCAAAGTGAATTATCCACTCCCGTTTTATGCCAGCTTTTTTAGTATCAGGGCAGAAGACTTTGACGCCCGCACAATCCTGGACGGATATCAAGCAGTGCGAAAAAAGATAAAAGAAATTGATAAGATGGGGTATTCCGCAACACAAAAGGATAAGAAATTGATAACCATACTGGAATTGGCTATGGAGATGTATGCCCGGGGTTATAAATTCTATCCAGTTGATATATATGGTTCTGATGCCGTTAAATTTAAGGTTTATGAAGACGGATTGCTCTTGCCTTTTTGCGCATTGCCAAATGTAGGTAATAGTGCCGCTCTTGGTATTGTTGAGGCCCGACTAAACAAACCATTTGTATCGGTTGAGGAATTTCAGGTCAGAACTCATTTGAATAAAACCGCCATGGCAATTTTAAGAGAACATAATTGTTTCCAGGATTTACCTGAAACAACCCAGATCAGTTTATTTGCATAAGGGTAGTGTTACTCAATAGCAAAATAGGAAATTTGAGAAAAAAATGAGCCCGATTCGGCTTCCCAAGGCTTTTTCTTTTATTTAACTGTCAAAGACCCGTGTCAAAGACCCGGTCTTCCGCCCACCCTTAGCCAATTGGTTAATATATTTAATTAAGCAAAATAG
>CAZXIR010000010.1:0-4755 GCA_964640845.1 uncultured Syntrophomonas sp.
TTGGGGAGAGGAGAATTTTGTAAAGTTGTTGGGGAGGGTTTGTTTACCAGAATATTTATCTGGTACTAATATCATTACCTCTGATAGCACATTATATACAGTATTTTAAAAAAATTTTATGATAAAATATTAGAAATAAGTGGCAGGCAATTTAAAAAGCAAAGGTGAGGTACTTGAGAGTTATTTCAGGAACGGCTAAGGGTAAACGGTTAAAGGCTCCTCCAGGCATGACTACCAGGCCGGTAACCGATATGGTTAAAGAAGCACTTTTTAATATACTGGGTTTTAAGGTAGGCGGCTCGCAGTTTCTAGACCTTTTTGCGGGTAGCGGAAGTATAGGTATTGAGGCACTCAGCCGGGGGGCGGCCACGGTGGTTTTTATTGATCGGGATTCTAGAGCAGTCGGGGTTATTAAGAGCAATCTGGATAATTGTGGTTTTAACAGCCAACTATTTGAAGTCCACCGTAATGATGTGTTCAAGGCTATTGATATCCTGGAGAAAAGAGGCGTGAAATTTGATGTTATATATATAGACCCCCCCTTTACTGACGATGAGATATTTAGTAGGATTATGCATCGAATCGATGCAGCAGATATTATAAACCATCAGGGTGAAATAATAATTCGTACCCGTCGTAAAAAGGTGCTGCCAGGAGACTTAAAAAACCTGGAGAAATACCGGGAAAATAATTACGGTGAGTCCACCTTGCATTATTATAATAGGAATGAGGAGGATATTAACATATGATGGAAATATACAGGATACTTGATGATCTGGAATCAATGGTAAGAGATGGCAAAAGGTTACCGTTAGCAAGTGGCAAAATTATTATTGACAGCAACGATTTTCTGGATCGAATAGATCGCATTAGAGCCATCATGCCTGAGGAATTGGAAACAGCCAGACTGGTAATATCAGAGAAGGAAAGAATTATAAAAGAAGCCTTCCAACAGGCAGATCAGTATGTGGATGAATCCAGAGATAAGGTGGCCCGCATGGTGAATGACAATGAGATTACGCGTAATGCAGTCAAAATGTCGGAAGACATTGTAAATCATGCTGAACATGTAGCAACAGATATTCGTAATGAAGCAAACGAATATGCCAAGCAGATTCTTACTCATATAGAAATGGTATTAAATCGCAGCATGGATACTATAAGTCAGGGCAAGGAGGAATTGCGCCGGGAAATTGAAAAAGACGCTATTTAGCATTCCAGTTAAGACTAAATAGGATCATTATCCCTATAATAAACAGGCACACCACCATGCACCATAGTGAGATATGCCAGGCGTTGATTGAGTATAGAGCCCTTTCGATTGGCAATGCCACAGTAAAAACGGTATGTGAAAAAAATAAACGATAGCCAGCCCAGATTATTAGCATAGAAAGAAACATCTGCAGCAGGCGTGATTTCAAGTAAAAGGAAAGACGTATGGGCAGATCTGCTACTATGCCCATGACCTGGGCTATTATAGAAAACCCACTAAATGCCAGGACCATGCTTACGGCCAGCAGTTGGTCCAAAATATCATGGTGGGCAACTGCAGCAATAGTCTTTGATCCAATAGTAATTTCAAACATCCCCATTCCTATACCGAAAGCAGTTTGATAGGGAAGGTGGAGGAAAAAGAGCAGCTTGCTCCAAAATATAGCTATGTAATGCATAATGCCCCATACGGTCAGCATCTGGGTTAAAACGGAGAAAATTATTATAAAGCCGGCTATGGCCAGTAAATTATTGATGGCAGTTTTAATAGAATCACCGAGTAAACTACCGGGAGATTTTTCATCAGGCTTATTATCACCCAGCGTTTTTAATGCCTCCTGAAAAAGCTGCCCGGGGGTAGTTTTTTTTCGGTTCATGATAGGGGGCGCTGTTAAACCCCATATAAATCCAACCAAGAGGTTAGCCAGATAGTGGGATAAGGCCAGAAGACAGCCCAATAAAGGGGAGTTAAACATTCCTACTCCTACTGCACCCAGTATAAACAAGGGGCTGGAATTATTGGTGAATGATACCAGACGTTCGGCCTCTGATCCAGTAATCATCTTATCGTCAAACAGCCGTCTGGTTAAGATGGCACCGATGGGAAACCCGGAAGTAAAGCCCATTGCCACTACCAGTGAAGAACAGCCCGGCAGCTTAAACAGGGGGCGCATAACCGGTTCCAGAATCACTCCTAGAAAACGAGCAAACCCCAGACTTACCAGCAGATCTGCCACAATAAAAAAGGGCAAGAGAGCAGGCACTATAACTGAGTACCACAATTCAAAGCCATTTCCAGCGGCATTCACGGTCTCACGTGGATTGATGATCATGAAGAAGGTAAGAATAATGACCAAACCCAAAAAAAAGGTACGGCTGTAACTACTCAAGATAGCAAACTCCTTCTGGTAAATTTTATAATTAAGCCCCTATGGCCTGGCCAGGGGCACAGCCAGCGCCTTTCCCCCGGCGCTAACTTTAAGCCTTCATCCCCGGGATGTTATTTTCTTATTAATAAGACTATTTTCATCCCTACATATGTATGCTATAGATATAAATAGAAGTACCTGAACGGGTACAATCACCTTAACATTGAACGACTTAGGAGGTGAGGCAGAAATGGATAAACCTAGAGTAGCCCTGGTATTAGGTGCGGGAAGTGCTAGAGGATTAGCTCATATCGGGGTATTGCAGGTATTAGAAGAGAATCATATCCCATTTGATTTCATCGTAGGTAGTAGTATGGGCGCCATGATTGGTGGTATCTATGGTTGTGGTACTGATATTAAGATGCTGGGCAAGGTATTTGAACACATAGAGATGGGAAGGTTTTTTGAGTTCAAGGTTCCCCATATGGGGCTTATCAATGGTACTAAAATTAATGAGTTTTTGAAATTGATGACCAAAAATAGTACCTTTAATGATCTATCACTGCCGGTATATATAGTGGCCACAGACCTCTACACTGGAGCCAGTGTGGTTTTGCGAGAAGGAATAGTTGCCGAGGCCATCAGAGCAAGTATATCAATCCCAGGTATATTTCGACCGGTACAGAAAGATGATATGCTGCTGGTGGATGGCGCAGTTACTGAACGAGTACCTGTAGCAACTGCTCTTCAGCTTGGCGCTGATCTTATAATTGCGGTAGATGTGAAATATGGTGTTGGCAAAAACAATGTAATTAATGGCACCTTGGATGTTATCCTGACTGCTCTGGACATTATGGAAAATCATCAATTGGATACAATATATAATATTTCGGATATAATGATACAGCCTGCTGTGTCTGCCTATAACTCGTGGGACTTTGATAAAACCCATGAACTAATAGAATTGGGCAGAGAAGCAGCTGTGGCCAAACTTCCCCAACTAAAAGAACTAATTAGACCAGGACAAAAATAAGTATTTCATATCATAATCGGTGAGGTGGTATAATCCCTGGCGCCGATTCGTGCACCTGGATCAGGCATAAGCAGGCTATAGACATCAGTGGCCTTTATATCCAGTTCCAGCATAGTACCAGAAGGGTATCCTTTATTCTCCTCATAGAAGCGTTTAACGTCTTTGCCCCGGTTTAAGACCTGCATACTGCTAAGGTTATTGATTTTCTGCAGCAGTTGTTTACCTCGATCGGATAAACCCAGGATATGAAGATAAGCAGGACCCTCTTTATCGAGTTCCTCAACCAGGGTTTTGCTCACTCCAAAAATACTGTATAAAAGAATGCGGTTAATTCTGGTAAGGCTGTAGCGTCGGGATTTTATGTGCTGCCGCAAGCCGGCCAGAGTTCCACAGCTTCGGGATGCTTCATAGATGCGATATTCCAATCCTTCTGATACTTCGTATAATTCCTTTATTTCATGTATTGACAGGGTGCGTAATCTGCTTAAGATGGTCTGTTCCAGGGAGTCAGTTGGGACCGGGGCCCGGCCAGAGTCGATGGCCTGGAGTAATAATTCCCAACTGGCCCGAGGCATATTAGCCTGGATATGTTCCAAGCGGTTTTCAAACAAAGCCTGGCGGATAGCTGTGGCACTAGCCAGGGATGGATTTGATAAAGATGATTCATGGTAGCCTGAGCCTTCCCTTTTTATAGTAAGGGGTTTAAGCGGGAGGTTTGATTGTTCGATAACCCTTAAATATTCCAAAGCTAGGATATTATTAGGTCCCAAAAGCAGGTCTTCTGTTTCCAAACCACTATTTTTCAGGTAATAATGAAGAGCCTTGGCTCGTGCGGCTGGATAACTCAGACCCAGGTCCAGTGTTTCTTTTAAAATGGATCTGTAGTCCTCAGGTTCGGCAGTTATTACTCGGGCCACATATTTTAAGTTTTCCAAGTTTCCGGACTCACTTCCAAAAGCCAAATGGGTTACTATTCTGGTACCAGATAACAATTCAATTGCTCCCCGGGCAAAATAATAAGCGCTTCTTACTGCATGGATAAATGGTAGCTCAATAACTAAATCCGCTCCACAGCGTAAAGCCATTTCAGCCCGAGTCCATTTGCTGCAAACTGCCGGATGTCCCCTCTGCACAAAGTTTCCGCTCATGACGCATAAGACAGCATCAAAACGCTGATCCTTCTTAGCTTCTTCAATTAAATACCAATGTCCATTATGGAAAGGGTTGTATTCAGCGATAATTCCAAGTACCTGCATAACATTCTCCCTGTAAATATTTATGTGATTATAGTAACATAAATGTTACCACTAATATTTTGATTTATGCTAGAATTAATTAGAATATGAATTGTGGAATTCCTAC
>CAZXIR010000010.1:4765-27809 GCA_964640845.1 uncultured Syntrophomonas sp.
AGTTTGTTAGCTCAAATCAGGGAAAAAGCAGCAGTAAAGGGGAAAACAATAGTTCTTCCCGAAGGAACAGAAGAAAGAACAATCAAAGCAATCAAAGGCATCGTTGACAATAAGATAGCCAATCCAATTTTGCTAGGGGATGAGAGTGCAATCAGAGGGTTGGCTGGCAAACTAGGTGCCGACATTTCTGGAGCAGAAATTATCAATCCGGCCACTGCTTCATTTAAGGACGATTTTATACAGGCATTCTTCGAAATGCGCAAGAGCAAGGGTGTCAGTATGGATCAGGCTGCAGCAACTATGTTAGACCCGCTCTATTTTGGCTCCATGATGGTCATGATGGGTAAAGCTGACGGAGAGGTGGCAGGTGCTGAAAATACTACTGGAAATGTATTAAGACCAGCCTTGCAGATTATTAAGACCGCGCCTGGTATTTCAGCTGTTTCCGGAGCATTCATTATGATCATACCTAATTGTGAATTTGGTGATAATGGCTTATTTGTTTTTGCTGACTGTGCAGTTACTATCGTTCCGACAGCCCAGCAAATGGCAGAATTTGCCAAAGCTTCGGTTTCCACCGCAGTTAATGTATGCGGATTTAAAGATCCCAAGGTGGGAATGTTATCATTCTCTACTAAAGGTAGTGCCAGTCATGAACTGGTGGATAAGGTAGTTGAGGCTACCAATATCGCCAAAGCTAAATTCCCTGAACTTAAGGTTGATGGAGAGTTTCAGTTTGACGCTGCTATCGTACCTAGTGTGGGAGCATCCAAAGCACCGGGAAGCGAGATTGCAGGTGACTGTAATGTGCTGGTATTTCCGGACATTCAGGCAGGTAACATTGGATATAAACTGGTACAGAGATTGGCCAAAGCTGAAGCTATTGGACCTATTTTGCAGGGAATTGCCAAACCTGTTAATGACCTGTCCAGAGGATGCAGCGTAGAAGATATTGTAAACGTGGTAGCGATGACTGCTATGCAGGCATAATAATAAAAAAGGGCTGGAGCAGGGAGAAAAATATAACTCCTATGCTAAATAATCTGTATTATTTGGGGAGGTAGAAAAGTAATGAAGGTTTTAGTAGTAAATGCGGGAAGTTCATCAATCAAATACCAAGTAATGGATATGAATGATGAATCAGTATTGGCCGTTGGTCTGGTAGACCGGGTAGGTATTCCAGGCAGCACCCTGGAACATAAGCCGCTGGGCAAAGATGAAGTAGTTATCAAAAAGGACCTGCCGGATCACACGGCTGGCATGGAATTGGTTCTCGAAGTACTGGTTAATCCAGAATATGGTTGCATCAAGAGCATGGATGAAATTGGAGCTGTTGGTCACCGGGTGGTGCATGGGGGAGAAGCTTTCGCAGCATCAGTAGTAATTGATGATCAAGTTAAGAAAGTAATCAGAGACTGTTTTGACATTGCTCCCTTACATAATCCACCTAATCTAATGGGGATTGACGCATGTCAAAGACTTATGCCCAATGTTAAACATGTAGCAGTTTTCGATACCGCTTTTCATCAGACTATGGAACCCTCTCATTATATGTATGCTATTCCTTATGAAGCATATGAGAAGTTCCGTATAAGAAGATATGGATTCCATGGTACATCCCATTTTTATGTTGCTCATCAGGCGGCTGAAATGCTGGGCAAACCGTATGAAGAATGTAAAATCATTACTCTGCATCTGGGTAATGGAGCCAGCATGGCTGCTATCAAAGATGGCAAGGTAGTTGAAACTTCCATGGGCTTCACTCCGTTGGAAGGACTGGTTATGGGTACCAGATCTGGTGATATAGACCCTGCCATAGTATTCTTCCTCATGGATAAACTAGGCATGGATGCCCAAGAAGCTAACAATTACTTCAACAAGAAATCTGGTATGCTGGGCCTGTCCGGGGTATCCAATGACCTGCGGGATGTGTTGGAAGCCGCTGCATCAGGTAATGAAAGAGCTCAGACCGCTCTTGATGTATACTACAAGAATATCAAAGGATATATTGGAAAATATATAGCTCAGCTAAATGGCTGTGACTGCATCATCTTTACAGCCGGAGTAGGCGAAAATGGCATAGACGTCAGAGCCAACATCTGTACAGATCTTGAGGCTCTAGGCATTAAAATGGATGTAGAAAAGAATAATGTTAGAGGCAAGAAAGTCGATGTAGCAACAGCAGATTCACAAGTTCGCATATTTATTATACCAACCAATGAAGAACTAGTGATTGCCAGGGACACCTACAACCTTACCAAGTAATTATGTAATAAAAAAGTGAGGTGGGGAGACTTTCCCACCTCACTTTAATTTTGTGGGCCACGGGGACAGAGCCACGGGGACAGGTTCCTTGGCCCACTCTGGGGCCAAGGAACCTGTCCCCGTGGCTCTGTCCCCGTGTCCCATTTTGGTATCGGGGTATGAATGATGATAGGTTGACAATAATAATAGGTGCAGACTATAATTAATCTGGTGTTTTTGTGGGGTGGTAGGGTATGAAAGTAAATTTGAAATCATTGCAGATGCGAACTAACGAATCTGAAGAATTTCATCTCAGTGCTCAGGGTCGAGATTCATTCCTCTCGGATATAGGTGGTAAGTTCCTGGAATCAGTGGATGTTCACCTTATTATTGAGAATACCGGTAAGATGTATATCGGCACCGGACAGGTCTCTACAACCATCGCTTTGACCTGTGGAAGGTGCCTGGAACAGTTCCAACTGCCAATTAAAGCTGATTTTACCTTGACTGCATCTGAAGCATCTGGTCAGGGGGAAGATGAAGAAATAATTGTGCTTGAGGATACCCAGGCAGAAATCATGCCGCGGATAGAGGAAGAAATATTTTCTTTAATACCATTGAATCCCCTGTGCAGTGAGGAATGCAAGGGTTTATGCCCGTTTTGCGGGGTTAATCGAAACTTTACCATCTGCAACTGCGAAAAAAATGATATCGATCCCAGATGGGAAAAATTAAAACAATTGAAGAAGTAAGGAGGTTAAGAGAAATGGGTGTTCCCAAAAGAAGACATTCTAAATCTCGGAGCAATAAACGGGCTTCAGAATGGCGTAAGATTGATAAACCGGGCCTGGTTGAGTGTCCCCAGTGCAAGGAATTAAAATTACCTCATCACGCATGTTTAAGCTGCGGGTATTATAAAGGTAAATCGGTAATGTAATAGGCAAGCTCAAAAAGTAAGATTTAGGCAAAGCAAGCCGAAAGCTTACTTTTTGTTTTTGGTCTACATATGTTATCAGGCTATAATAGATATATGATTTTGTACTGCAAGGATACGAGGAGGAATATGAGTGAAAATCGCAGTTGATGCAATGGGCGGCGACTATGCTCCGGTTGAAGTAATAGCCGGTGCGGTAGAGTGGGCCAATAAGACTTCCCACCAGGTAATTCTGGTGGGCCGACAAGAGAGTATAGCCAATGAACTGAAAAAGTACAGTTATGATGAAACACTGATAAGCATAATAAACGCCAGTCAAGTTATAGACATGGACGAATCACCAGCCCTGGCTCTGCGAAAAAAGAAAGATGCATCAATAATAGTGGCTACTGGCCTGGTAAAACAAGGGCTGGCCGATGCAGTTGTTTCATGTGGCAGTACTGGGGCGCAAATGGCTGCCGCCATATTTTTGTTAGGCAGAATGGAGGGAGTTGAGCGTCCTCCTATAGGCGTTTCTATACCTAATCAGGCCGGAGGTACTACTCTTTTGATGGATGTAGGTGCAAATGTTGATTGCAAGGCTTTCCAGCTCCTGCAATTCGCGGCTCTGGGCAGTTCTTATGCCGCTTCAGTTCAGGGGATAAAAAATCCTAGAATAGCTCTTCTAAATAATGGTGAGGAAGAAAGCAAGGGCAACAATGTTAGCGTGGAAGCCTATGCCATGCTGAAAGAACAAAATAGTTTGAATTTTATCGGCAATCTTGAAGGAAGGGATTTGTTCCAAGCCAAGAGCGATGTGATCATATGTGACGGATTTACAGGGAACATTGTACTTAAGAGCATAGAAGGTCTGGGTCTGTTTGTGGCCAAACTCATTAGCCAGGAATGTGGTATGGTACCGAAAGCATTGGCTAAATTGGATTATACTCAGGTAGGGGGGGCTCCACTGCTGGGGGTCAAGGGAGTCAGTGTCGTTTGCCACGGAAGTTCCCGGCGCAATTCAGTTTACAGTGGATTAAATATTGCCAGTGATTGTATTAAAAGCAATATGGTGCAAAGGCAACAAGAAACTATAAAAAGTCTAATCTAATATAGAGGATTTTTATCATTTATTAAGAATCGATATATATGGGAATGCAGTATATTTAGTAATATTATGGAGGTTATGAATATGCAGGAATTTATAGAGCTGGCCAGAAAAATACTTGCTGAGCAGTTGGATCGAGAACCACAGGAAATAGAGATGGAAACTACTTTTGAGGAACTTGATGCTGATTCTATAGACATTGTAGAATTAATTATGGCTTTGGAAGATATTTATGATGTTGAATTTCCAGAGGAAGACCTGGAAGATTACCCTGCCTTTGGTTCTCTGGTACAAGCACTCTATTCCTATATTCAGAAGGCGAAAAATGAGTAGTGAAAAAGATCTGGTTCTAGAGTTTACCAAAAACATTAATTTGGAATTTAACAATTATAACTTAATTCATATGGCCTTAATTCACCCTTCTTATTCGCAAGAAAAAAGTGCTGTTGGTAATAACCAGCGACTGGAGTTTCTTGGTGATGCAGTTCTTAACTTTGTAGTAGCCGAGTATCTTTACAACAATTATATGGAAAAAGCGGAAGGTGATTTGACTAAAATAAGGGCTCGGGTAGTATGCGAAAGATCGCTGACCGAGGTGGCTAGAACTATTGATCTGGGGCAATACCTGTTACTGGGTAAGGGTGAGGAAATGTCCGGGGGGCGTAAAAGGAAATCAATACTGGCGGATGCGGTTGAATCGGTCATAGGTGCCATATATCTTGATCAGGGTTATGACAAGGCGGCAGAATTCATTTTGACCTATCTGGAAGAGTTAATAAAAGAAGCTTCCCAGGGTGATTATTATGATTACAAATCCCGGTTACAGGAATTGGTTCAGGGTAAAAACAAGCAGAACGTATATTATGAGATAATAAATGAAAGCGGACCTGCTCACGCTAAATTATTCTTAGCAGGAGTTTATTATCAGGGACAGCTATTGGCTAACGGAAGCGGAAAAAGTAAAAAAGAAGCAGAGCAAAAAGCTGCTGAAGCAGTATTAAAGGATGAAAAAATGCTGGAATGTCTGGATAAGGTTTTAAAATATGAAACACTATAATATACCGATCTTTATTCCCCATCTGGGCTGTCCGTTCAATTGCATATTCTGTAATCAAAATAATATTGCCCAGCATGAACCGGCACCTGATTTTTCAGAGGTATCCACCATAGTGCAGAAGGCCTTGGATACCATTTCTGCTCCCAGGTCTGAACGGGAAATCGAAGTAGCCTATTTTGGAGGTAGTTTTACTGCCTTGGATACAAAATTGCAAGAGGAATATCTGCTGGCCTTACAGCCATTTGTAGCTACAGGATCTATAAGCGGTATTCGTCTTTCAACTCGTCCCGATTTTATAAACCCTGGTATTTTAGATCTGCTCATTAAAAATGGGGTTAGGACTATTGAATTGGGAGTTCAATCTTTGAACGATGAGGTTTTGCAGGCTTCCGGCCGCGCTTATACCGCCCAAACGGTATTCAATGCCTGTAGCTTGATTAAAGAGTATGGATTTAAACTGGGTGTGCAACTTATGATTGGCCTACCCGGTGATACTTTTGAGTATGATATGGATACGACCATCGATACTATAGCCATGGGTCCAGATATGGTGAGGATTTACCCGGTTCTGGTGCTCAAAGATACGGCTTTGGAAAGACTATATCGAAAAGGTGGTTATGAGCCGTTAAGATTGGAACAATCGGTAGCCATTGGTTGTGAAATGTTTTTGCGTTTTCAGCAAAGAGGTATAGAAGTTATTCGTATGGGACTGCATCCTTCAGAGGAATTGAGAGAAGAGGGAATTGTAATTGCAGGACCTTTTCATCCAGCCTTTGGTGAACTGGTGGAACAGGAAGCTTTTAAAAGACAGGCCCAGGCTTTACTACATAACTATAGCCATACCGGAATGGCACATGATAATATAAAATTGTACTGTAATTACCGGGATCTATCGAAGATGATGGGACAGAAAAAGGCTAACCTGCTTTTTCTGAACCATCTTTATGAATTGTCCCCTATTAAAAAGGTACAGGTTGATTATCATCTTAAAAAGGATGAGTTAGGAATCAGCCCGGCCAGTTCTGAACAGCCCGAAATGATCCTGGCCAGACCCGAGTTTTTAGAAATATATTTCCAATAATCGACAAGATAGATGTCTGAAACAGAGTCTAGGGACTAAAGCCGGAAAACTTTAGTTCTTTTTTTGTAGAAAAGCTTGGAATATCT
Organism: uncultured Syntrophomonas sp.; assembly: GCA_964640845.1. Lineage (GTDB taxonomy): Bacteria > Bacillota > Syntrophomonadia > Syntrophomonadales > Syntrophomonadaceae > JAAYJK01. Next base: position 11,255 of record CAZXIR010000010.1, read on the forward strand.
TTAGTATACTAAAAACATGTTGATTTTTATTGGAAGGGATTAGGGTACTGGATGTATAAATACAATACCTAATCAGCTTTAAACTAGTCAGAATTAAGAAGTTGTTTATATAATTCTACAATTAACAGTCCAGATGACTTTTTGCAGTAGGATCATATTTAAAAATTTAGAAAACTTTAAGGTGGATTAACGCTTTGCCTGATAGATTAACAAATATTGCGAAAAATATAATCATCGGTAAGAAAATTATCTACCTGGATGAGGTAGATTCAACCAGCGATTATATAAAAAGGGCACTTGATATAGGGGAAATGACTGAAGGCACCGTGGTAGCGGCCAGTATTCAGACTAAAGGGAAAGGCCGAGCCGGGAGAGTCTGGGAGTCTCCAGCCGGTGGGTTATGGTTCTCCCTATTACTGTACCCTAGGTTGCCTATGGAGAAAATGGCCCTTTTATCCCTGGTATTTGCGGTAGCCATCAGTCAGGGATTGGGAGAAATAATAGAGCAAAAGTGTAAAATCAAGTGGCCTAATGATATTTATCTGGATGGGAAAAAACTGGCCGGCATACTTTTGGAGACGGGCAGTTTAGAGGAAGATATCTATTTAATAATCGGAGTGGGAATTAATGTAGACGTAGATAAAGATCAATTGGGTTCACTGAGTAGCAGTGCGGCATCGTTATCTGAACATTCATCATTAGATTTAAATATAAATTCTATCCTCGCTGCGGTACTTGAGTACATGGAAATGTACTATCTGGATTTCCAGCAGGAGGGGTTCAGTCAAATTTTGGAGGAATTTAAGGAACTGTGTCTGCATTTGGACCAGAGGGTAAAGATTGACTGCATCAATCGAATTGTGTCCGGAATTAATGTAGATATTGATTCCCGGGGCAGATTGGTAGTGGATACCGGATTAGCAATTGAGAAAATAAGTACCGGAGACGTAAAGGTTCTATAAATATAAAAACACATCTTATGTACGCACCAAGAGCATTAATTATCGATGTTGAATAGGAGGAACCAGAGTGTACCTAAAAAGAATGGACATCAAAGGTTTTAAAACATTTGCTGATACCACCGAGGTTGTATTACAGCCTGGTATCAATGTGGTTGTGGGGCCCAACGGATGTGGGAAAAGCAATATAGTTGATGCTATTCGCTGGTGTCTGGGAGAGAGCAATGTGCGCCATCTGCGGGGACACAAAGGTGAAGATGTGATATTCAATGGAACTGATGATAAAAGAGCTCAGGGCATGGCTTTTGTTGAGTTATCGATTGATAATGAGGATCAGGCCTTGCCGTTTGATTATAATGAGATAACCATAGGCCGTAAGCTATTTAGGTCCGGGGAGAGTGAATTTTATATTAATAAATCACGGGTACGTTTGAAAGATATCTCTAATATGTTTTCTGGAACCGGCTTGGGTAAAAAGGGTTATTCAATAATCAGCCAGGGAGAACTGGAAGAGGTGTTAAATGGACAACCTTTGGATCGGCGTTTTATCTTGGAAGAAGCTTCGGGAATTATAAAATATCGTCAACAAAGGGATGAAGTGAAAACCAGGCTATCTACTACTGGCAACGATTTGACCAGACTGCGGGATATACTGGGAGAATTGAAACAGCGCCGGGATGAACTGGAGAACAAGGCGGAAAAAGCTAGGATACATATTAGCTATAATAAAGAAAAAAAGCAGTTGGAACAAAACATTTTGCAATTTGAGATTAATAAAATGCAGCAAGACTTGACCAAGAAAAACCAGGCTTTGTTACATAAACAAGAGGAGATCAATGGGCTCAAAAAGCAGGTGCAGGTACTGGAAGAAACTATAGCCCGGGAAGAAACGTTGTTGTCGGACTATCGGGAAATGATTAGCAGCTTGAAGGATGATAGACATAATGCAGATACCCGGCTTTCATCTTTAGCTGGAGAGGTCCGCTTAAGCGAAGAGAGGATAAAGAATTACCGGGAAAGAACAACTGTAGCGGTTGAAGACCAGCACAAGTACCAGCTTATGCTACAGAAGATGGAGGAAGACCTAACCGTTAAACTGGTGGATTACCATCAGCAGAAAGATCACTTAATAACTTTGAGTACCAACTTGGAGCAGTTGAATCTGCAAATAGTCGATATGGAGCATTCTATACAGGAAAGTTTACAGCTATTTGAAGAAAAAAAAATTCGAGTATTTGAACGGATGCAGGAAGAAAGCAGAATAAACAATCAGCTTTTGGACATTGAAGAAAGGCAGAGGAAAATTAGGGACAAGAAGGAGCGAATAGATGTACTCAGCAGCGATTTAAGGGTTAGAATAAGTCAAAAAGAAGCTCTGCTTAATAACATGGAAAGCGAAAAGAGCCAGTTTCGTGAAGAAATAAAGGTACTAAGCAATAGTTTGGAAAAAATTGAACATAGTAAGCAGGAGATAGAAGAATTACTTAAGGCCAACACTTCTCAGTATGCGCAACTCAGTGAAGAAGAATTGAAAATAGATAAAAAACTGCTTTTTATAAACGATATGGAACGGAACCGGGAGGGATATTCCCGGGGAGTAAAGTCAGTACTGGAAGCCTCTGAAAAGGGACAACTCAGGGGAATCAAAGGTTTAGTAGGAGAAGTGATAGATGTACCTTTGGGTTTGGAAACAGCTATAGAGACTGCTTTGGGAAGAAAAGTGGAAAACATAATCGTTAAAAACAGTGAAAATGCCAGGGAGGCAATAGAGTATCTCAAAAGAACCAAGTTGGGACGATTAACTTTTTTACCATTGGACATTCTGTTAAGTAGCCCGGTTCCCAATAATATTAAAGAAGAGCTGGACAGGTTAGACGGGGTATTGGGGATAGCTTCAGATATTATACAATATCAACATGAATATCAAAAAGCAGTTAGATACCTGCTGGGACGGGTTGTACTGGTAAGAGATATGGAGACGGGAATAAAAGTTTTTAAGAGTACCAGCTACCCTTTGCAAGTCGTTACCCTGGAAGGGGAGCTTATAAATGCAAGCGGAGCCATGACCGGGGGTATTAATGATAAGAGAAAAGAGACCCCCTTGCAGCGGAAAAAAGAAAAGAAAAATTTCTTGCAACAAGAGGAGCGAGTTAAAGAGAGCTTGGAGCAGAATCGACAGGAAAATGAAAATATTCTCCGAGAATATGAGACCATACAAAAACAAGTGGAAGAGAAAAAAAATACTCTTATGGAAAAACAATTTCGTTTAGAAATTATTGATAAACAGGCTGTTATGACTAATGATCAGATAATTAATGATCGAAGAGAATGGGAAGCTAGCATCGATCAATTAGTACAATTGGAGGCCAACTGGGAAAAACTGATGTTGGAAATGGAAGAACTGCAGATGAAGCAAAATTCTATTCATGGCAGCAGTGAAGATGAGTCGCAAGAATTGGAAGCATTAAAAGAAAAAATTGATATTAATAAAAGAAACTATGAAGTACACAGGGAACGGCTTATTTCCTATCAAGAGCAGTTGGATTCGAAGAAAAGGGAATTAGAAAGCATTGAAAAGAATATAGCCCAATTCAGGCAAGTGGAGACTTCTTATCAGCAGTCCAGTTTGGAGGCCCGCGAACTGCAGGAACGTCTTTCAAATTTACTGGAAAGTGAAATTAGCAAAATGGACTTGACCAGAATTGAAATAGCCGAGAAAAAAGAGGCTGTGAGTATTCTTTATAATCAAATATTATTCCAGCAGGAGGAAGAAAAGAAGTGTCAGAAGAGGATAGAAAAAGTGCGTAAGGAAATCTCACCCCTCAGGCTGACCTTGATACAGCTGGAGAATAACTGCCGGAACATGGATATTGGATTAGCTCGATTGGAAACTGAATTTGAGGTTCTAAATAGTAGATGGCGTAATGACTATAATAACCAACCAGATATAGGGGAACCCCAGTTTTCTTCAGCTCAACTGAGAGATTTCAGACAGCGGTCAGAACTTTTGTCCCTTCAATTGGAAGAGATCGGGTCAGTAGATTTGGAATCGATAGCAGAATTCGAAGCTGTCAATGATCGCTATGGATTTATGAATCAGCAGTATGAAGACTTGTTACAGGCCCGGGATACTCTTAATGATTTGTTGCAAGAAACGGAGAAAATAATGTCCCGGGAGTTTGCTGATTTTATCAGGGATGCTGATCAGAGTTTCGCCCAGACATTTCAGGAGATCTTCGGCGGTGGTGAAGCTAGTTTGAAGATGGAACAGGGTAAAGATAGATTAGAAGCAGGTCTGGATATAGAAGTTAAACTCCCGGGTAAGAAAACTCAGTCCCTGAATCTTCTCTCGGGTGGAGAGCGGGCCTTGACCTGTATAGCCTTTATATTTGCCTTATTGAGGTTAAAACCAGCCCCGTTTTGCATACTGGACGAAATCGATGCCTCTTTAGATGACACCAATTTAATCAGGTTTTCGAGTTTTTTGAGGAATATGGCGCGGGAGATGCAATATATCATTATCACTCACAGACAGCCTACTATCGAATCGAGTGACAATATTTATGGGGTTACCATGTCGGAAAAAGGAATATCTAAGGTATTGACCCTTAACATTAAAGAGGCTGAAAGTCTAGCCGGATAATAATTAATCAAGGTGGGGTAAGAATGGCACTATTTAAGCGTAAAAGTAAAAAAAAAGAAAAAGAAAATACCGACCAGGTCAAGCAGCAACCGCTAGTACCTAATAATGAAGAGTCTATACCAACTGCTGTTGAGACCGAGGCTGAAGCCCAGATCAGCATAACCGAAGCCCCGGCGCAAGCAGATGCAAATCCCAAGAAAAAGAGAAAAAACGGATTATTTGACAAGTTTAAACAGGGGCTGAGTAAGACCAGGAACAATCTTAGCGGCAAAATAAATGAATTGATTAAGAGCAGCAAAAAACTGGATGATGATTTTTGGGAGGAACTGGAGGAAATACTGATTCAGGCGGATGTGGGAGTTAACACCTCTCTGGAGTTAGTGGCCAAAGTCAAACAAACCGCACGTAAGAAAAAAATATCGGATTCTTCTGAAGTTATGAGCATTATAGCAGATGAAGTAGGACAGATGCTCAATTATGAAGAAGCAGAGCTGGATCTGGAGTTCTATACTCCTAAGATAATAATGGTAGTGGGGGTGAATGGGGCCGGAAAGACCACCTCCATTGCCAAGCTGGCCTATAAGTTCAAGAATGAGCAGCAGCGGGTTATACTGGCTGCTGCAGACACATTCCGAGCAGCAGCTATCGATCAACTGCAGATATGGGCTGATCGGATCGGGGTGGATTTAATAAAACACCAGGAAGGATCTGATCCCGGGGCAGTAGTGTTTGACGCTATAAGTGCTGCCAAGGCACGCAAAGCAGATGTTTTAATTATTGATACCGCCGGCCGCCTGCATAATAAAACTAATTTAATGAAGGAAATCAGCAAGATCAGAAAAATTATAGAGCGAGAGGTACCCACCGGACCTCAGGAAGTACTCCTGGTTTTAGATGCTACGACCGGGCAGAATGCCATTAGTCAGGCTAGAATATTTGAAGAGGCTACCGGAGTAACCGGTATTGTATTAACTAAACTGGATGGGACTGCTAAAGGCGGTGTAATACTGGGGATTGCTAGCGAACTTAAGATTCCGGTAAGATTTGTAGGCATAGGTGAGGGTATGGATGATATGAAGGAATTTGATCCCGAAGTATTTGCCCGGGCCCTTTTTGAAGAATAAGGTTTTACAGCCTATTTTCATTAGTTTTTGACTGTAAAGTTATTAGAAGATTCTAAGAAATCATAATTATTTGAATACCCGTATCAACGTATCAAAGGAGGAAGTAAATATGATAAAGCTGGCTATAATTGGGGGCACAGGGGTTTATAACCCCAGGATGTTGGATAATATAAAGGAAACTATTCAGAATACGCCTTATGGGGATGTGAAAGTTACCATTGGCAGTCATGCCGGTGAAGATATAGCCTTTATTCCCCGCCATGGATCTCTGCACAGTGTCCCGCCGCACCTGATAAATTACCGGGCTAACATTATGGCCTTGAACATGTTAGGGGTTAAGAATATACTGGCCACGGCCGCCGTAGGATCCTTGAACCTGGATTTGAGACCGGGCACGTTTGTGTTGGCCGATCAGTTTCTGGATTTTACCAAAGTCAGGAAAAACACTTTCTATGAAGGCGGTGAAAAGGGAGTAATACACTGCGATATGACCGTCCCTTATTGTAAGGAACTCAGGGAGGCTTTAAGTAAAGCAGGGATAGAATTAGGGTTATCCATCCAAAATGGTGGTACTTATGTATGTACTGAAGGACCGCGATTCGAGACTGCAGCAGAAATATCTATGTTTAAGCAACTAGGGGGCGACTTAGTGGGTATGACCAGTGTACCGGAGGTCGGTCTGGCTAGAGAACTAGGGATTTGTTATGCTAACATCTCCATTATTACCAATCATGCCGCAGGTATCTCACCGAATATCCTGACCCATAGTGAAGTACTGCAGGTAATGAAGAATAGTACCAGTGATGTGAGGCAACTGATGATGGAGAGTGTCAAATATATTACCGAAGATAAAAAGTGTGATTGTGCTCAGATTCTTAATCAAACTGGAGTCAACAAATGATAAAAACCATCTATTTTGACGACCATGCAGTTATGCTGTTGGATCAGAGCAGACTGCCTCAGATATTGACTTATGAGAGGTGCAGCAATAGCAGCCAAGTGGCGGAAGCGATTCAAAAGCTAAAAGTACGAGGAGCACCACTTATAGGTGTGACTGCCGCTTTTGGTCTGGCTATGGCAGTACATAATTATACCGGTTCTGCAGCAGGACTTGATGAGCATTTCCAGGAGACCAAAAAACTCCTGGCAGCAACCAGACCTACAGCGGTAAATCTATTTTGGGCTCTAGAAAGAATGGATAAGACTTACCAAGCCCACCGAGGTCAGGACTTGGCAAGCATTGCTCAGGCTCTAATATCTGAGGCGGAAAAGATGTTTGAGGAAGATATTAATATCAACAAAGCTATGGGGGAATATGGCCAAGAAATAGTAGGCCTGGAGTCCAATATAATGACTATATGTAATGCCGGAGCACTAGCCACCTGTGGTTATGGAACTGCATTGGGAGTAATACGCTCAGCTGCCAGCCGCGGGAAGCTGAAAAGGGTGTGGGCCTGTGAAACCAGACCGGTCCTGCAGGGTGCCCGTTTAACAGTATGGGAGTTGCTGCAGGAAGGTATACCCGTATGTCTGATTACCGACAGTATGGCTGGCTATACCATGAAACTGGGGCACATTGACCTAGTAATCGTTGGTGCTGATCGTATTGCAGCTAATGGAGATGTTGCCAATAAAATCGGCACTTTTTCTTTAGCGGTTCTGGCTCATTATAATAATATACCATTCTACGTGGCCGCCCCTTTATCTACAGTAGATTTGAGTATAGAAACCGGGGACTCAATTCCTATAGAAGAGCGGCATCAAGATGAGGTGAGGCAAATGGCAGGTACTTATTCAACCGTACCTGAGGTAGAGGTATTTAACCCGGCCTTTGATGTAACTCCTCATCATTTGATATCTGGAATTATAACCGAAAAAGGTATCATAAGACCATCATATGTTTATGGATTGGAAAAGGCTAAAATTAATACCAAGGGGTGAGAAAGTGCTGTATCTGGAAGAACGCCGACAGGTATTGAATACCGCCCGGGAGATATCACAGAACGGTATGGTTATAGGAACCTGGGGAAATGTGAGTGCCAGGTGTAATGATGATCTAATGGTTATTACCCCCAGTGGGGTAAAGTATGATTCATTGACTATGGAGGATATAGTCATAGTTGATAGCACTTATGGAGTGATTGAAGGAAGTCTGAAACCTTCCAGTGAGGCCCCAATGCACATGGGAATATATCAAAAACGCTCTGACGTGAATGCCATCGTTCATGTGCACAGCATTTATGCTACCGCCTTTGCCGTAGCCCGCAAAAATATTCCGGTGATATTGGAAGAAACGGCTCAAGTCATCGGTCATGAGGTGCCAGTAGCTGATTATGCCCTTTGTGGTACTTATGCACTGGCAGAAACGGTAGTAAAAGCCTTAGGTGAGGAAAAAAAGGCCGTTTTGCTGGCCAATCATGGTCTAGTGGCAGTGGGAGCCTCCATGGCAGAGGCTTTACGGATATGTTATGTAGTAGAAAAGACCTCCCGGGTGGCCATTTACGCTCGGGGAATTGGAGAGATCAACTCATTGCCGGAAGCACAAATCAAAGAGCTTAATCACAAATTTAAAAGCTATGGTCAGAATAAAAAACCAGATCTTTAATATCTTTTAAGGGCGTTCCCCATTTATTTTACAAGGAGGATTTGAAGGTGCGTATACTACTGGAAAATACCTGCATTTTGCCTATGACTGACCGGGATGTCTTTATAGATGAGGGTTATTTGATAATTGAAGATGCCATCATAAAAGAAGTAGGACCGGGACAGGCACCCTTGGGAAGCTATGACAAGGTAATTGATGGGCGAGACAAGTTATTGATGCCGGGGTTGGTTAACACCCATACTCATGCTGCTATGACCCTTATGAGAGGTTATGCAGACGACCTGCCCTTGATGGAGTGGTTGGAAAATAAAATATGGCCCCTGGAAGCTAAGCTGACGGCAGACGATGTGTATTGGGGAAGCATGCTGGCTATTCTGGAGATGATTAAATCTGGAACAACTACCTTCAACGATATGTATTTTTTTATGGAACAAACTGCTCGGGCGGTTAAGGAAACAGGTATAAGAGCCGTTCTGGCTCGAGGATTAATAGGAGTTGGACCAGAAGCAGAGAGTGGTCTGGAGGAGAGCCGGGAACTGATAGAAAAATGGCATCGGGCTGCTGATGAAAGGATTAACTTCAGGCTGGGACCACATGCACCATATACCTGTCCTCCTGAATACCTGAAGCGGGTAACTGCTCTTGCCAAGGAGTATAATGTTGGTATTCACATCCATATAGCAGAAACCAAAGGTGAATTAGAGGATATCCAACGGCAGTATGGAAAGACCCCGGTGGGGCTGATGGAGGAAGTGGGATTGATTGAAATACCCACCATAGCTGCCCATTGTGTGCATATGACCCCGGCTGATATAACCCTGCTCAAAAACTATGAGGTAGGAGTGGCTCATAACCCGGAAAGCAACATGAAATTGGCCAGCGGTATTGCTCCAGTACCTGAAATGTTAGCGGCCGGTATTGGGGTGGCACTCGGTACCGATGGTGCATCCAGCAACAATAACCTGGATATGTTGCAGGAGATGCGTACTTGTGCCTTATTACATAAAGTCAATAGTATGGACCCGACTGTTCTACCAGCTTATCAAGCCATAGAGATGGCAACCTCGTATGGTGCCAGAGCCCTCGGTCTAGGCAATGAAATAGGTCGACTGCAGCCCGGATTAAAAGCCGACCTGATCCTCATCAGTCTGAATGAGGCCCATATGAAGCCCGTTCATGATGTGATAGCTAATGTTGTTTACTCGGCCCAGGCCAGTGATGTAGACACCGTAATTATTAACGGCCAGGTAATTATGGAAAATAGAAATATAGCCACTTTTGATGAAAAGCAGGTACTGGAACAGGCCGAAAGAGCAGCTAAAAAACTGGCGGCCCTAATATAATCAATCACAAAACAACCCTGTTGTAGCAATAACCCTATATTAGGGTTATTGCACAACAGGGTTTATTAATCTATAATTAATTTGTGTACAAGTTAATTGCATCAAAATTAAATGGGTTAGGCATAATTTGGATTGCGAAGGTTTTAGCCGGGCAGGTATAGGGAATTATCTTCTATTGGTGAGTAGATTGATGTCAGATAATTAGATATAAATGATATCAACCCAAGGGTGACTGTTGGCATAGGGGGAAAGTGGATTATAAGGGGTTATTTGCATACTTTTCGAACCTAAATTAATCCAAAAATGTTGCAGGACAGGTTTATAATAAGACAAAGTGAAGGAGAGGGGTGTTTTACTAATGAATGATTACCCCGGTAAAATACTGGAAATAGATTTATCCACGGGATCAATCACTGCCAAGGTAATAGAAACTGATTTGATCAAGCAATATTTAGGTGGCATAGGGTTTAATGCTAGAATTCTATATGATGAAATACCGGCTGGAGCCGACCCCTTAGGAGAAGATAATGTCTTGGCATTTGCTGCAGGTACCCTAGTGGGGACACCCTTTCCAACTGCGGCGCGTATCGAGGCCTCTGCTAAATCTCCTTTAACCGGTCAATTCGGCACCTCCAATTCCGGTGCTTTTTTCGGTACCCAGCTTAAAACAGCCGGCTATGATGCTCTAATAGTCAAGGGTAAGTCACAGAAACCGGTTTATATAGTCATCAATGACGAAGAGGTTGAGATACTCGATGCTGGGTTTATATGGGGCAAGGAGTGCTGGGAAACCGTAGATATACTGGAACAGAAGCATTACGGAGTGGAAGTGGCTCTGATAGGACCTGCGGGAGAAAACCTAGTGCGATTTGCCAGCATTGAAAATGGCCGTTATGATGGGTGGGGACGCACGGGACTGGGAGCAGTCATGGGATCTAAAAACCTTAAAGCCATCGCTGTAAGAGGAACCCGGGGCAGCAAGGTTCATGATAAAGCAGCTATGCTGGAAGCAGTTAGAAAAGGTCAGCAGCTGATAAAATCAGCTTCTTCTTATATGGCCTTTACTGAATATGGCACATTAAATGCCAGTATAGCTTACGGAAAAAATAAGGCTATTTCGGCCCATAATTTTACCAAAGGAACTCTGCCTAATTGGAAAGAAATTGGGGGCCGGCAAATAGTGGATAAATACGGCAGCCGGCATGTGGCCTGTCAGTCCTGTATCATAGCCTGCGGGCACTGGGCGGAGATCAAGGAAGGCAAATATGCCGGAGTAAAAATGAAGGATCTGGAAATCACTCCGGTAATGTCTTTTGGGGCCACCGTAGGCTTGGATACCGAAGCAATTATTAAGGCCAGTGAAATATGCCAGCGATATGGGATAGATATGGTCAGTGCCGGAGGGGTCTTGGGATTTGCCATAGAGCTATATAAAAAGGGTATTATAACTACCGAAGACATTGGGTTTGAACTGGATTTTGGGGATGATGAGGCCGCTTTTAAGCTTTTACACCTGATTATAAATAGAGAAGGTATCGGTGATATACTGGCAGAAGGAACCAAAAGGGCGGCAGAACAATTTGCCGATGCCGAAAGGTATGCCATCCACATAAAGGGTATGGAAATACCCATGATTGACCCTCGGGGCCGCTGGTCTACCTGGACCTTGGGTATGCTTACCAATATCAGAGGAGGAGACCATCTGCGCTGTCGTAATCCAGTTGAGAACCTTCGTTATAACGATAAAGATGAAGAATATATGAAGGAAAGATTTGGATTTAAGAAGCCTATGTACGATAGACTGGATATGCCGGAAGATATAAAGCACAAAGCTATTGATCTGGAAAATGATACTGTTGATATTGCAGAAATGTCCAAATGGGCAGAAGATTTGATCAATCTATATAACTCGGTAGGTATTTGTATTCGGCCGCCAGTAATGGAAAAGGTAGGACCTACCATCCTTGCACAAGCCTGCCGGGCATTTACTGGAATTGATTTTTCTGCAGCTGATTTAATGGAAAGCTCCGAACGAACCTGGAATTTAATTAAGCTCTTCAATCTAAGGGAAGGTGAAGAAGCCAATGCCAGCAAATTTCCCCGGCGTTTCTATGAAGAGGCGGTTGATGGGAATATTTTGGATGAACAGAAAGTACAAGGTGTATTAGAAAAATATTATCAGGTTCGGGGCTGGGATGGTAAGACCGGGAAGCCTGGTGAAGATACTCTGGTCCGGTTAAAGCTGACTGATTAATCCGGATAATAGCGAGAAGATGGGGTGCAAATGAAGAGAATAGTGGTTAATGCTGAGGCCTGTGATGGATGTGGTATATGCCAACTGGTTTGTTCAGCCTACAAGGCCGGGCAGTGGCATCCAGCCTACTCCAGGATAAAAATAAACCATCATGAAGAATTCGCACTTAATGTGCCGGTGGTCTGCATGCACTGTGTCTATCCTCCCTGTGAGACATTTTGTGTCATGAACCTAATCTATAAGGACCATGATACAGATTTGACCCTGCGCCATGTGGATAGATGTATAGGCTGTCGAGCCTGTGAGATTGCTTGTCCTTTCTCCGCTGTGGTATGGGATTCCATAAACGAAGTAGCTGTAAACTGCGATTTATGCTCGGGAGACCCACAGTGCGTAAAATTCTGTCCTACCGGGGCCTTGACCTATATAGATATATTTGCAGCAGCAGACGAAAAGAGGAGAGGAGCTGCTGGATTACAGATTCTGGAGACAGACCGGGGGCTTTTGTAAATAAGGAGGAAACCTATGAGGGTACTCATCGTAGGCAATGGAGCTGCTGGTAATCAAGCAGCAGCTAGTATAAGAAAATACAGTTCGGAAAATGAGATAATTATGTTCGCCCGAGAACCCTTTCCGGAATATTCTGCCTGTGCTTTGCCTGATGTGCTGGCGGGATGGATTTCTCTTGATAAGACCTATTTAAAAACTATTGATAATTATAAAGCGCAACAAATCAAAACCTGTTTTGGCCAGGAAGTAGAGAATATCGACCTGAAAAACCAATGGCTGGAAACCAAAGGTAAAAAATATGACTACGATTGCCTTATCATGGCATCCGGAAGCCGTCCGATAATCGCACCTGTAGAAGGATCAGGATTGAAGGGCAACTTTGTGATCAAGACCCCTGGTGATATAGAGTTAATCATGGAACACCAACCGAGCCGGGCAGTAGTAGTAGGTGCTGGTAATATTGGGATAGAAACCGCTGGTGCCCTTAGGAATCGCGGCTGTAAAGTAAGTGTGGTTGAAATGCAGGACTGGATAATGCCCCTTCTGTATGATAAGAAGCCAGCAAACAGGATACAAACTTTGCTGGAACAGGAGAACATCCAGGTAATTACAGGAGAACGGGTTACTGAAGTACTGGGGAAAGATAAGGTGGAAAGACTGAAGACTAACCGGCAGAGTATTGAATGTGATACCGTTATCTGGGCGGCCGGGGTCAGACAGAATAACGAATTAGCCCGCAAGGCAGGTTTGAGAATAGGTGATCTGGGAGGAATTGAAGTAGATAAAAATATGCGTTGCAGTCACCCGGCAGTTTTTGCTTGTGGTGATTGTGTACAGTCACCCCATGTTTTTACTGGGAAACCATCTTTGAGCCTACTATGGTCAAGTGCTAAAAGACAGGCTGACATTGCAGCAGCCAATTGTATGGGGCAGTCCTATGAATACGAAGGCAACTGCAGTGTAGTTATCGAAGAAATAATGGGTATACCTTGTATTGCTATAGGCTTAAACCTTAAGGGTTTGGCCGAATATGAAGTGGAAGTCATTGAACAGGAAAGTAAAGATTTGTATTACCGGCTCCTGGTGGTTAATGACAGAATAGCAGGATATCAATGCATCGGCAGCCTGGATGGTGCAGCAGCAATATTTACCATGGTAAAAAAGGGAACAACTTTATCCGAGGCCAGGAAAGTGCTGCTTAATAAGGGTTTGATTTCGACTATGGCTTGGTATTTAGACTCCAGGAGATATGTTGCTGAATATTAAGTAGGGAGGGGGAGGAAAATATGGATAAATTAATTTTTGTAGATTATCATAAGTGTGTGGGTTGTGGTACTTGTGAAATGATATGTTCTCTGGTCCATGAGGATATTTGTTCACCAGCCCTGTCACGAATAAGAGTGGTCAGGTATCCTACCCAAGCTTTTAATGTGCCGCTAACCTGTGCATTCTGCGAATCGCCACCGTGCGTCAGCGTATGTCCTTCCGGAGCAATTACTAAGAATTCTGATAGTGGTGATGTAGCAATTAACACCAACCTTTGTATTGGCTGCCGACAGTGTGTACAGGCCTGTCCATTTGGACATGCGAACTTTAGCGTGGCCCGAGGCACAGCAATCAAATGCGATTTGTGCGGAGGATCACCACAATGTGTAGAGTTTTGCTGGACCGAGGCTCTGCAGTATATTCCCTTGGAGAGGGCATTGGGAGAGAAAAGAGACGCAGTAGCCAGGAATATGCTTAAAAGTGGGTAGCCTTAATTTAAATGATGTCTGCCTGGACAATGTAATGTATAATACTAGGTAAATTAATAACTTGAGAATTTTGCTTAATTCAAAAATGACTAAGACACAAGTTATAGTGCCATCACTTTGTAAGGGCAGCTAAATATAGAACGGCTTAGCAAAAGTTAATCATGCAAAACTCTCACTTAAAATGGTCTGTAAAAAGGAGAATTAATAAATGCCAAGAAAAACAAAATGTCGGCGGGTTGGCCATATACCTAGGTCCAATTTCTTTAAGCCTGCCGGCATACCTGCCTATGATCTGGAAGAGATTACATTGAAAATAGAAGAGGCAGAAGCCCTGCGATTAAAAGACCTGGTAGGATTGGATCAGGTAGATTGTGCAGTGGAGATGGGAGTGTCCCGGACCACATTTCAAAGGGTTTTGATGGAAGCAAGGCAAAAGGTAGCTGATGCTATAATAAATTCAAAAATACTGGCTCTTGAAGGTGGCAATTACGAGCTGGTCAACAATTGTCGTCAACATAGGCATCGTCAAGGTCGCTGTGCTACAGATGATAATGAGGAAACATTAGATTAGTTTTAGTTTAAGCAAATAAAACCAGGCCGGATAACTTTATCTGACCTGGTTTTTTGTATAAACCACTAATGAAAATTGGGTGAAAGTGGGGATGAAGGCTTAAGGTTAGCTTGGGGCCGGTCTTAGTTCTTAAGTGTAAGTTAGCCCAGCAATTCTTTAGATTGATTGATTCACAAGAGTTATGTTCCCGCTCTTCTAATCGCCTTTCCCCCTGCGCTAAACTTAAGCCTTCATCCCCATGAAGGTATTCTTGTAAAACCCCTAATGAAAATTGGGTGAAGGTGGGGCTGAAGGCTTAAGGTTAGCTTGGGGCCGGTCTTAGCTCTTAAGTGTAAGTTAGCCCAGCAATTTTTTAGATTGATTGATTGGCAAGAGTTATGTTTACGCTCTTCTAATCGCCTTTCCCCCTGCGCTAACCTTAAGCCTTCATCCCCACCAAGGTATTTTATAATTAAATGTCGTGGTTGGTATATCCTTTTTCCTGGGCCAGCATATCCAGATAAATGGTCTTCATGTTGGCAATAAAAAGGTCCGTGCTCCCACCACCTAGGCGTTCATCATAGGTTTTTAGATAGCCTTTACATTTTTCGCAAGTGTATATCTGATAGGCATCATCATTTTCAACGGAGCTATATTGAATAGTTCCAGGTGTATCATTGCCGCAGTGCACACACTGAAGATATCGGGTTTCCCACTCCGTGAAACAGCGGTCGCAGAACATGAACCTGCGATTGTCAATAGGCCTGAGGCGGCTGAAATGGGACTTGGCTCCACAGACAGGGCATAGGGTGGGGAAATCCCAATGCTGGAAAGTATCTTCCCTTAATTTTTCCTGGTAAGGTGCAGCATACAACCTCAAGAATGGCCTGATAGAGTGGTCGAAAAGGAATATCAATAATTCGTAAGATACTACATTTTCCTTTGCCAATAGGGCGAAAGATTTGAAGTCATTGTTTAAAAAGTCTTTTATTTGTTTGGCGTAATCAAACGTTTCACATTTTAATCTGAGATCATCCAGGCTGCTTTTTGAGTCAGGTCGCGCTTCGCTCATAAAATCAAGCAGCCCCTGAAAGACTGTAAGGTATTGTTGTGAATCAATAACAAAGTTGTCTGTTATTAATGGTTTTTTTTGCTCTGAAATTAATAATAGTACATTATCCATCGGTTTGGAAGAGATTGTCTTCTGTAATATGATTTGTTGTTCATTCTGCCATGTTTCCAGATTTTTATAGAAATCAAGATATCCATCTGGTAGATCAACTGGACTATTTCTGTTCATTACTATCACTCCTTGCTATAGATTCCAGGAAAAGAAAAAACATAGAACCGCTGGAATCTCCCTGCTTCTTTAAAATTAGTATCGAGTAACAGAACGGTCTAAGTGTTTCCTCAATAAACATAAAGGGGGGAGTAAACTCCCCCTTTTAATAGTAGCGGATTATCAGGTGTTATTCATCACTACTGGCTTTTTTGTCACCGTAAGTTTCATCATACCAGACTTTATGATGATGTTCAGCCCAATCTTCTCTGACTGTGCCTTTCCACATACCCCAGAAAGATTCTCCAGAGCCGGGATGGAAAGATCCCAGGTATCCATGCATACATACCATCATAGTTGCTAGAACCATACTGATATCATGGATAGGATAAGCCAGTCTCACCAGACCAGCCGGGAATATTGCCGGAAACCACATGATGTAGCCGCTCAATATCAAGAATATCACGGCGGTGGGTGTCAGCATGGAGTTTCCTTTTTCACCTCCGTTAAACTTGGTCTGAGGTGGTACTTTTA
>CAZXIR010000010.1:27819-29594 GCA_964640845.1 uncultured Syntrophomonas sp.
CCAGAAACTCAAAGGGAAATAACATGAGAAACTTGATGTCGTTCATACCAAAGCGGAGTATGTCTTTGATCCAGGCTATTAATACCTTGAAATTTCCTACTGCGAATATTATCACTATAATGGTCATAAATACAGCTGCCCATCTGTGTACCAAGCCTGCTCCATGGAAACCGCCAAATATTGCTGCCAGCCAGTCGGCACTATCCAGGAAAAGTGCCAGACCGGTAAAGAGACAGAGCAAAAAGGTCACGGTATGTCCCCAGTGGGTAAACCTGGATAGGAAATTGAATCTTTCTACTCGAGGAACATCCCCTTTATATTCAGGAATCAATTGCATTACTCATGACCTCCTTCCGTATGGTTTCCATTTTTATTGGCTAGTATTCTGGTAGTTACAAAACTTACTGCCGATCCAGCCAGGGCAACTGGAATAAGCCATCCAAAATAAGGCTGTACCCAGTTCTGCCAGAAGCTGATCTGTCCCGGTACCTTGGGATCAATCGGTAATCCAAATTTATCTGGAGTATCAGTAAGAACATATAATTTGTTTAAACCACCGAGCTCCACCCGACCATAAATAGTTGCGCGTGGGAAGCCATTGGCCTGAAGGAATTTGGCCCTTTCTTCCGCTTCTACCAGGAGTTCATCCCGATCACCGAACTTCAAAGCTCCGGTGGGGCAGGTGCGGACACAGGCCGGGGTCAGTCCTTCTTCGACCCGGTCTACGCAGAGAGTACACTTGGTGATCTTGTCTTCTCTCTTGCGGTACTTGGGAATCTCAAAAGGACATGCATAAGTGCAGTACTGGCATCCGATGCATTTGTCCGGGTCATGATAGGTCGCTCCCCAGGAGGTCTTGGAATAAGCTCCCTGCGGGCAGACACTCATACAGGCCGGATCAGAGCAGTGCATGCACTGATACTTGAGGAAGTTCCAGTATACGCCGTTTACCGGATCTTCGCCTTCTATGAATCTTACGATAGTATAGGTGTCACCATTAGTGTCTTTATGGGTCTGGTAGTTACCTTTAAATGGTTCGATAACTGCTGGAAGCTGGTTCCAATCCTTACAGGCTATCTGGCAACCCCGACATGCTGTACATTTGCTAACATCATAAAGATTAGTTAAATTTGCCATATCTAAGCCCTCCTTACATCGCATAGAAATGCTTTGTATTCAGGAATCATGGTGTTGGCGCATCCTACATGCGGAGTCAGGCGGTTAGCCGGGTCGCCGGTGGCATAGCCTTTAAAACCGTACTGCCAGAGAAGGCCAATTTCATGTACTTTCTTGCCGTGTATATTGAAGGGTTTGAAACGTTTGGTTACACAGGCTACTGCTTCAATATCGCCACGGGTAGTTGAAATGAGAACCTTGTGTCCATTTTTGATATCTTTTTCCCTGGCCAGTTCTTCACTCAACTCGATCATCATGTCCGGCATAAGCTCTGCCAACCAGGGCAGGTTACGGGTCAAAGCACCAGTCTGCCAGTGTTCCACTACGCGATAGGTAGTTGCTATTATTGGATACTTGTCAGCGGTACCCTGTTTATCGGGCTCCCAGACCTTGGTGGCCGGGTTTAAGTTCTGAGAATTCATAGTATTGGCGGTCGGGCTTTCCCATGGTTCATAATGTTCGGGGAAAGGACCATCCTTCATGGAAGTTTTAGCAGCAAAGAAACAGCCTTTACCTTCCGGACGCATGATGAACGGCAAGGCCTTATCCGGCGGTGAAGTTTTGCCGGTATCACATACATCGTCTCCTACCCAGCTGCC
>CAZXIR010000011.1:0-10083 GCA_964640845.1 uncultured Syntrophomonas sp.
TGCACCCTGCAGGGATGCTTTAATCTCATCGGCATTTTCCTCCGCCGCTTTCATACCAATTTCTGGATCTGCGCCGGCCCCCAAACCTTTGGTCAGCTTGCCGCCAACCTGTATTTTCTTTTCAGCACGGGAAAGATACAATGCCTGTGCGTCAGTGTTAACGGCAATAAATTCAACCCCTTTTAGCCCGGCTTCTATCATGCGGTTGATGGCGTTGTTGCCGCCTCCCCCAATACCGATAACCTTGATGTTCGCAAACTGGTGCATATCTACATCAAAATCTAATGGCATGTAATAAACCTCCTCTAAATTTACCCAAAAAATTCTCTCAACCAGTAATTCACTTTATTAAATAGGCCTGAAACACCATGTTTGTTCTCATAACCTATATCTATATCTTTACCAGAATAAATGAGTCCCCCGATAACTGTAGCATACTCAGGTCGGCTAATATCTGCTGGAACACCTCTTAAGTTTTCAGGTATGCCTGATCTTACTGTGACATCCATATATTCTTCCATGATTTCTTCAATACCGGCCAGGTGAGCTCCACCGCCCGTAAGTACTATACCACCCGGCATTTTGTCCAAACAATTAAACTGTTTCAATTCTGCGTATATCATTTCCATCATTTGTATCACCCGGGCATAAATAATGTCTGCGATTACCTGCTGAGATACCTGTCTGACCTCTTTTCCATGCAAGTTATGGACATTAATGATAACATCAGCAGAAGCCTGGATCGGACCTGCTACCCCATCCTTTTCCTTTATTTTTGCTGCATCTTCTAAAGAGGTTTTTAATACTATAGCCAGATCTCTGGTAATATAATCCCCTCCCACCGGCAACACCGAGGCACACAACAGGTTGCCGCCTTCGAAATAACTAATATCAGTTGTTCCTCCCCCAATGTCAATCAGGGCTACCCCCATTTCTCTCTCCGCCGGCAGTAAAACAGATTCAGCAGCTAAAATGGGGTTATATACCAGTTGGTTAATTTGCAGATCAATCCTACCGGTACTTCTCTGCAGATTCTGTATCGCAGCGGTAGCCGCAATAACAATAGTAACTTCAGCTTCCAGCCGGCTGCCTACCATTCCCAAAGGGTCCTTTACCCCATCATATCCATCAACAATATACTGTCTCTCAATAGTCTGAACCACACATCTGTCCAGAGGCAGAGCTACATTGCGAGCTGATTGCAACACCCGGACCTTATCTTCAACAGTTATTTCATAATCTGAATTACCTATGGCTACCACCGCACGGTTATTCAGAGTGTTGATGCTGTTGCCTGAATAACCCACCACAGCATTGGTTATTTCTACTCCAGCCATTCTCTCCAGTTTATGCAAACATTCATCAATGGACCTGGCTGCAGCTTCTATATCAATAATATTGCCTTTTCTTAAACCTTGACTGTCTACCGTTGTTATCGCCAATATATTAATATCTTCACCGTAGTTAACCTCGCCCATGGCGGCCCTAATCTTACTACTGCCGATATCCAGACTAACCACTATATTTCTTTTCTTGATAACAACGCACCCCTTATGAATACTTATACATTTAAATACCACAAATGCTTTGTTATTCCTTTAATTAAGTATAATTTTATTTAGTGTTTTTTTAATAGATATCGACGAATTATACCCAAATTATTGAATAGGCGAACCCCGAATACTATCACCGCGGCCAAGTAGAGTTCTACCCCTAACCTGTCACCCATATAGGCTAAGCCCGCAGCTAAAAGCATGTTAACAAAAAAGCCACTGAGGAAAATAATATTATCAAAGCTATCCTCCATATAGGCTCGAATTCCGCCAAAAACTGAGTCCAGGGCTGCCAGGACAGCTATTGACATATACTTGGTATATACCAGAGGAAGAAGTACTGGTATTTGAAACCCTAATACCAATCCCACCAATAAACAAAAGATTATCAATACCCACATAAGTCTACTCCGCCTTTTCTTTATACTGAGCAGGGACTGCGTATTTTATCTTCATGGGTCCACTATAGGCCGGCAATTTAATATTCTCCATTTTTTGCAAGCTGGTCTGAAGTCCCAAATATTTCAGGGTAGTAAGATGTCCTCCATTCAGCATTAGCCCGCTCTGCAGCATATCAGGATCCCCGATGGCCTCAATAAGAAAAGGAGGTCCGATTTTAGTCCAGTTGACCAGAATTAATGTTCCTGCACAGCGGATTTCTGACATGGCAGTAAGCCGTTCACCATTTATTGTTATAGCTTCAGCTCCGGAAGCTTTCAGTTCATTCACTAGAATTAATAAATCAGTATCATGCACGATAGAATAATTAGCATTATCTCCCGGTTGCATATTCAGGTTGCTGTCATTTAGAGATACTATGATACCTGGACCTTCAACGGGAATAGTACCAGCTGCCATCTGAACCTTCTGCAATTCATCCTGCAAATCCTTCATGGCCTTGTCGGTTTCACGCATATTAATCAATTTATCTCTTAATGACAATACCTCTTCTTCCAGAGCATCTTTTTGCTGAGTTATGGTATTCAATTTTTGGGTTAACTCATCAAGTCTCTCTGGTATAAGTACGGTCTGATAATTCTCGGTAGCTTTGAATTGGATGGCTAAAAGCATACCCATAATCAGGCAAACCAGAGCTATGGAAATCTGAGCACTTTTGCTTTTCATAAAAACACCTTCTATACATCCATCTGCTTCATTTTTAGTACCGGCTGGCCAGCAAACCTAAGGTCAACATATTCCAATATGCCGGTGCCATTTTCCTCTAGGTCAATTTCTAATGAAAATACCTGGCCAATTAATTCTGCTTTTTCTTCTATTCGATCTAAATTACCAAATTTTATTTCAGTGCCATTCAAAGTATATATGGTAATTTCTTCCTGTTCAGAATTATAATGAAACTCAGAAATGTTCTTACGGGTTTCCTCAGAAATAAGATCATTAACTTTCCTCATCATCTCAATCCCTGACGGTGCCACTGCCTGTCCAAGGGTTACTTGCTCTGGCCATTTATCTATAGTAATCAAGCAATAATTACCGGTTGGAAAACTAAGCATTTTATCTATACAGATTCCTTCCGGGTCCAATATTAAAAAAGTGCCATTATATGGCATTACTGCCCACATTTCCCGTTCCACAATATCTATTTTTATCTCCCGGGGTAGGCAACGGGTTATCTTAACCGATTTTATTACAGGTTGAATCTCTATTGAACGGGCAGACAGTCGATTATCCAGTTTGAATATGTTAGTTCCTTTATTAATCCCAGATAGTTTTAGAATCTCGCTTTCAGGAATTTTTTCACTGCCACTTATGGTAATTTTTTCTATATAAAAAAAAGAGCTGCTCAAGAAAAAAAATATACAAATAAGCGAAATAAAGAACAATATGGAAATATAAAAAAACGTGCGGGATCTATGCTTTGTCATCTTTTCTCCTACCCACAATTACTGTGATGATTATACCAGATATCTATAGGAAAATCATTATTATATCGTTCTAAAAAAAAGACTCGCAGCCTTTGATTATTACCTCCTCTGAATATCGGCTCCAAGACTTTTTAACTTAAGATGAATGTACTCGTATCCCCGGTCAATATGCCTCAAATTACTGATTTGGGTCTGCCCGTTTGCATATAAACCTGCCAGTATAAGTGCTGCTCCTGCTCTTAAATCACTGGCCTCAACACTGGCTCCCTCCAGTTGTTCCTGACCTTTTATTATAGCTACCCGACCTTCAACTTTTATTTCTGCTCCCATACGGCGCAACTCAGGAACATGCATATATCTGTTTTCAAAGATAGTCTCTACAACTATGCTGGTTCCTCTGATGGTAGACAACAAGGCCATGGTTTGGGGCTGCATATCAGTTGGAAAACCTGGATAAGGCATAGTCTTGAAGTCTGCTGATCTTAGACACCTGCTGGCAATAACCCGTACCCCAGTGCTGGTTCGCATGATGTCAACGCCGATTTCTCGCAGTTTAGCTGCCAGGGGTTGAACATGTTCATAAGCAACATTTTCTATGAATACATCACCTCGGGTTATAGCAGCTGCAATCATAAATGTTCCAGCTTCTATACGATCCGGTATTACGACATGATTTATGCCTCCGAAGTGTTTTACTCCTTCAATCCTTATGGAATCCAGACCGGCCCCCCTAATCTTAGCCCCCATCCGGTTTAAGAAGTTTTGCAAATCAATAATTTCCGGCTCCCGGGCCGCATTGCGAATTATGGTATTCCCGGGAATGGTACTGGCAGCCATCATTAAATTTTCGGTTGCACCAACACTGGGAAAATCCAGTTGAATTTCCTTTCCCATTTTTGGCTTACCTTCCCCGATCATAAAACCGCCTTTTTCACCAACTCGATATCCAAGACTGGTAAACCCTTTTAAATGCAGGTCTACTGGCCTGCTGCCAATAGCACACCCCCCCGGATATGCTACTTTGGCAAATCCAAAACGAGCCAGGAGTGCTCCCATAACCAGATTGGATGCCCGCATCTGGCGGGATATATTTTCTGGCAGCTCACATGATCGTATATATCTTCCATCAATAACCAATGAATTTCTTTCTCTCTTTATCCTGGCACCTAGTATGGTCAAAGCATCAGACATAACCTTGATATCTTCCAAGTCCGGCACCCCTGATAAAACTACCTCACCCTCAGAAAGCAAACTAGCTGCCATTATTGGCAGTATTGCATTCTTGGCGCCACTGATTCTAACCTGACCTTTTAAGGAGTTGCCTCCTTTTATTATCAAGCTTTCCAATTGAACACCTCCGCTGGATTTTGCCGAGGGAAATCTATATATTCTTTCATATGATTTATATTTTTTCCAGTATTTCTTTCCCAATTTTCCATATGTCACCGGCACCCATGGTTATCACCATATCATTTTCCTCTAGTATCTGGGCCAGATAATTCTTAATGTCTAGGAAAGTTGGTAAATACACCGTATCCCGTCCAGTTTTGCTGGCTGCTTGATAAACGGTTTCCCCGCTTATTCCGTCTATAGGTACCTCACCAGCACTATATACATCCGTAATGACTATTAAATCAGCCCCTTGCAGGGACTCTCCCAGTTTTTCTCCCAGCAGCTGGGTCCTGGTATAGCGATGGGGTTGGAATACCACGATAATTCGCCCATCATGAACCTTGCGGGCAGCTTCAATGGTGACTTTTATTTCCGTAGGATGGTGGGCATAGTCATCGATTATTGTAACACCGCACTTGCTCCCAGTGAGCTCAAAGCGCCGACCAGCTCCTTTAAAATCTTTTATGGCTGTTTTGGTTTCCTCCAGACTGCCGCCTAATTCCATGGTGATGGCCACTGCCGCCAGAGCATTAATAGCATTGTGTTTCCCCGGGATGGAAAGCTCCAGATCTCCTACCTTCTTACCCTGCTTATATATCTGGAATATTGATCCCATACCTACAGTCTTCCAATCGGTAAGATAGTAATCATTGGACTGGTCTTCTCCATAAGTAATTACCCGGGATGAAGTGTGTGACTTTATTACTTGGTTATATTCATCTTCGCCATACAATACTGCGAACCCATCCGGAATAATTTGATCTATATATTGCCGGAAAGCATTCTGAATATTTTCCACTGATTTATAGTAGTCCAGATGATCATCTTCAATATTGGTTATAACTGCAATATAAGGATTTAATTCCAGAAATGAAGCGTCACTTTCATCTGCTTCAACTACTGCATAACTGCCTTTTCCCAGACAGGCATTTAATCTGCTGCCCTGTAGTTCTCCCCCCACAATAAATGTGGGTTCAAAACCATTATAGGAGAGACACATATAAATCATGGAAGTTGTAGTAGTTTTTCCATGAGCACCGGCAACTGCAATCCCTTGTCTTTTGTTAACCAGCTCTGCCAGCATCTGCCCACGTGATAAAATAGGTATTTTTTTATCGCGGGCGGCAGTTATTTCAGGGTTATCGGGCGGAATAGCCGATGATACAACCAGCCAATCAATACCTGGCTTGACATAGGAGGAACAATGGCCCTGAAACACTTCCACTCCCAATTCGGAAAGTCGTTCAGTTGTACTATTACTCTGCAAGTCAGACCCACTTACCCGATATCCTTCTTCAGTTAAAACCCTGGCGATACCGCTCATGCCTGCCCCTGCAATTCCTACCATGTGAATCCATTGTTCTACGGCGGCGGCCATAACCTCATCTCCTTAAGTGTTATATTAAGAATTACACCTTATAGTATGCACAATTAATAAAAGTGGTTACATTTTTAATATGCCTGTCCTCAGGTAAATCCCAGGCATTTCAAAAATCATACCTATTGCAATATAATGTCCAGTATCTTGTTCAACGCATCAGGCCGTGCTTCCTTTTGCATGTTGATACTCATTTTTTGTATCCGGGATTTATCCTTTCTAAGTTCCTCCAGTTTTTTAAAAAGAGTATCTCCATCCAGGAACTCATCAATAACCATCTCAGCAGCTTTTTTTTCTATCAGAGAGCGGGCATTCTTTTCCTGATGATTTTCGGCAGCATATGGATAGGGCACCAAAATGGCAGGCAGCCCCAGTATAGCTAACTCGCTCAGAGTGCTGGCGCCGGCCCTGCATAGGGCTAGATCAGCAGCGGCCATGGCATCCTCTATGTTATGCATAAAGGGTTTTACTATTAATTTGCTGGCACTTACCGGAGTGCCTTGAAGCTGCCTGATTATATCCTCATAAGCAGATTCGCCTGTTATCCAGATAATCTGTATATCCTGAAGGGGGTATTCCTGCAGTAGCTTAAGCATGGCTCCATTGATAGAAGCAGCCCCCCGGCTGCCTCCAAAAGATAACAGGGTAAATACACTAGGGTTCAGACCCATTTTGCTTATGGCCTGTCCTCGGTCAACGGCCATAATTTCATTTCTTACCGGCAATCCGGTAACCTTAATGTTTTTGGCTTTAAGATGACGAGCAGCTTCAGGGAAATTAAGCATGGTACAGTTAGCTTTTTTGGCCAAATTTCGATTGGCTATCCCAGGAAAAGCATTTTGTTCATGAATAAAAGTCCGGCAACCAGGATAAAGGGTACCTGCTGATACTACCGGGAAAGATACATACCCGCCGGTTCCCACTACCATATTAGGTTTAAACTGCTTTACGATATTCCAGGCCTGAAATATACTTTTAGGAAACTTGGCCAGTGATGCAGAAGCCTTTAGGATGGATGCCCTGTTGATCCCTGAGACATCTATAGTAGCAAAGTCAAATCCACATGAAGGGACTATTTTGCTTTCCAGCCCCTCTTTGGTACCTACATATAAAATATCGGTTTCAGGAAGCCGAGCTTTTATGCCTCTGGCTATTGCCAGAGCAGGATAAATATGCCCTCCGGTACCTCCTCCGCTTATTATTACTTTCATTAGCCTTAATCTCCTAACTCCATATTTGAATAACTCATCAATGTAACTTCACCAATTTCGAATCGCCTTTCCCCCTGCGCTAATCTTAAGCACTCATCTCCACCTAGTTGTTTTCTATTTTAAGCCATTTAGCATTAACGATTGGAACTATACCGGGAAATATTCAATAGCAGGCCAACACCTACCATAGTGAATGCTATAGACGTCCCCCCATAACTGATAAATGGCAGAGTGATTCCTGTTACCGGAAGCACCCCGGATACCACACCAATATTAATAGCTGCTTGAAAAACGACCATAATGGTTATCCCGGCTGCCAGAAGGCTGCCAAAGGTATCAGGTGCATAAATAGCCGTTTTGAATCCTCGCCAGGCAAACAGAAGAAATAATCCAATAATCAATGTGGCACCCATAAAACCTAATTCTTCCCCCAAAATGGCAAAGATAAAGTCAGTATGCTGCTCGGGAAGATAAAAGAACTTCTGTCTGCTCCTTCCCAATCCCAAACCAAATAAGCCTCCGGACCCTAGGGCATAGAGAGATTGGATAGTCTGAAAACCTTCATCACTGGCATATTTCCATGGATCCAAAAAGGCAATCATCCGCTCCATGCGGTAAGGGGCTTGAATTATGAGCCCTCCAACTACTGCCGAACCCGCCAAAGCCAGCATACCCATATGACTCATTCTGGCCCCAGCAGCCACCATCATGAAAAATGCTGTACCAGCAATAGCAAAGGAGGTTCCCAAGTCAGGTTGGCACATTATTAGACCGCAAATAAATGCTGTCAGCAGTATATAGGGTATAATACCCGTTTTAAATTCTTTCATTTTATCCAGATTAATGTCCATAACCCGGGCCAAAAACATTACCATAGCCAGTTTAGCTAGTTCAGAGGGGGCAAACCCTGTAAACCCAAGGTTCAACCAACGGCTGGCACCCTTGGTTTCGATCCCCAATGGAGTTAGGACCAATACAAGACATATTACAGCTGCTACCATCAAAGGTAAAGCCAGTTCCCGCAACCGAAGATAATTTATCTTCATAACCACTAACATAGCAGCAATACCTATTACCACCCACAAGAGCTGTTTTCTAAAGAAAAAATAGGGGTCATCGTATCTGACTCCTGCAGTTACTGCACTGGAGCTAAATACCATTACCAGTCCAATACCCAGCAGGGCCAATGTAGTCACAAAGAGAATAAAATCAGGCGGTCCTTTTTTTAATCTCAAATTACCTTTCCTCCCTGCAATAATGCGTTAGTATAACTCTTAGCTAAGACTTAATTATGTCCATAACCAGCTGACAAAATAAATCCCCTCGATGTTCATAACTGGGAAACATATCCCAGCTGGCACAAGCCGGGGATAATAAAACCACGTCTCCGGCGTGAGCCAGTTTATGAGCAGTATCGACTGCTTCCTCAAAACCTTCTACCTCATGTATATTCGGGTATTTAAGATCCATGACTGCCTGTTTAATCTCCTGCTTTGCTTCTCCCAGCAATACCAGGTCTTTTACCTTCTGGCTTATAACTAAAGCCAGTTGCCTAAAATCTGAACCTTTGTTCCTGCCCCCGGCTATAAGTATAATAGGTCTATCAAATGATTCCAAAGCCTTAATAGCGGATTCTGGATTAGTGGCCTTGGAGTCATTAATATAGAGTATGCCATCACCCAGAACTACCTCTTCCATACGGTGTCTTACGCCCTTAAATTCTTCCAGGGTATGAGCTATAGACTGTACTCGCGCTCCTCCCAGGTAAGCCATCATGGCAGCACACAAAATGTTCTCCAGATTGTGTCTGCCTCTTAATCGAAAATTAACTATCGGACAAACTTTTTCCTTTTTTTCATTTACTGCTATAACTAAATAACCGTCCTCAATAAAGGCGCCTTCCTGGAGTACCCTTTCGGCAGAAAAGCAGAATACCCGGGATGGACATCTGCTTGCTATTTCTCTTATAATACGGTCTTCGTAATTCAATACTGCATAGTCAGCCTCTGTTTGCCGGCTAAACATTTTTTCCTTGGCTGCAATATACCTGGCCATGCTTTTATGTCTATCCAGGTGATCGGGAGTAATATTTAACAATCCACAAACCCACGGTCGGAAATCAATGGCTGTCTCCAGTTGAAAACTGGAAACTTCGACCACCAGCACTGCGTCCTCTACCTCATCTACCAGAGTTGTTAACGCAATCCCTATATTTCCGGCATAATAAGATGTTTGGCCATCTAAAGCAAAAATTTGCTGCAGCAGTGAAGTTGTGGTAGTCTTGCCATTAGTACCGCTAATAGCAAATATTTTGGTCTTATTATTCTTTAGCTGGTAGGCCAGTTCCAACTCTCCAATGATAGGGATGCCTGCTTGAGAAGCTTCTGAAAAAGGCTGGATGTCCAGAGCTATCCCTGGACTAGCAACCAAAAGATCGTATTTTTCCTTGTTTACTTGAGGATATTCACCGGCATATACTTGAATTCCAAGGGAATTCAGCCTGTCAATATCGGCCTGGAGTTCATGTGCTGGCTTTCTGTCACAGACACTCACCTGAGCTTTATGCCGTTTAAGTATCTGTGCAGCGGCCACCCCACTTCTCCCTAAACCTACCACCAATACTCTTCTATTTTCCAGGTCCACTGAACAACACTTCCTTTTAT
>CAZXIR010000011.1:10183-29211 GCA_964640845.1 uncultured Syntrophomonas sp.
CCTACCACCAATACTCTTCTATTTTCCAGGTCCACTGAACAACACTTCCTTTTATATACTGAAGACCAGACTTACGCTGTTTATCCCAATCCTTTTAAGCTCCATAATCCTAACAGGATAAAAAAAAGGCCTGCTATCCAGAACATGCGAACCACCTTCTTCTCCGACCAACCTTTTAGTTCAAAATGATGGTGCAGAGGAGCCATAAGAAATATTCTTTTTCCAGTAGTCTGGTAAGATATTATTTGCAAGATCACACTGATAGTCTCGATAACGTATACCCCGCCAATTATTATTAATGCCACCTCTGATCGGGTTATGGCTGCTACAGCAGCAATTGCTCCACCTAAAGCCATTGATCCGGTATCCCCCATAAAAACTCGGGCTGGATGACGATTGAATACCAAAAAGCCCAGGCAGGCTCCAGCTACGGCACCACAGAAGATAGTCAGGTTATAATGAGCGGACATCAATGAGACAATAGCAAAGGCTATGGCTACCAAAAAGGTAACCCCACTGGCCAAACCATCCAGTCCATCGGTTAGATTAACCGCGTTCGATGCTGACAGTAAAACAACTACTAAAAAAGGTATATATAGAAATCCCAGATCAATGGCAGTACCACTAAAAGGAATTATTATACTGGTTCCCCGCTGCAGGTAAAAGATCAGAAACAGGGCGAACAATATTCCCACCAGGAGCTGCAAGCCTACTTTTTCCCGGGCTCTTAATCCCAGTGAACGTTTCAAAACTACTTTTAAGTAATCATCCCAAAAGCCAATTCCTCCAAAAGCCAACATAACCAGAACCGCCACCAATACCTCAACACTAGCCCCGGCCATAATGAAACTGGCTACCATAACCGCAGTAATTATGATTATACCGCCCATGGTAGGCGTACCAGCCTTTTTCAGGTGTCTTTTAGGCCCGTCTTCTCTTATATTCTGACCAACTTTAAGCCTGCTCAGAAAAGGAATCATGAACGGTCCCATGGCTATAGATATTAGTATGGAGATTCCTGCGGCCAGTATGGTATTAATTATAAAATCATATCCCTGCATCAACCTATCTCCTCCAAATACCGCGCAACAATTTGTTAGTTATGAGTTTTTGCCCTGACAATCTATTTCAGTAACTCATCTGCCAGAGTTTCCAACTGCATACCCCGCGATGCTTTAAAAATTATTGTATCCTTTTTTTCAAAAATTTGCTTGATAAACTTTATGCTCTTACTTTTATCTTCAAAGTAGTGAACCTGATCAGGAGCCATACCTGCCTGAAGAGCACCTTGGGCAATATATCGGGCCCTATTTCCCACTGCCACCAAAACATCCAGATTGAGCTGGGCGGCCTTCTTTCCTACCGCAAGATGTCCTTCATTTTCATACTCTCCTAATTCAAACATATCACCTAGAACTGCCAGCAGTTTACCGCCTCCAGCTATCTCCCGTCCGGTTTCCAGTGCTGCCTCCATTGATAAGGGGTTTGCATTATAGGTATCATTTATTAGAGATCCGCCCTCTGGAAACCGGGTAACATTTAAACGGTTGCCAGCCGGCTTATACTGTTCCAGGCCGGCTTGAATACTTTCCAGTCCAATTCCCATTAAAAAAGATACTGCAACAGAAGCAGCGATATTGGATGCCAGACGCTCAGCGGGAAGGGGAAAAGAAAACTGGACGGGATGCTCCAAAACCTGCATATCAATTTTCATACCCTGGGTATCGGTAATAATTCCATTAATTTGGAAATCACATTTATTATCGAAACCAAAGGTATATAAACGGCAGTTATATTTTGATGCTGCCTTAAGCAGGGTTTTATTATCTCCATTAATTACCGCAAAATCGTGCTCCTTCATAAATGCTAATATTTCGCATTTGGCATCAGCAATATTTTCTTCGCTTCCCAGGGTTTCCAGATGAACTCCTGCAACATTGGTTATTACTGAACAGGTGGGTCTGGCAATATCTGCCAATCTAAGTATTTCCCCTTTTCCTCTCATAGCCATCTCCAGTACTGCCACCTGATGCTCACTCTCCAATTTAAATATAGTCAGAGGCAATCCTATGTCATTATTGAAGTTAGCTTCGGTTTTCATGGTCTTGACGCTGGTATTTAAACAGCAATAGATAAGCTCCTTAGTAGTGGTCTTCCCTACACTTCCGGTAACTGCTATTACCGGAATATTAAATAATTGTCGATAATGCCCGGCTAAATGCTGTAAAGCCTGTAGGGTATCATCTACCTTAATTATAGCATTGCCGTTGCCTACAGAAGGCATGTTCTCGATATCCTGGGATACCACTGCTGCTAAAGCACCGGCTTGAAAAGCTTGAGTCACATAGTCATGACCATCAAAGTGTTCACCCTTTAGTGCAAAAAACATGCTGCCTGGTGCTATTTTTCTGGAATCTGTTGTTATACAGTTAATATTCAATTCCAAACTTCCGGTTAATAGTTTTCCCTTAATATTTTTACATATAGTAGCCAGCGATAAATTCATAAAATCTATCCTTTCAAATACTCGGCGGCAACTTTACGATCGTCAAAATCCAGGACTTTATCCTTGACCAACTGATAGGTTTCATGGCCTTTTCCTGCAATTATGATTAAATCGCCCTTTTTTCCAAAGTTTATTGCATGTCGAATCGCTTCTCTACGATCTACGATAATAGCATAACGAGAATTCTCTACCAGGTCCAAACCAGGTATGATATCAGCAATTATAGCCTCCGGTTCTTCACTGCGGGGGTTATCAGAGGTAACTATGCAGAAATCACTATATCGCGCTGCCATTTGGCCCATTATCGGACGCTTGGTTCGATCCCGGTCCCCTCCACAGCCGAATACCGTAATGAGCCGGTTTTCAACGATCTGCCGGGATGTTCTTAATATATTCTCCAGACCGTCAGGAGTATGGGCATAATCTACAATTACCGTGAAATCCTGGTCAGACGGCACCTGCTCGAAACGACCTGGCACTCCCGACACCTTTTCGATAGCCTTTTTGATTAACTTAGTTTCTACTCCCTCTGCCAATCCCCATGTAATCGCTGCCAGAGCATTATATACACTAAAGCGACCTATGAGTTGCATATTTATAGAAATCTTTTTTTCCTGATAACCGAATTCGAAACTGCTCCCTTTAAGATTGAATTGCAAATCATGGGCATGAACATCTGCTGGCCGATCAACTCCATAGGTAATGTTTTTCTTCGAGGTGGCTTCGATAAAGTAGGCGGCATAATGATCATCCGCATTTATTATACTAATACTGTCTTGTCCGTCCAACATTTTAAACAGCTTTAATTTTGATTGCAGATAATGGTCCATGTCCTGATGATAGTCAAGATGATCTTGCGTAAGATTAGTATAAACGGCAGCATGGAATGGAATTTCATCCACTCTATGTAAGTCCAAGGCATGGGATGACACTTCCATTACTAGATATTCTGCCCCCTCCCGCCGACAAAGACTCATAAATTCCTCAATTTCCAGCGCTTCAGGGGTAGTCCGACCTAAATCCATTTCTATTTCACCAATCTTGGCATATAGGGTTCCCAAAATTGCCGTTTTTTTGCCAGATTCCTCCAGTATGGCCTTAATGAGATGGGTGGTGGTGGTCTTGCCATTGGTACCAGTTACCCCAATAACCTTTAATGAATCAGCAGGTTTTCCATAATAGTTTCTGGCCAGCTTAGCCAGGGCTTGCCTGGTATTAGAAGTCAGGATCATTACTACCCCGTTGGGAACATCAATTATCTTTTCCACTAGAACTGCAGTCGCTCCGTTAGTGATTGCTGGCAGGGCAAATAAATGCCCGTCCGTTTTAAAACCATCAATACAAACAAAAAGAGAATTAGGGGTCACTTTTCTAGAATCATATTGAACACCGCTTATCTCAATATCAGAGTCACCAGAGATAATCTCATAATCTATACCCTGAAACAGTTCTTTTAATTTCAAATTTCGTCCCTCCCATATAAATGAATAATTCCACCTCAGTAGTTAGCTGTCCTGTTATCTGAATTGTTGCCAGCTTGTGCCGCTTTATTCTCCTATAGGCTGAAACTTTACTTTCAAACTGGAACCAGCAGTGATAACTTTACCCGCTTCTGGATGTTGTTCATATGCCAGTCCATAACCTTCCGGAATCAAATGAAGCCCAAGTTCAGCCAATATACTGGCCACCTCTTTCATGGATTTCCCCTGTAGGTCAGGGACCGTTACTTCTCCACTATTATTCTTTTCATCAAAAGGAGACATATTAATAATCACCTGAGATCCCTTATTAGTTTTGATGCCTGCTATCGGCGTCTGCTGCCACACAATATTCCCGGTGCCAGCTACTTTCACCTCCAGACCACGTGCTTTTATGGCAGATATGGCTTCTGCCAGCGGAAGATTTACAACATCTGGAGTAATTACCTGTTCCGTTTTTTCAACACCGGTTTGATCATCATCAGTTATATTTTCATACATAGGTTGTTCCAGATAACGCAGGGAATCCCTCATTATTTCGCGGAACGCCGGAGCAGCTACCCATCCCCCATAATATGGATAACCCTGGGGGGCATCCACTACCACCAGACATACCAGACGAGGATCATTAGCGGGTGCAAAACCAACAAATGATGCTACATATTCGTTAGCCAAGTAACCACCGGTGGGAGATATTTTTTGCGCGGTACCTGTTTTACCTCCGGCTCGATATCCCTCTATATAAGCATTTTTACCAGTACCGTTCACAACCTCACCTTCTAAAATTGCACACAGACGATCAGCAGTGTGTTGAGATACCACCTGCTCAACCATTACCGGCTTATTTTCTTTAATTAATTCCCCGTTCTTACCTACCACCTGTTTTACCAGATGAGGCTGCATCAGCTGACCGTTGTTGGCTACCGCAGCTACAGCTGTGATAAGCTGGATAGGGGTCACCGCATTGGCCTGCCCCATAGCCATAGTGCCCAAGTCAATCTGCATGGCTTTGCTTTTATTTACTACTATACCTGACGACTCACCTGGCAGGTCTATACCGGTAACTTTACCAAAACCAAATTTTTCAATATAGCTAAAATATTTTGCCAAACCTAATTCCAGACCTACCTGTACAAAGCCAACATTACATGAGTTTTCAACTATTTCCGCAAAGGTCTGGTCTCCATGTGCCCTACGGTCAGGACATCCTATGGTCTCTGAGCCTACTTTAATATAGCCTGGGCAGTAAAACTTAGTATCTTCTTGCACTATTTTTTCTTCTAAAGCCATGGCAGCAGTAGTAATTTTCATAGTCGATCCCGGTTCATAGGCATCATTAATACACCAATTACGCCGGTTGCTATTAGGATAATCGCCATAATTATTGGGGTCATAGTTAGGACGATTAGCCAGGGCTAAAACCTCACCGGTAGCCGGATCCATTACTATAGCCGCCGCAGCTTTGGCCTGTCTTTCTTTAAAGACTTTTTCCAATTCCCTTTCGGTTATATATTGTATAGTCTCATCTATGGTAAGAATCAGATTAGCTCCATCAACCGGAGCGATATATTTATGAGTTGCTTCAGGTATGGGTCGATTGGCAGCATCATGTTCAATTACAATCCGCCCTGGAGTTCCACCCACCAGTTCATTATAGTAGTAATCAATTCCTTCCAATCCGGTATTATCCATACCTGCAATGCCAAGTACATGACTGGCCAGAGTTCCTTTGGGATAATACCGGCGGCTTTCTTCAGTCATATCTATGCCAGGCAGATCTAGATCTCTTATGGCTGCTGATTTATCCGGATCAACCTGCCGCTTCACCCATTCAAAAGAGCTTTGTTTACTGATCTTTTCTAACATTTTATCCTGCTCCATATCAAGTACTTCAGCAAGTTTTTGGGCAATCATCTCCTCTTGGCCGCTGGCTAGGACCTCAGCAGGTATGGCATAAATAGAATCACTGCTGATGGATATGGCTAACTCTTTACCATTCCGGTCATATATGATGCCTCGTTTTGATTCTACTGGCACATCTCTCATTCTATTTTGCATGGCTTTTTCAGATAATTCAGTTCCACGCACAAACTGTACCCAGAATATTCTGAATCCCAGGCCAAAAAAGCCGACCGCAAATAATAAAAAAAGCGTTATTATACGCTTCCTCACAATAAGATTGCTGGTTTGCATTTTCAAAGGCACCCCATTTTTTTATTAGTTATTATCAGCGAGTTGCATTAAACTGGCATATATTTTTTCCAGAGAACTTCCATTAACATCTGCACTGGCTATTTCTTCGCTTTTCGAGGAGGTATTAAAATTATCTTGTGAGGATGAATTATGGATATTTGAAACTGCCACATTTATGTTGTTTTCCGGCTTATACATGTTCAGCTCATTTACAGCTACTTCTTCAATTTTGTCCAGTGATGTCATTTGGGCCATCTGATATTCCATTCTGTTGTTAGCGGTTTGTATATAGCTGATATCCTTCTCCAATTGCACTATTTGATAACCCAAAATTGCAGATTTAAGACACAAAAATACCAAAAATAAACCATACAAAAACAATATTATGCCTATTTTACCCAGCAGTTTTTTATTTCCATTTACTTTTCTTTTGCTAACCTTTTTTACCATTCTACTTGATCTAGGTAACTCAGCTACTGGTTCATCTTCCCATAGTGGGGCATAATTATAACCCGCCTGTACCATATTATTCTGTCCTCCTCTAATATAGAACTATATTTTCTGGGCAACTCTTAGCTTAGCGCTCCTGGCCCGATTATTGGTTAAGCATTCTTCTTCTGTGGGGACTACCGGTTTACGATTAAGCAGTCTCACTTCGGCTTGCTGTCCGCCACAGGTACATACCGGTAACTGAGGAGGACATATGCAGTTTCGACACTTGTCCATAAAAAACTTTTTGACTATTCTGTCTTCCAAAGAATGAAAGGTAATAATACCTATTTTACCACCTGATTTAAGAACTTCTACCGCCTGGGGGAGCACCTTTTCTATCGCTCCTAGTTCATCATTTACAGCGATTCTCACCGCCTGAAAGGTTTTGCGGGCCGGGTGCTTTTCTCTCCGGTATTTGGCTGGTACCGCATTCTTAATTATTTCTACCAGTTCCAAAGTAGTATCTATATCCTTTTTGTCCCTTTCCTGAACGATAGCCCTGGATATTCTCCTGCCGTATCGTTCCTCCCCATATCTAAAAATAATATTTGCCAGTTCAGCTTCAGGATAAGTGTTAATAATGTCCCAGGCTTTTAGGTTTTGGCTGGTGTCCATCCTCATATCCAATTCTGAATCTGAATGAAAGCTAAAGCCCCTTTCCGGGGTATCCAGTTGGAACGAGGAAACGCCTAAATCTATTACTATTCCATCCACGTTTCCATATTCATCTTCATTCAGTATCTCTTTTAAGTTTCTGAAGTCAGCGTGGACATATCGTATTCTTTCATCAGCTAATTTCTGCCTGCTTTGCTCTAAAATTGTTGCGTCCCGGTCGATAGCTATTATCCTGGCTTTTTCATTCAAACGATCCTTTAAGGCCTTTAAATGGCCTCCGCCTCCCAATGTACAGTCAATATATAATCCATTAGGATCACCAATTATATAATCTATAGTCTCATCGAGCAGGACCGGTTTATGGCTCATAAATACACTCCTAAATACCTAAATCCACCATTTGTTCAGCTATTTCTTCATACGATGCTGCAGCACTTTCGTTATATCTTTCCCACTTATCTAAGGACCAAATCTCAATTCTTGCTCCCACTCCTATTACTGCAACATCCTTTTCTATCTGGGCATAATTCCGGAGATTACCGCTTAATACGGTTCGACCCTGTTTGTCCAGTTCGAGTTCCGAAGCCCCGGAGAAAAAAAAGCGAACAAAGGATCTGGCATCTGCTCTAGTCAATGGGAGAGCATGGAGTTTTTCTTCTATGGTCTTCCATTCATCCAGAGGATATAGGAAAATACAATTATCCAGCCCTTTAGTCGCTACAAACCGTTCACCTAACAGTTCACGAAATCTGGCTGGAATTGTAATTCGGCCTTTATTATCCAGGGCATGCTGATACTCTCCCAGGAACATAACTTTTGTCCTTTCCCATTAGATTTAGGGATTATCATCCACTATGAACCACTTTACTCCACTCTTATTCTACTAGAGCCACTCAATACCCTTCTTTGTGAATATAGTAACAGCCAACAAAATTCAGACACAATTAGCTTAATATGAACTATAACCCCGTAATACCGGGATTGATAAGATTAATTGTAAATTATTCCAATAGGCTATGCTGCAGAAAATTGTATAAAAGTCCTGTCGATTTTAGGACCAATGAAGGATAATTAGTTGTTGGTATTAAAATTAAATACTTTTTCAGGGGGAACTAATTAGGAGTGGCTAATCAAATTTGGATGGCGGGAAGAAGATTTAAAGAAATTCCTTACTCTACCCATATAGAATTGGAAAATATCCAAGGGCGATATCCCAAAAAATAACGGTGGTAGGCTTCAATCCGATAAACTCCCGGGGCTATGTCATGAAAAATGTGTTTTTTGCCAAAGCTGATCTGCCCTGGTTGCCCGTTCTTAACTAATTTCACTCGGGCTGGTGCAGGTGTTATTACCTGAACGGTCAAGTTTTGACTTTTTGGCACGGTATCTCCCATATGCCATATTTTAGTACCATCCTTAATAAAGAATTTGAATCCTCGGCTGTTAATAAAGTAATCATACCCTATCCACATGGCTCCTTTTCTTAGGGACGAATACAATTTATCTTTGTCTCGGTTAACATCTCCGCTTAAGGGCAGTGGGCTCAAAACATGTACATTGATACACTTAAACGAAGTTTCATAAGGTGACAGTTGTAAATTTAACATCCCCAATTTCATAGCATAACCATGGGCATCAGACCCGCCGGCAGCAATAATTTTCTCACCCCTAGCTTGATACTCATCCAATTTTGCCAAAGCTTTAGGACAAGGTCCGGGCAATGCCGCATGAGGATAAAATACCAGCCACACTCCTTTAATGGTGCTGGTAACATGTTCTTTCCATTGAGATGTATAGTTCCATATTTCAATGCCTTGAAAACTGTGAACATTCCAGTCTGTCCACTCATAAGAAATTCCATTGCCAAATAGGGCGGATCCCTTTTCAAACGGGTGAGCGATAATGCCTATCCCGTGTTGTCGGTTCACATCATCAATGACCATTTGGGGATTTTCATCGTTGTTTGCCACTTCTCTTTCTACATTTAGACACAGATAATGGTTTTTGGTTTCATTGGCTTCCATGCCAATCAACACCAAAACCTGGTCTTGATATCCTTCTTTTCCATCATACAATCCGTTCAAGGTATAGTGATCGGTTATAATAATGAAATCCAGTCCAGCCCGAGAAGCTTTAACAGCAATTTCTTCTATATCTAAAGAACCATCTGAATAAGACGAATGCATGTGCATATTTCCAGCATATTCATACATTTGAATTTACCTCCGCATAACACAGTGGGGGACATTCCAAGTCCTCTTTCTTTATTGTGGTCTCAAATGATAATTTGTAACCGTCCTAGACGGCTATAAAACAGCCTCCAAACATTATATTACACTATAAATCTTAGAATAATGTTAGCTTTACCACTACATATATGCAGTATTTTTTGTGAATGCTACTTTTTAGCAGTCTCAGCGGTACCCCTTTCCGTGAGGCAAGCCCTGGATGGAAATCCAGGACAGGCAGTGGTGTTGCCCATGCGAAATCTGGCGATGGATATATATGCATCCAAATCCACGAAAAATAACTTTTCGCAGGGGAATCAAAAATAGAAGGTAGGACGATTAAACGCCTGCTACCTTCATCATTATACTAATCTGTGATAGAAATAGATGGAATTATAGTTTATATAGAATGTTTTCATCCAGAAATTTTATGCCCTTTTCATTAAATATTTTTCTGGCTTTGCTGATATCTTCAACTTTAAATATGACCAGGGCATCGTCCCCTTTGGTGCCTAGAAAAGCATAAAGGTATTCAATACTTAGCTCTTGTTCAGTCATCTGCTCAAGAATTGAAGCCAATCCTCCAGGTGAATCAGGTACTTGAACCGCTATAACCTCGGTCTCGCTCACCGTAAACCTGGCATCTTTCAGAACTTGATAGGCTTTAGTAGGATCACTGACTATTAACCTTAGAATTCCAAAATCTGACGTATCGGCAATAGATAAGGCGCGGATGTTAATTCCTGCTTCACCTAAAACCCTGGTTACATGAGCCAGTCGTCCTACTTTGTTTTCCAGGAATACAGATATCTGTTTGGCCATAATAATACCTCCTTTAAATCTTCCTTTTATCGATTACTCTTTTTGCTTTCCCTTCACTGCGCTCAATTGTTTTATGTTCCACCAGTCGTACCTTTACTGCTATACCCAAAGCACTTTCTAGTTCTTTCCCAATCTGTAGCCCCAGGTTTTCCATTTTACGTACTTCATCACTAAATACCTGTTCCGATACTTCCACATGAACTTCAAGTTCATCCAGATTACCTTTTCTATCCACTACCAAGAGGTAATGGGGCTCCACTCCTGGTATATTCAACAGCACACTTTCTACCATGGAAGGAAATACATTTACCCCCCGGATAATCACCATATCATCTGAGCGGCCTAAGACTTTCATCATCCGGGCATGGGTTCTTCCACATTCGCACCTATCCATATTCAACGTGGTAAGATCCCGGGTACGGTACCTGATTATCGGAAGAGCTTCTTTGGTAATGGTGGTCAAGACCAGTTCACCTTCTCTACCCTCTGGCAGTACTTGACAGGTCTCAGGATCAATTATCTCAGGAAGAAAATGATCTTCCCCTATATGTAATCCTGCTTTTCTATTACATTCAATTGCTACCCCTGGACCTAGTATTTCACTTAGCCCATATATATCGTAAGCCTCAATTTCCAGCTTGTTTTCAATTTCCCGACGCATATTCTCAGACCAGGGTTCTGCTCCGAAAATACCGGCTTTTAATTTCAAATCAGCGGGGTTGATGCCCATTTCCTTCATAACTTCATACATGAAAAGGGCATATGAAGGAGTACACATCAATTCAGTAGTGTGGAAATCCTGCATTAGCATGATCTGGCGCTGAGTATTCCCCCCTGAAGTAGGTATAACTGATGCGCCTATCCTTTCAGCTCCATAATGTGCTCCCAACCCCCCAGTAAACAGACCATAACCGTATGAAACCTGAATAACTGATTGTCGGCTGGCGCCTGCACAATATAGTGCTCTGGCCATTAGCTCAGCCCAAGTATTTATGTCTCTACTAGTATATCCAACTACGGTTGGTTTGCCTGTGGTACCAGATGATGAATGTATCCTAACTACATCACTCATCGGTACAGCAAACAGGCCGAAGGGATAATTATCTCTTAAATCTTGTTTGGTAGTGAAGGGAAGTTTATTCAGGTCTTCAAGTCTTTGAATATCATCGGGTTTTACTCCCAGTTGATCCATCTTTTCTTTATAAGTCGGAACAAATGAATAAGCACGATATACAGTTTCCTGTAATCTCCTCAGCTGTAATTTCTGCAAATGTTCCCTGGGCATACATTCTTTTTCTTTATCCCAATAAGTCATTATTCTACCTCCTGTTTTCTTATTCCTGCAAATGCAGGGATTGTATGCAAAAGCTCCTGATGGGGCAGGATCGACAATCTGCCCGTGTCTTTCGGCAGCAGTCTGCACCTAGGGCTACCAGAAGGGCATGATATTCATTGTAAATATCGATATCAAATTCTACATTTTCATGCATAAAATTCTGCATCTGCTGGTAACTGATATTCTCATTGACCATACCCAATCTACTAAAAATCCTTATAGTATAGGCATCTACGACAAATATGGGTATGTTGCCGGCATACAATAAAATTGAATCCGCTGTTTCAGGACCAATTCCCCAAATACCCAACAGCTTTTCTCTCAAATTCTGGGTGGACTTAAACATTAAGTCAAGATCCCCGTTATATTCGTTTGCTACAAAATTCATCATGGCCTTAATCTTTTTTGTCTTCTGCCGATGGTAAAGAGCAGGTTTTATTAATAGGGCCAAGTCTTCTTCCGGCATATTCAGTAAGGGCTGAAATGCTAATACTTTCTCCATTTTCAAATTATGTATAGCTTTCTCAACATTCTTCCATGCTACCGCTTGGGTTAGTATGGCCCCAACTATTATTTCCAGCCTGCTTTCTCCTGGCCACCAGTCTCTGGGGCCATAATGCTGGAACAGTAATGAATAAACTTGAGTAACTGTATCCTTAACGGTACTCATTTTAAATCCTCTTCTGATCTCTATAGTTGTTATCCAGGCTGGATGTTTTTTTACATCTGTTCATCGATCTGGGGTTGTTAGTAGCTTTTACTTGAGACCCAAGATACTATTAACTACATAAGCTGCCAGAAGCAATCCTGCAGTGGCAGTCACATATACTATACTTCCCAGTTGGGGCCCTTTCCTCAAGGGCATTTCCTGGGAGTACACTACCGGGAGCCCCGAGTATATTCCATATTCTCGGAGTTCACGCCGGACTTTGCGAGCCACCGGACAGATACTGGTGTCTTTTATATCTGCTATTTTAAGCAATTGCGGGTTTATCCGATTAGCGGTACCCATGGAACTAATAATGGGAATTTCTTGTTCAAGGCAGGTTTTTATCAAGTGTATTTTATCTTTTAGGGAGTCTATGGCATCTATTACATAGTCACAGCTTCCCTGAGTAATCATGGAACTGTGTTCCGAGGTATAACTGGAAGGGTACTGATTGATCTGGATAAAAGGATTGATCTGTTGCATCCTTTCTACCATTACTTCGGTTTTGTATCGACCTATAGTAGAACTTAACGCTTGAATCTGGCGGTTTATGTTGCTATCTTCGATTAGGTCCGGGTCTATAATCGTGATATGGCCCACTCCAGATCGACATAATGCTTCAACCGCATGTGACCCTACTCCACCAACTCCTACGATGGTAATCCGGGTTTGGTTCAATCTTACCATTCCGGCTTCTCCTACCAGCAACTGAGTCCTATGAAAATAGGTGTTATTACTTTCCATAACCCTCTATTAACCTCATTACAATATTAATTAGGATGTAAAGTAGTCGTCTTAAATTCACTAATCCTTAACAGAAAAAATACCCCACCGAGCCGTGGTCGCCGTGGGTTTAACCTGCATTGCAGGTGGGTGCCTTCCCGCATAATTAATGGATCCCTAAAAAAAGGGCATACAGGCCTTACGCGGAGTTCAGGCTCCCAAAGTGTTGGTGTTGGAAAAACTTGACCGGCTTCTCACGTACACAGCAGGGATTCTCTTTCATTTTCCTGTGGTTAGCAAAAATATACCACAGAATTACCTTTTGAGCAATAATGCTGGGCTGTTATTATCATCCAGCAGGAAGTTACTTATCCCGAATTCTTAGTGCCAATTCTCTCAATTGTTTAGAACTGACAGCTGAGGGCGCATCAGTTAACGGACATGAAGCACTCTGGGTTTTGGGAAATGCTATAACGTCCCGGATACTGCTTCTGCCGCCCATTATCATTATAAGACGGTCGATACCAAAGGCAACTCCACCATGGGGAGGGGTCCCGTATTCGAAAGCGTCCAACAAATATCCAAATTTATCCCGTGCCTCTTCCATCGACATACCTAGGAGTGAGAAAACCTTCTCCTGCCAGTCTCTTCTATGTATCCTTATGCTGCCACCCCCGATTTCAGTACCGTTTAAGACCAGATCATAGGCCCGTGCTTTAACCGCACCCGGGTTGCTTTCCAGAAGGTCCAAGTCAGATAATCGGGGAGAGGTAAACATATGATGAACGGCCACATAACGTTCCTCTTCTTTATCATATTCAAACAGAGGAAAATCATAGATCCAGACGAAGTTAAGCTCATTTTTGTCAATAAGCCCCAGCCTTTTGGCCAATTCCAGTCTCAGAACTCCCAGGACCCGGGATACTACCTCATGGGTGTCTGCTGCAAATAAAATAAGGTCACCTGTTTCAGCTGATACAGCCTTTAGAATCTGTTCTATCTGCTTTTCACTCAAGAATTTGATGATAGGCGATTTTAATCCGTCTTCGGCTACCACAATCCAGGCCATTCCTTTGGCACCGTAATCTACAGCCATGGTGCCAAGAGTATCGATCTCACGGCGTTTAAATGAAGCACAGCCTTTGGCATTAATGGCTCTGACTACTCCACCAGCATTTATGGCACTGGCAAAGACCTTAAATTCCACATCGGCCAGCAGTTCGGTCAAATCTACTATTTCCAGCCCGAACCTCAGGTCGGGTGCATCACTGCCGTATTTTTTCATGGCCTCATCATAGGACAGACGGGGAAAGGGAATAGCAATATCTCTTTTTATACCCTGTTCAAATAACAATACCATCATTTGTTCAATCAAAGTGATAATGTCCTCTTCATCTATGAAAGACATCTCGATATCCAACTGGGTAAATTCCGGCTGCCGGTCAGCCCGCAGGTCTTCATCCCGGAAACACCTGGCAATCTGAAAGTATTTTTCCATTCCTGATACCATCAGCAGTTGTTTGAATATCTGAGGAGACTGAGGCAGGGCAAAGAACTCCCCGTGATGAACCCGACTGGGTACCAGATAGTCACGGGCTCCCTCCGGACTGCTCTTGGTCAATATGGGAGTCTCTACCTCAATAAACTCCCGGGCATCTAAAAAATCACGCATGGTTTTGACTACCCGGTGTCTGAGCATCAGGTTTTCTCTCATCTCCCGCCTTCTCAAATCCAGGTAGCGATATTTCAGTCGCAGGTTTTCATCTACTTCTATGCCATCTTCGATATAGAATGGAGGTGTTTTGG
The DNA here is from genome assembly GCA_964640845.1 of uncultured Syntrophomonas sp. Lineage (GTDB taxonomy): Bacteria > Bacillota > Syntrophomonadia > Syntrophomonadales > Syntrophomonadaceae > JAAYJK01. The sequence continues at coordinate 25,092 of CAZXIR010000011.1, forward strand.
CAGAATTCATGATCTCCATTTTATCTACGTATATTTCTATTCTTCCGGTTTTCAAGTTAGGGTTTTCAGTATCCCCTGGTCGATGACTCACCCTTCCCTGTACGCTTACTACGTATTCGCTCCTAACCTGTTCTGCCAGGTGGAAGGCTTCTTCATTTACTTCGGGGCTGAAAACTACTTGCATTATACCGGAACGATCACGTAAATCAATAAAAATTAGTCCACCATGGTCTCTGCGGCTATCCACCCAGCCATTTAATACTACCTCGATTCCAATATCCTTGACATCCAGGCTGGTAGCGTTGTGAGTTCTTTTCATCTACCTTTTTCCTCCTAATCTATCAGCAAAGTCTTGCTTACACTGCGAAGCAGGTCTTTATTATTAACCTGAAACTGGTCTTTACTACGCATGTTCCTCAAGGTTATAAAACCTTTTTCGACCTCTTCTTCTCCTATCAATATAACGGCTTTGGCACCGATCTTGTCTGCGTACTTCATCTGCGCCTTGGCCTTGCGCTGGTTATAATCCTTTTCAGCCTTTATCCCTGCCTTACGCAGCATCTGCAGTATTTGCATGCCCTGGGATTCATAAGCCGGGTCCATTACGGCGATAAAGACATCGATTTCATTCTGGGCTATAAATTGTTCTCCCAGCTTATCCACCGCCAGCAACAGCCTTTCCAGACCCATTGCAAATCCTATTCCAGGCAGGTCAGGCCCCCCACACTCTTTCACCAGTCCGTTATACCTTCCACCGCCGCCAACGGCGCTCTGGGCCCCTATTCCGGGTATATGTATCTCGAAGGCGGTGTTGGTGTAGTAGTCCAGGCCGCGTACCAGATTGTCATCATGTATAAAAGAAACCTCATGTTCCATCAGTGTCTCTTGGACCTTAGCATAATGATTCTGGCAATCCTCACACAGATTGGCAAATAGAGTCGGATGTCCCTGGATGGCCTGATGACACGCTTCATTCTTGCAGTCCAATACCCGGAGCGGATTTTGCATATATCTGGTCTGACAGTCTTTGCATAACCGGTCCTGGTGAGGTTTGATGTGATCTATCAGCTTCTGTCGGTATTCACCACGGCATTCAGGACAACCAACGGAATTCAGGTGCAGTTCATATGCTTCCAGTCCAAGTCGCAAGAGCACCTCTATTAGGAGTATTATTACTTCCGCATCTATATAAGGATTGTTGCTGCCAAAGGCTTCTACGCCAAACTGATGGAACTGCCGGTACCGACCAGTCTGAGGACGATCATATCTGAACATGGGTCCTACATAGTACCATTTAACCGGGAGCAGCCCTGCGTAAAGACTGTTTTCAATCAGCGCTCGTACACAAGAAGCGGTACCCTCCGGCCTTAAGGTAAGACTCCGGCCCGATTTATCGCTGAAAGTATACATTTCTTTGCTCACAATGTCAGTAGTGGCACCTACACCACGTTCAAACAGCTCGGTATGTTCAAATATCGGTACTCTTATTTCCCGATACCCAAATACTTCGGCCGTCTCTCTCATAATTTTTTCGATATACTGCCATCGGGATGATTCCTCGGGTAAAATGTCATACGTTCCTCTGGGAGCTTTTGTAAGCATATATTTCCTCCGAACCTTATTATACAAGGCATAGTTTTCATTCCTTGGATAATTCTAATTTAAGGTCCAGAGCTTGTCAACTTTGCGTTTTATGAGCTTTTCTATTGATTGGCAGTAAGCTGCCGGGTCTTTAGGATTATATGATGAAGTAAGTTTCCAATCAGCGGTATTGATGAACTTGCTGGCCGCTCCTCCACCCATACCGATAATAGTCTGCCTCTCTTCCATCATCTGGATGTTGTAAAGACATTCCTGGCCTGGCAGGGTATAACCGATATTTTCCATACCTGCTTTCATATATTTTTGCCGATACATGTAATAAGGCGAATAACCAGCCTCTCGCAACTGGCTGGCAAAGAACTCTACGCCTTTTTGTACTTCGTTTACCCGGTCGTCAATCCTTTCCTTATCTTCCATAATAGCCATGTCTGAACCTCTTTTAAGGGATAAGGTATGAACAGTGACGTTTTGGGGAGCTAATCTGAGAATCTTGTCTGCTGTGCTTGTGTTTTGGGAAATTGTTTCTCCTGGTAATCCCACTATTAAATCCATATTAATTTGTCTGATACCTGCTTCTCTAACCCATTCTATCGATTGCAGCACTCCTTTCTGATCATGATTCCTCCCAATACGTTTTAAGGTGGAATCATTCATACTCTGAGGATTAACGCAGATCCGGTCAACTCCCCCTTGTTTCAAAATCTTAAGTTTGTCTGGATTAAGGGTATCCGGTCTGCCTGCCTCTACCGTAATCTCTTGGGTCCTGTGAGTAATATACTTCTTGTGTAATAAACCCAGCATCTCCTCCAGGTCCGTTTCAGAGAGCACGGTAGGGGTACCTCCACCAATATATATTGACTGTACAGCCATATTCAGCTGTTGCAGACAATCGGCCATACGATTCATTTCGTTAAATAAAACCTGTAAAAATGGTTTTATTTCTGAATCATAGTCTTTTAAGACTGCACCGGGAAAGGAACAATAGTAACAGCGACTGGGACAAAAAGGGATACCTATATATATACTCACCATTTTCTTAGCCTGTTCCGGAGCCAGCAGAAATGGCCGGTTGTTCCGAGCTACTTCCAATAGTAAAGCAGTCTTGGCCTCCTGCAGCAGATAATCGTTGTGCAGAATATCTGTGATTTCAAGCTCCCCTAATCCCATATCCATAAAGCGATGAACCAGTTTCACCGGCCTCATACCAGTCAAGATCCCGTAAGCATTAATATTTCTATCCAAATGACGGCACAGCAATTGGAAAGTGAAGCGGCGGACATACCTCCTGGCTTCATCATCCTTTTGGTCTCCTGAACTCCTGAAATGGTATTCTTGTTCCAGATGGGTATTACCCTTAGAGGAAAATACCGCTCCTCTGATTACCGCTGACCTTTCCCGGATTTCCATATCGATCTGGACCTTGGTATCATGATCTCCGTCCTTTTCCTGTATTATCTGACAACCCGGAAAAGCTAAACGGACCAGTTCGTGCAAGGGGTAATAAAGCTGTGGCGGTTTAAAATCACAATATATTAACATGGGTATCTCCATTCTTTCTATTATATGAGCCAAGATACTTGACACTGTCACAGTATAGCTGCAATTCACTCAAGGCCTGAGCCAGGTTTCGGTCATCCCCTCCTACCTGAACTTCAATATAGAAGCAAAAACTGCCCTGCTTTATTCTATTGGGTCTGGATTCAATCTTGTTAAGATTTAGACCTCTCACTGCAAATATCTCCAGAGCTTTATATAATGCTCCCGGTACATCAGGCAGTGTACATATTAAACTGGCCTTCTGCCCACCATCCAAAGACCGCTGGTTATTGGTAATGTGTACAAAGCGAGTAGTATTATCATGGTTTTGTATATCTTCTTTTATTATTTCCAATCCATAAATCACTGCCGCCTTGAAATTACCTATAGCTGCCGCCTTTTTGCTCTCGCCGCCTGCTATCTGTAGTGCCCTGGTGGTGCTGCTGGTTATTTCTGTTCTAACTCCCTTTAAACTGCGATCGATAAAATCACCGCACTGCATCAAGGCAGTTGGTTGGGATACAATCAGTTCTATATCTTCCAGCTGATATTTCTGAGCTGCAATCAAATGCTGACGGATAGGAATTACTATCTCCCCTCTTATACTTACCGGGTATTCCTGCAAGCAATTGATAGATACATCGATGGACCCGGCCTGTGAATTATCTATGGGGATTAGAACATCATTAACTTCCCCTCTGGCCAGCATACGGAACAGCTCGGGTATAGTCGGCGCTGCAGATACCACCACATCGCCTCCCCAGTATAGCTGAGCGGCTTCTTCACTGAAAGTGCCGGTGGGCCCCAGTACCGCACACACCATTACTTAACCCTCTTTCCGCAGGCCCGGGCGATTGGTTCCAGCTCCCGCATCAAAAGGCTGAATCCCTTTGGCGTAAGGGACTGCGGTCCATCAGAAAGAGCCTTTTCCGGATTAGGATGAACCTCGATCATCAGGCCATCTGCTCCAGCTGCTATAGCT
>CAZXIR010000012.1:0-10617 GCA_964640845.1 uncultured Syntrophomonas sp.
TATCGAAGCTGCCTTGGTCGGGCGCAATATCGCCCCCGGTCTGGGCAGGGAGTTTGTGTCGGAAACCTGGTCGCAAATTCCCCCTTATATGTGGAAGAACTGCCGGGATGAAGCCCGAGATTTAATTGAGCATGACCAACCCCTGGGCATCAGAGGAACCGATATTGATTCGACAGCGGTAAAACTGGCCAATTATCATGCTAAAGAAGCCGGCCTAAAAAATTTCATCTCTTTTCAACAGGCAGATGCCCGGGAATTAAACTCCCGCTATAAATATGGCTACTTGATCACCAATCCACCTTACGGGGAACGAATGTCAGAAAAGGAAGAAGTTGAAAACCTGTACCGGGAGATGGCAGAAGTATTTAATAGGTTAGATACCTGGTCACTTTATATCTTGACTTCTCATCCGGCCTTGGAGAGGTTAATAAACCGCAAAAGCAGTAAACGCCGTAAAGTTTATAATGGTAGAATACAGTGCACCTATTACCAGTTCTTTGGTCCCCGCCCCGATAATCTGCAGGGCCCCTTTGCAATTAAATAAGGAAATTGAACTGTAAGCTGGGTTTTACGAATTAAAGAATGGCGATGGTATCACCGGACTTAAAAGCGGAGTGCCAAGCAGAAGAAGTTGATAATCTGCTTAAGGAGTATAGTGATACAGGACAACATCAGCATGGGCCCGGGAGAGTATGGCAGCCTGTGTCAAGGCAGGTACCATATCAGAAAAGGCGGAAAAACCATTGCCCCCCGGGATGAAATCACCCGAGCCGAGGTAGCATTATCTCAGTAATTTTAGCCTTGATGATGGGAATGCTTATAGTATTCATTTTGGGATTTCCTGCTCTGGGCTTGAGTGCTTCAGCTATTCAAGAAACAACAGTTGGTAATAATATGCCCAGCCTGCCTTATGCCAGTATTTAAACAACAGTACAGCAAAAACGACACACCCTCATTCCATTCATCCCCACCTTCCCATTTTCTGCAAATCCTTCAACTTATAGAATTTTTATTAATTAGCCATAATAAATAAAGTGAAGCTTAATTTTAATGGTGAAATTTCAGCCTGGCATAAGTAGCAGGGCTTTTATCATATATTTAAAGATATATATGACGGAGGTAAATATGATTGCAGTAATTTTGGCAGGAGGTAGGGGACTTAGATTGTGGCCGGAAAGCAGGCAACAGCGTCCCAAGCAACTCTGCAAATTTGTTGGCAATAGATCTATGCTGGATAATACTATCGATCGTCTGACAGCTTCGGGAGCCAGCAAGATTATAATCATTACTAGCGATGATCTCCTGCCTGGTATCGAAGAGGTAGTTGAAGATCGTCCTGACGCTTATTTGATTGAAGTCCTAACCGAACCTGAAGGTAAAAATACCGCCCCGGCAGTAGGTTTAGTACTGGCCCGACAGCAACAGGAAGATCCGGATGAAATACTGGGGTTCTTCCCCGCTGATCATCATATTAGAGATTCCCAGGCCTTTTCGGAAAGTATGCAAAGGGCCATTATGGCCGCTCAGCAGGGACATATTGCTACCATCGGTATAGCTCCCGATCGTCCTGAAACCGGATACGGGTATATTGAGAAAACCAAATGGGAGATCGGAGAAATCGGTGATGTATTTCAGGTCAATTCCTTTCGCGAGAAACCTGATTTATCAACTGCCCAAACTTATCTAAACTCCGGACAATATGTTTGGAACGCCGGTATTTATGTGGGTTCAACGGGAGTTCTTACCCAGGAGTTTAAAACCCATCTGCCTGAAATTTACGAAAAATTAAGTGATGGTTATGATGCTTATCTGGCTTCTTATACTGATTTGCCCTCCATTAGTCTGGACTATGGCATTGCGGAAAAATCAAACCGGATGGCAGTCGTTCCAGCTAATTTTGGCTGGTGTGACCTGGGTAGTTGGAATGCTCTGGCTGATATCCACCAACAGGATGACATGAAAAATGTGTGTACAGGCTCGGATATTGTGATTCTGGACAGCCAAAACTGTGTAGTTAAACAGACCGGCAAAACCATAGTGCTTTATGGGGTGCAGGACACTCTGGTGGTTGAAACTGATGATATTATCCTGGTATCCAATCGCCACCGCTCCCAGGATATCAGAAAAATAACTGAGATATTGAAGGAAAAGGAACGACTCGATCTGCTGTGATGAATCCAGACCATTATTTTATTGGACATTGGTATGCATAAGATACCGACAGCTCTAATATACTTATCCATGTGCATAATTTGACTTGAGGAGGAGATATTTATCAAGCATATATTTCGCCAGTACGATATTCGGGGCATTGTAGGAGAAGAATTGAACGAGGAACTAATGGGCGATATCGCTCGGGCCTTTGCTGCTATGGCAAGCCGGCAGAATCAGAAGACCATTTTGGTGGGTAGAGATAATCGAAGTTCCTCTCCTGTGATGAGAGATATGGTTGTTGAAGCCCTTTTAGAGTCGGGGTGCAGTGTCGTAGATCTGGGGGTGGTAGTAACCCCTTTGTTTTATTATGCCGCCCGGCATCTTAATATCCCGGCCGGTATTATGATTACTGCCAGCCATAATCCCGGAGAGTATAACGGCTGTAAAATGCTGCTGGGGGATTCTACTATCTATGGGGAGCAAATCGAAGAAATATATGAGTTGGTTAAAAGGCAGGATTTTATCAAGGATTCAGGAGGGGTAGTCTTTGACTATGATATCAGTGTTGAATATGTCGATATGATAAAAAGCAAAATAACTATGGGACCAAATATACCCAAAATTGTACTGGATTGCGGCAATGGGACTGCTTCTCTTTTTGCCCCGGAAGTCTTTAAAAGCCTGGGGTGTGAAGTATTTGAATTATACTGCGACTCTGACCCGACTTTTCCAAATCATCATCCAGATCCGGTGAACCCGGAGAATATGGTTGACTTGATAGCAGAAGTAAAGCGCACTGGTTCAGCTATAGGCATCGGAATTGATGGTGATGGAGATCGACTGGGAGTTGTAGACGCCCAGGGCAATCTGATTTGGGGGGACATGTTAATGATTCTGTTTTGGCGGGATATTTTGACTCGCCATCCCGGTACCCAATGTATTGTTGAAGTGAAATGCTCCCAGAGCCTAATCGATGAAATCAAAAAACTGGGTGGAGAACCCGTTATATATAAAACCGGCCATTCCTTAATAAAGGCTAAGATGAAGGAGATTGGAGCGGTTTTTACAGGAGAGATGTCTGGTCATATGTTTTTTGCTGATGATTATTATGGTTTTGATGATGCACTGTATGCTGGAGCCCGGCTGGTATCTTTGTTGTCCATGAGTGAAGATTCCATCACCCAAATGCTGGCCGACATTAATAAGTATTACTCCACTCCCGAGATACGCCTGCCCAGCACTGACCAGGAAAAATTTATCGCGGTCGATAAGGTATTGCAACACTTTCAGAAAAAATACCAGATTATTGATGTTGATGGAGCACGCATATTGTTTCCTGAGGGATGGGCATTGGTTAGGGCCTCCAATACCGGACCCCAGTTAATCGTACGTTGCGAGGGTAATACTCCCGAAGCCCTGGAGAAGATTAAAGATGAACTGTTTTCCTTTTTGAAAACCATCGGAATTACATCTAATGCACCCGTCTCGGTTTAACCCCAGAAGTATAAAGACTGGTTAGATGTGGAACAATTTCTCTTATTACTATATAACGCTTGTGAAGGAGTGAAATAATGGCGGTACTAAATATAGGAACTTATCCTCCCAAACAGTGCGGCATAGCTACATTTTCCATGGATCTGCTTAACAGCCTGATGATCCATGGGAATGATGTTAAAGTGATGGCCGTATCTGAGGAGAAGAATAAATACGATTATCCCCTGGAAGTTGTTTTTGAAATAGATCGGCAGCACCAACCTGATTACACTAAAGCGGCTGCTTATATAAATTCCGCGAAAGACATAGATATAGTAATAATACAACATGAATATGGGATTTATGGCGGTATGGACGGTGAATATATTATGGATCTGGTGAGCTTGTTGCTCAAACCCTATGTCCTGGTTACACATACCGTACTGCCCGATCCCACCCGCAGTTGCAAAAACATCCTAAATTATTTAGCCAGCCGCGCAACGGCCATTGTATCTATGACCAAAAGCTCACTCAATCTAATGTCGGATCTGTATGAAGCTCCATCGGAGTTAATGTATCTGATCGCCCATGGGGTACCGGAGTTCAAATCCCGGGAGACTTCATTTTTGAAGAAAAAATACCACCTTACCGGACGCGAGGTGGTAAGCACTTTTGGACTCATTGGACCTGGCAAAGGCCTGGAGCTGGGCATTGAGGCCGTAGCCAGCCTTACCCGTAAACACCCAGAGATATTGTATATGATCCTTGGACGAACTCATCCTATGCTGGTAGAATATGAAGGTGAGAAGTATCGCCATATGCTGGAGAATATGGTAAGCAAATTACAGATCGAGGATAATGTGAGATTTGTAAATAAATATCTGAGCAACGAAGAGTTGGGTGAATACCTATATATGACTGATATCTACCTCAGCCCCTACCCTAATAAAGACCAGGCCGTAAGCGGCACCATGGCCTTTGCGCTGGGATGCGGCCGAGCCATAGTATCTACTCCCTACTCTTATGCGGTGGAGACTCTGGACGAAGGGCGAGGCCTGATTTCCCAGGAGGCTGATCCAGGCCAACTGGCCAAGCTGATGGAAAATATTTTACAGAACCCGACTCTAAAGCTAGAATTACAGAAGAAAGCCTGGAAATTAGGCAAAAACTGGACCTGGCCCAGTGTGGGCAGGCAGTATACGGATATGTTTAAATCCATGTTGGAAACAGATACTGAATTATTATGGGAGGATGACACTCTTACTTATGCTAACTCAACAACATTTTCTTAACCTAACCGATGAAACCGGGATGCTGCAGTTTTCCCGTCTGAATGAGCCAGACCTTAATAGCGGTCATACCTTGGACGATAATGCCCGGGCCTTGATGGTGGCCATCTCTATGGAAGATGGTTACCATCTGGCCCTGAAGTACCTTTCCTTCATTGATAGTTGTCAGCAAGAAGATGGCAGTTGGTCCAATTTACTGGTGCAAGGTTGCTATACATCGTTATTAAATTCGGAAGACTCTGTAGGCCGGGCTCTGTTGGCTTGCAGTCTTGGCTCCATGTGTAAGTGGGAAGATATCAGTACCCGATGCCGGGAAATTTTTCAAAACCATCTGCCCCGGGTGGTTAATTTCAGCTCACCCCGGGCTATAGCCTACACCCTTATTGCATTGGCCAAAGGAGATGCCATAAAAAAAGTCTACACCATGAAAACCATGGCCGAATATCTGTTGAACTTGTATCAAGTAAAAAAAGCTGCGGACTGGTACTGGTTTGAAGATTATATTACTTACTGCAATGGGATACTCCCTCAGGCCATGATTTCAGTATATGAAATTACTGGGGATAAACGATATCTTAAGGTAGGTCTGGAAACTTTGAACTTTCTCAATGATATCCTGTTTAGGGACGGCTATTTGAACATAATTGGCAACCAGGGCTGGTATCAGAGAGGACAAACCATACCCCTATTTGATCAGCAGCCGGTAGACGCAGCATCGATTGCCTTTGCCTGTCACGAGGCCTATACTATTACAACGAAATCGGAATATCTACATCTGGCTCAAAAAGCTCATGCCTGGTATTTTGGAGCCAATATCAACCAGGTTTCATTATACGATAAAAACTCGGGAGGCTGCTATGATGCCCTCACTGCTACCGGCGTAAACCTTAACCAGGGGGCCGAAGCAGTCCTGTCTATGTTGATGACCGATAAACTTATCTGCAACTCTACTGTATCTTCCGAAACCGCTGCCGGCAAAACTTCATAAGTTGTGACGGGGACGGGGTTGTTGACAATTGTTTGGCATTTAGTACCGTTATTAATATCGGTGATCCTTTCAACCCATATTTATAAGAACATAGTTACAGTAAATCCTGGTAACCGGATGATTGGGCGAAAGGGATATAACCATAGCATATATAACCACACCTTTAAGGCTCCTGCTTATCGTTATTATGGTTATTCGATAGCAGGAGCCCAAGTTTTTTATTAGCATTATTATGCGTTTCCTCCCAAAAATGGACCTAATTAACCCTAAACTCCTGCGGTATCAACTCTCCTACTGTGGCAGTAGCTACTCCGATGCTGGTGTCAGCAGCGCCGTAATAAACCAGAACTTCATCATTATCACCCAGCACTTCTTTGTCATCCGCTCCTACGGCCCCGCAGGTAAAGACTACATTGGGCACCCAGGCGCCGCTCAAACCGATTTCATAATCCTCCTCCGGCTCAAGAACCGGGTTAGGCGAACGATAAATAATCTTTTGCGGGTTTTCCAAGTCGACCAGCAGCACCCCTAAACTGTAAACATAATTATAATCTACCCCATGGTATATCAAGAGCCATCCGTGCTTGGTCTTGATGGGTTGGGCACCCGCTCCAATTTTAAGCGAATCCCACATTCTCCCTGGTCTTGGACCTACGATAATGGCATGTTTTTCTTTTATCGGAAACTTTATTTCATTCATATAGGTAACCCAAATACTAGGTTCAATACGATGGTATATCACATATTTACCGTTAATTTTTTCTGGAAACAGTATAGCGTCTTTATCCCAGATATTTTTGAAAGCCAGACCATCCCTTCTCCAGGCCCGATATCTTTCCCTGACCAGGTCCTCTACTAATATGGATGCAGCTGCTATCTGCGCAATGTTGCCATCATAGGCAGTATAGAGCATGTAAATCCGATCTCCTACCCTTATCAGACGGGGATCTTCACAACCCATTTTTTCTTCTGGCGTTTCGGGTGAGAATATCGGTTCCGGAATCCTTTTTATTACTTTGTATCCATCGGTTACTGCCAAACCAATATGGGAGATGTCATCATCCCCTACCGCACGATAGAATAAGTAAACTTTTTCTCCTATGCGCAAGGAACCTGGATTTAATACGTATTTGGATTCCCAGTGATGCTCTTTGATGGGCTCCAGGATAGGATTATGTTCGTAACGAACCAAATGTTTGCTGGGTTTGTCGGTAGGCTCCTGAACTACGACGGTAACATCTTTAGGTCTTGCCGGCAGTAAGGTATCCAGTAAGTTTTGACTGCTATTTCCGGACTGAATCAGACGATATACAATCTGCATTATTCCATCTACATGATAACCCAACTGCTGATATAATATTTCCAGGAAATCGTGATTAAACCATCTGCTTTCTACGCTGGTGGTCCAGGGCCCCGGATTAGTCTTGCCGCCCTTAAAACTGTAACTGGCCCAGCTCCATGCTGAACAGGTCAAAAAGCTGTTGTCATCCATAACCTGGGCCAGTCCGTAGCCGTCAGCAGTTAATCTGAGCAGACGCGCTACATGCTCCTGACCATCAGCGTTCTGTTTCTCTGCCAGGTAACGAATTTTTTCTACCATACGCCGGTGGTGACAATTTTCAAAAATATTATGGGCGGAAAAATCTTCCCCTTTGGTTAAGCCCATGATGGAATTATATAGGCGCTGGCCAATATTTTTCCGTTCTGATACTATTCGTCTGAACAGCTGCGAATATTGCTCGGCCACTACCATTCGCCGCACAATACTCATAAAATACCTGATTTTGGGATATTCCCCTCCGCTGTCATATTCCAGCGGTTTTATAGGTATTCTAGCAGTGATATGATTTGAATAGGCAATTTTTCCCCTGGATAATATCCCCATATGCAGATCTTCATTCAATATGATAGGTTTTAGCTCTACCCATTCGAAGCTTTCCGGTTTGAGGGTGTTAGCCAGCCATTCCAGATCCCGGTCGGTGTATGATCGGGTTTCAATCAGATTGGAAAAGGTCACCGCATCACGGGTGCCCATGGCATTTATTAGGTCTGCTGGCTTGTAATAACCAAAGGGTATCATTAAGTTTACGGGCGGGAATCTCACTAGCATTTCCCGCAGGATATCGGAGTGCACCGTAAACATCTTGTGGCGGGGAAGCAGATTAAACAAAGTCTCAACGAATTGCTGTACACCCTCCCTTTTATGCAGGTCCCCCGGCAAGAGTTCCCCCAACATCTGTTCCAGGTTTTCCATGAATCCCTCCACTGCTTCCGCCATTTCCTGATTGGATGCATTGGCAGCCAGACCCAGGCCTTCAGTCATAAAGATATTAAAGGATTCTTGATACTGCTTGCGCAGTGCTCTAAAAATGTTGTCGGTCTCAACCACACGTTTATCCTTGCCCACAATTTTCTTAGGAATAACAATAGGCTTGCCTGGAACATATTCCATATAGCCTAGGGGGATCAACGGCGGTTTGGACTGTTCTGCTCGATGTATCCATTCCTTTACGAAATCGCTTTTCATGCTCCACATAACAGTAATAAGGCGTTGCCGAACGGCATCCATTTTACGATTTAAGAATTCTTCTTTTTCTTCGAAAGCCGACTGATTTAGTTTGTTCTGGAAATCCTGTATCTCCACTGCGTAACTGGCCACCCGACCATGATATAGTGATGTCAGGGCTGAACAGAGATTCAACTGCTCGTCTTCTGCTCCGAAAGTATATACAAACATGAATTCAAACAATATCGAAATCCACAGTCGATCATCAAAATTGAACCTGTTTTCAGGCAAATTTACCAGTTGCTGAAGCTTTTTATCCTGGTCATATTTGTCAAACAGGGGTTTATAAGCCTGGTAACCGGCTCGGAAATTGTTTATTAACATAAGTAGGGGATGAGTGATGACAGCCGACTTTTTCCGAGTACTGCGAGCCAGCATATCAGCTACCTTTAGAACCAATTTATCTTGCATCCAGATAGCACTGTCCCGCTTGACTGCTTCGAACACGGTTAAAACGGTATCGCAAAATACCTGATTTCTTTTTTCCAGGCTATGAGGAACTTGTTCACTGCCGATATTTATCTCACAGGTACATTTATTCCAACACAAAGCCCGAGTAAGGATCCAGAAATCAATACCATGACCCTGGATGCGGTTTCCCCAGAAAATAGCCTCATGGGCCAGCTCCTCCACTAGTTCATGAGAGATAGCATATACTCCTCCCAGCGGTTCGGTCATGCGAAAGCCATAAAAGGTCTCCAATATGGGCGCTGCCAGCATATGGGCTACACTATCTATGCCCAAATAGCGACGCAAGCTCCCCAGAACCATATCATAATTACCTTGTATGGGGGTAATCAGGCTTTCCAACCAGGTACTGTCGATGCCGGGTCCATCTGGAGTAGCCATCTTGGCGCTGAATATCAAAAGATCTGCTTCCAGTCTCTTGCTTATTTCTAGCATAGCCCGGATACTGGAACCGCGCCCGCTTATCTCCTGGGGCAGAACGAATTCCAGATGGGAATGTTTTAAATTTAGCCCTTTAACCAAGTCCAGAGTTGCCTGGCCGGAATAGTCCCCCACGCACACAATCAGTTGTCTTCGCCCAATCCATGAATCCAGAACTTCATCAATAGATTCTAATACCGGCAGAAGCTGAATGCTCTCTTCATTAAAAGGTATTCCTATTACCAGATCATAACTGGCCAGTTGTTTAAGTTGAGGATAAATTATTTCCATGGTCTTGTCGAATATTTCTTCACTATTTAAATGGGTCAATTTATTCCCCCCTGTTTTACTAGCATAATCTTTAAATAATATGCGCATTTTCGCGTTTTAATATTTAATATAATTAAAATATGTCCAGGGGACGGGGTTGTTGACACCAATTATCCTGGGATATTCTTGTGCCAAAATACCTCGGGGACGCTGCTTATGTAACACCAATGTAAGTTTGATGTGCAATAAGTAACGTCCCCGCTACATTTTAATTACTCATTTTTCTTTTCTAATTCCTACTAATTGACATTAGTCTGCCGTCCCCATCACTTCTTGTTATCAACAACCCCCGTCCCGTTGACAAAATCTAGATCATGGCTTCTAACTCGGATACCAAACGGCCGAAATACTGCAGGGCTTTATCAACCGGCTCTGAAGTGGTCAGATCTACTCCGGCTTTCTGCAACAGATTAACCGGATAATCATAAGAACCTGAACTCAGGAAATTCAGATAACGATCAACTGCCGGTTGGCCTTCTTCCATAATCATCTCCTTGATGGCGGTGGCAGCTGAAAAGCCGGTAGCATATTTATATACGTAAAACGCGGAATAGAAATGGGGTATTCTGGCCCATTCCATGTCAATCTCTTTATCCAGTACTACTTCGGGCCCGTAATAGAGGGTATTCAGGTTCCGGTAAATCTGGCTCAGAGCATCAGGAGTCAAAGCCTGCCCTGCTTCAACCTGCTCATGGACTATTTTTTCAAACTCCGCAAACATTGTCTGCCGATATACCGTACCCCGGAACTGCTCCAGATAGTGATTGATCAAAAACATTTTTTCTCGGGGATCGGTACTCTTTTTGAGCAGGTAGTCTATGAGCAGTGATTCATTTACCGTCGAGGCCACTTCTGCTACGAATATCGAATATTGGCTGTAAATATAGGGCTGAGCTCTATTTGAATAATAGGTATGCATGGAGTGACCC
>CAZXIR010000012.1:10627-27659 GCA_964640845.1 uncultured Syntrophomonas sp.
CATGAAATGGGTCAGGGTAAAAACATCATCCAATTTATTATCGTAATTTAACAGCACATAGGGATGGCTGTCATACGAACCCCAGGAATAAGCTCCGCTAGTTTTTCCTTCGTTTTCATAGACATCAATCCATCCCGCTTCAAGTCCTTTTTTTAATTCAAACAGGTAGTCACTGCCCAAGGGCGCCAGACCCTGCAGTATTTGATTCTTGGCCTCTTCATAATCTACTTCCAGGTTAAACTCTTTAATTAATGGAGTGTAAATATCATACATGTGAAGTTCATCCAGTTCCAACATCTTTTTGCGCAGTGTCATGTACCGATACATATGGTCTAAATTATTGTGAACCGATTGGATCAGATTATCGTAAACTTCCGGAGAAATATTATCCCCATCCAGGGAAGCCTCTAGTGCAGAACCGTATTTTCGAGCTCGGGAATAGAAAATATCTGTTTTCACACTGGAGCTAAGAGCGCCGGCCAGAGTATTGCGCATTTTGGTGTAGGAACCATAAAGACCTTCAAATGCTTCCTTCCTCACCCTCCGGTCGCTGCTTTCCATCAATCTCCCATAACGACCCTTGGTCAGTTCAACCTCCTCACCATTTTCATCTTTTATTATCGGGAATTTAATATCTGCATTATTGAACATGGAAAAGATGTTTTTAGGTGCAATGGAGAGGTCAGATGCCATAGCCAGGATCTTTTCTTCTGCTGAGGATAATATGTGCTCTTTCTGTCGCAACAGTTCGTCAAAAAACTTCCGGTAGAGTTCCAAATCCTGGTTCTGAGCCATAAATTCCTGGAGTTTTTCTTCTGGGATAGCAATAATTTCAGGAATTACATAGGATGTAGCACTCTGTACCTGAACCATAATCCCCTGGGACCGATCAAACAGGGTCTGATAATGGCTATTAGTATTGTCTTCATCCTTACGCATTTTGGCATAAACAAACAGGGCTTCTATCATACGGTTGACCTTTTCCAGTAAAATCAGGGCTGAAAGCAATTTTTCCGCAGATTCTCCCAGGGTACCCATATACTTTTCTATTTCCTGCACCTGATTTTTCAGTTCGCTAAAGTCCTTCTCCCAATCCTCTTCCCGGTTGTATATGTCTTCCAGTTTCCACTTGTATCTGGCTTCAATCTCTTCTCTGCTCCTCGCTTTTCCGCTCACATTATACCTCCTCAAATATATAAATGTTGTTAACACTTTAATTTGCCCCAGGAATTAAACTATTATGCCCTTCTTTGCCCATATAATTGCATGATTATGGGGATTCCCATGAGTAGCAGGCCTATTAAATCAGTTTTAAGATTAGGGTCGATCATGAGCAAACCACCGGCAAAGAGCATTATCCTTTGGAGCCAGTTAGCCCGGGTAACAAAATATCCCGATACGGCTGCAGCCACACCTAACATACCGGTAACTGAAGTTGTGATAATCAGTAAAACTTCCGGAAGGGTGGTATTAACCATTAATAATGCCGGAGAAAAAACAAATATGTAAGGTATCAGGAAAGCAGCAATAGCCAACTTGGAAGCATTTATGCCTGTCTTCATAGCATTACCCCCGGCTATACCGGAAGCAGCAAATGCAGCCAAGGCTACTGGAGGAGTGACATCAGCTATAATTCCAAAATAGAAAACAAACATATGAGCGGCAATGACGGGTACACCTAGTTGTATAATAGTAGGTGCAGCAATAGTAGCGGTAATAACATAATTAGCAGTGGTGGGCACACCCATACCCAGTACAATAGATGTAATCATAGTAAAAATTAGGGTTGGCAGCAAATAGCCCTGAGCCATATCTATTAACACCGAACCTAGCTTAAGACCCAACCCGGTTTTGGTAACTACGCCAATTATTATGCCTGCTGTAGCACAGGCGATGATAACACCTAAAGCAGCTCTTGCTCCATCTTCCAAACCTTGAATAATATCCCGCCAGGATATTCTAGTCGATGAGCTCAGCATAGAGGCTGCAATAGTAAGCCCTATGGCCCATAATGCTGCACGCATAGGAGTCTTGCCACTTACCAAAAGCCAGATGATGGCAATAAGGGGTATGGCCAGGTGTCCTCTTTCTCTTAGCACCTTGCCTATTCGGGGCAGTTGATCCCTGGCCATACCCTTTAATCCTTCTTTCCGGGCTTCAAAATGTACGCAGAGCATAACTCCAGTAAAGTATAGAAGCGCAGGTATAATAGCTGCTTTAACTACTTGAACATATGGGATACCTACAAACTCAGCCATTAAAAAGGCCGCCGCACCCATTATAGGCGGCATAAGCTGTCCTCCGGTTGATGCCGCTGCTTCAACTGCGCCTGCAAACTCCGGTTTGTAACCCAGTTTTTTCATCATCGGTATAGTCAAACTACCGGTTCCAGCAACATTAGCAACTGAACTGCCGGAAATAGTGCCCATAAATCCACTGGAAATAACCGCTACTTTGGCTGGCCCTCCTCTAGCCCATCCAGCAAGACTGTTGGCCAAATCAATAAAGAATTTTCCCAATCCCGTTTTTTCCAGATAGGCTCCGAAAAGTATAAATAGAAATATGAAAGTCGCTGAGACTCCCAATGGTATTCCAAATACCCCTTCGGTAGTAAAATACAGATGCCCGGCCAGACTTGATAGACTAACTCCCCGATGGGCAAAAGGACCTGGAATGTTGGGGCCGGCAAAAGCGTAAGCCAAGAATACACTGGCTACAATTACAATGGGCCACCCTACCACCCGCCTGGCGGCCTCCAGTACTAGAAGAACTCCCAGGATACCTATTAGCATGTCCATAGTAGTGGGAAGCCCTGAACGATAGACGAGCTGTTGATAGAAAAAAACTACATATAGAGGCACCGCTACAGCAATAACTGCCAGTGCTGCATCCACAGCGTGCATACTTTCCCGAGACCATGATTTACGGCTGGGATAAAGAATATAAACCAGGGCCATGGCAAATGATAGATGAACGGCTCTTTGGATATGAGCGTCAAATACCCCAAACATTGCAGTATAGACCTGGAATAGGGAAAAACTTATGGCTATTATGGATACTATCCATTTCCAGAGACCATTATAACGTCGATAATCAGATTCCACGTCATATTGGGCCATAAACTTATCCAAGTCTACTGATTGTTCATCAGCCATAGTGTTTTCCTGGTCAGGTATTTCGTGCTTTGCTGCTATGTTTTCCTGGTCATTCACTGTTAACCCTCCTGATAAATTTTCCTACAATTTCCGAGGCAGAATAATGCTTCACTTCCACCACCAGCATAGCTCCAGACACAAAATAATCCTGAAAACTATAGCACTTTCCATTATAGGTTAACTCCTGATGAGCAAGAGTTGTAAACCCAATGTTAATCAAATCAAATTTTCGGTTAATCCCGGTGAGTATGTATTTACCATCAATGTGTTGCAAGTTCCCTTCTCCCGGCATAAAGGGCAAGCCTACACCGAAGGACTGATAGGTAGTAGAAGTCAGGAGTAATTGATTATCCGGTGCAGCAGTAAAATGCTCCTGCACCGGAGTTTTTTGCACCGAGTGAATATACTGATAATCGAATTCCTGGCCATTGAGCATAGGTATGATCAATAAATCATCTCCCCTCTGCTCGCTGATAACCAATACGGGTATCTTAATCATGAAAGCAGATAGAAGTATGAGTATAATAATACCTGCAGCAGAAACTACCCGCCAATTATGCTTCATTAATATCTGCTGGCTCCTTTAAATTATTGTTCATTAAAATATTTTTCAGCACCTGGATGAAGTGGTATGGAAATACCATCCTGAGCAGTCTCCAGACTTACAAGTTTACCCGCAGTATGTGCTGCCCCTAGCTTATCTAAGTTTTCAAAAATAGCTTTGGTGATATTGTAAGCCATGTCCTCGCTCATTTCATCAGTAGCAACCAGCATAGCTTTTACGGCCAAAGTATCTACATCTGCTTCCAAATTGTATACATCAGCAGTGATAGTAACCTTGGTATAGAAAGGAAATTCCTCAACCAGCTGATCAGCCACCGCTGCGTCTATCGGCAGCAGAACTACATCGTTCTGAGCTGATAGATCCAAGACCGCCGAAGTCGGAGTTCCAGCAGTAATGAAAGCGGCATCTATATTACCATCTTTCAGACCCGCTGCCGCTTCTGCAAAAGATAGATATTGGGGATTAATGTCTTCATAGCTAAATCCATAAGCAGCTAAAATCTGGCGAGCGTTTGCTTCAACTCCGCTGCCAGCAGCACCTACAGCAATTTTCTTGCCAGCAAACTGGGTTACACTAGTGATACCAGTATTCTTGGTAGTAATAATCTGGCATACTTCGGGATAAAGAGTAGCCATGGCTTTTAGACCTTCGATCTTGCCCTGCTCCTGGAAAAGTTCAATTCCCAGTTCAGCATAATAGGAAACGTCATTTTGAACCAAAGCCAGATTAAGCTCTCCGTTATTCAGCATATTGATATTAGCAGCTGATGCACCGGTAGATTCTGCAGTAGCATTAGCTCCGGGGATATTAGTCTTAAGAATTTCGGCAATAGCTCCCCCAAGAGGATAATAGGTTCCAGCAGTTCCACCCGTACCTATATTGATAAACACGGGTTCCACTTTTTCGTTATCAGGTTGGGGTTCATTTGATTCTTGTTGACAGCCGATAATCAAGGTTGCCATTAATGACAACACCAGTAGAAGTACTACACCTCTCTTAAATCTGTACATAGCACAACCTCCCTTTTAATTCATACGTCTTAGCAATCCTTAGCAATCGATTACTCCTCTTCTCTACTGCAAATTGTATAAACTTGTATACAACACTAATAATAATTATACTGTATTTCTTCCGTTCGATAAAAGCTAATACTTATAATTGAGAGTTCGGGGGGACCAGGGGGACGGTTCGGGGGCCAGACCAGGGGAACAGTTCTTGTGGCCCCCCTTGTTTGGTAACATTTCTATTAGTTTGTCATAAGATAAGGGAGATAATAGCGTAGAAGGTGGTCTAGGCTGTGACAACCGTTGATGATCCTGGTCAGTATTTTTCCAGCCGCATTCTTCGCTTGCAGGCCCCCTATCAAGAAGGCCAAGATGTAAGAACACTTCAGTCTCTTTTAAATATGCTTCCCGACCATATCATCCACAGTACTCTTGATACTGATGGTATATTTGGGGTTGATACCCGAAATGCGGTCAGAGACTTGCAAAAATATTTCAAACTCAATGCCAACGGAATAGTTAGTGACCAGACTTTTTATCATCTGGGACAATGCAGCGGAAGATTTTCTCCAAGAGAGCACGTTTTTTCCTCCCGCATTATTGACAGCCACAGTCAGGGTAGAGATGTTCTTGTTCTCCAAAACCGTCTAGCAGTCTATAAAAAGACTTTTCTCAATCGCCCCGCCAACGGCAAATATGATAATTATACTGCGCAGGCAGTAAGTCGTATCCAGGATGACTTTTCAATCCAGGGTGAAGAGGGGGTGGTTGGCCCCCAAACTTATGTTGTTATCTTGTTGCAATCTCCACTGGGCGGGAGAACATTAAGAAAGGGTCAACATGGCCTGGATACTTATTTTTTGCAGCTCTATCTTCATCAGCTGGGATATTATAATAGTAAACCAGATGGTTTTTTTACCAGCGCCACCTCCAAGGCGTTAACCAGCTTTCAAAGTGCCGCTGATATCAGAGTTGATGGAATAGCGGGGCCTCAAACCTTTCTTGCCTTAGGAAATTCCCTCTCCATACCTCAAAATGGTTTCTTCTATCGTAGTGAAACTGGCGATTCCATAAGCAGCCTATCCAAGTTATTTAATCACAGCGAAGCGAAAGTGCTTAAACTGAATGGCATAAAATCTAACCATAAGCGGTTAAAACCGGGACAGCCCTTAAAGATGCCCGTTCCTCTGGCATTCCACCTGCTGAACCAAGGCGATAGCATTGATACGGTAGCTGAAAAGTATGGGATTAATCCCGAGAACCTTATAAAAGCTAACCGGCTGCAAGTCAGGCAGGGACTTCTTCCGGGCCAAACCCTGGCCTTGCCAGGCTACCAGGCACAGCTTTACGGCCATATCATCTATTTAAACCGTAGAGAACAGGTAAGTGAACTTAAGTGCCTTCATCTGGAAGATATGAATACTGAAATCCTATATATCTTCAACAATCGGGATATAAATCAGATAAGTACTGCTTTTTCGAAAAATAAGATTGAGATATCAGCAGTAGATAATTGGCAAGGAACCTATAATCTAAATCAGTATAAGTCACATCCTTTAACACCACTCGGCAACCATGTAATCACTAATTACTTGTACAAAGCCATCCATATGAACAATATATCAATAACTGAAGGAGCAACGAATTTTAAGTTACTGGAAGACCCTTTACTATTCAGCAACAAAGGTTCAAGCTTGGCGGTCTCGGCTAATATAGCAGCAATAAGGCAGCTCTTTCATAATAAATACATATCCCGCTGGCGGCTAAGCCCGGATGGTTCATATATGCTTATCTTGGCCTCTGTCCCTCCGGCCCGTGAAAGCGCAGCTTATCTGGTTAATCTGAACACTAAACAGGTGCTCAAAATTAGTGAACATGGTATAGACGGGGTATTCAGTACTGACAGTCAGCAGATTCTGCTGATTACTCGAGAGTACTTCGGAGCTTATTATCCCTGGTTTTATCAGAAAATGGAGTTCTTTTCCTCTCGGGGTTACAGCCTGAGTGATCAATTTATCACCCGCTCAGCAGAGATAAATGAGGATTGCTTCAACCGAGACAATACCGCTTTGGTATTTGTTATGCATAATCCCCATACCTTTTACCCCCTACCCGAGTCCCAAAGAAATTTATATGTTAAAAAACTGAACTCGTCATTACTACTGCAGCTTACTTCAAATGATAAGCCATGTGCCTCAGTGTGGATATAATCAAGAGACGGTTTAGGCATACGTTTCTTCTGCCAGCAGCAAGTGCAGGCAAAAGAAACATATGCTTCACCGTCCACTGATTAGAATATTAAAGTACTCGATATTGGTATATAATCTCTATAGATGATGATTCCAAGGTTGGAAATAAAACCTTATGACGGAGGTAATAATCAATGAAAAGGATACTATCTTTATTTGGGGCCGGGCTGGCCACTCTTTTGCCTGTTTACATATCTATTTGGTTAATAGTTTGGTTATTCAATATGGTAGACAATATTTTAAAACCCCTTTTACAACCTATTTTTGGATTCGCGGTACCCGGATTGGGATTCATTATTATTATTTCTTTTATTATTCTATTAGGTTTCATTTCCACCAACTTTCTGGGCAGAAAGATGCTGGGCTGTTGGGAAAACATAATGATTAAAATCCCGCTGCTGGGTAAGGTGTACGGCACAGTAAAGCGGATAACCGATTCACTCTTTTCATCCAATAAGAGCGCTTTTAAACAAGTGGCATTAGTTGAGTTTCCCCGCCCCGGGATTTACTCCCTTGGTTTTGTAACTAATGATGAATTCGACTATGTGGAAAGAGATACCTACTCTATCTTTATTCCTACTACTCCTAATCCTACCTCAGGTTGGTTTGTAGTGCTGCCACGGGAAGACGTTACTATTCTGGACATGACTATAGACCAGGGTATGGAATTAATCATCTCAGCCGGTATGGTTAGCAATGGTAACGGTAAAAATAGTAGTTCCTGTTGATATAGATGAATTAAATGTATAAGTGCATTCTATCTAAAGTACAATAGTAACATGATAAATATATGGAAGGAGCGCCAGCACATGTCGGAAGAGTTAATATACAACACCATGGCTCAGGAGATGCTGGATCGACTGCCCCGGGGCGCTTTTCTCTCAGTCCGGGCGGAGGACAGAATCAACACCATGACCATCGGATGGGGAGCGATAGGCTATTTTTGGAACAAACCAGTTATCATCATAGGAGTGAGGTATTCACGTTATACCTATAATCTTATGGAAGAAGCCCCTGATTTTTCAGTCACTATACCAATGAATTCCGATTTCAAAAAAACATTGACCGGCACCGGCAGCAAATCAGGCCGGGATATTGATAAATTCCAGATATTCAGTCTAAAAGCAGAACCCGGAAAAGAGATTGCAAGCCCGGTGATTGGCAGTTGTGGTCTGGTTTACGAATGCAAATTGATTTTCAAACAGGCCATGGACCCGGACCTATTAGACCAGGAACTACGGCAGAAATTCTATCCCCAGGATGATTACCATGTGATGTATTATGGTGAGATTGTATCTACTTACCTCAACAGTTAGGGAATATTTTCCTGCTGCAGTCGCTTTTGTATTGCCTCCAATAAGGTATTAATTCCCTGCCCGCTTCGGGCGGAGATGTATATTGATCCATTCGTTGAAGGCGATTGTTCGAGTAGATCCACTTTATTAAACACGGTTAGAATTTTCTCTCTTTGAGCCCCCAACTCTTGCAGCACTTTTTCTACTACGTCGATCTTGTCCAGGTACTGTTCATCAGAAATATCCACCACCTGCAAGAGGAGATCAGCATTAACGGCTTCTTCCAAGGTAGAATGGAAGGCAGCCACCAAGGCCGGCGGCAGTTCCTGGATAAAGCCGACGGTATCGGTTATCAGCACTTGCTGGCCTCCAGGCATGTCCAGACGCCGGGTGGTAGTATCAAGGGTATGGAATAGACGCTGATCAGCTTCTACTTGTTCCGAGCCACTTTTATGAGCGATACTGCACAGGGAGTTAAAAAGGGTCGATTTTCCCGCATTGGTATATCCCACCAGGGATACCGTTTTGATCCCTGAACGCTGTCTTTGTTTACGATGCAGTTCCCGGGTAACTTCCACTTTTTCTATCTGCTTTTTGATATCTTGGATACGCTTCCTGATATAGCGGCGGTCCAGTTCCAGTTTCTGTTCCCCGGCTCCTCGGGTACCGATGCCAGCTCCTACGCGGCTTAATTGGGTGCCGGTACCTCGCAGGCGGGGCAAGCGGTATTGCAGCACGGCCAGTTCCACCTGCAGTTTGCCTTCTCGGGACCTGGCTCTCTGAGCAAATATATCCAGAATCAACATGGTTCTATCGATGACTTTGATTTCCAGCCACTGTTCCAGGTTACGCAACTGTATCGGAGAAAGTTCTCGATCAAATATGACTATATCCGGTTCCAGTTCTTCAATGAGGTGCTTTAATTCCTCCACTTTTCCCTTTCCTATATAGCTAGAAGATTGGAGTTTTTTTCGGGCCTGGATCAGGATCGCTGCCACTTCACCCCCGGCCGCCTCGGTCAGGCCTTGGAGTTCTACCATATACTCTTCAAACCCGAAGCTATTTCTGCTCTCCAGCTTTACACCCACTAGTATGACTTTTTCAGTAGCATCTCTGTTTATAATGTTAACCTCCTGTTTGTTTAGCGGCATTATCAATATCTTCCAATAACTTTTCCCATTCAAGATAGGCCGCATTTAAATCCCTTTTAATTTTTTCGTATTCATCCAGACAGTATTTAGACTTCTCCTGATCGCTGTATATATCGGGACTGACCATCAGTTCCTCGGTTTCATCCTTTTGGTTTTCCAGATAATGTATTTTTTCTTCCAGTTTTTTCAATCGATTATCCAGCATCTTTTTATTCCTCTCAGTTTCCTTCTGTCTCAACCTGAATTCCTGCTGCTGGCTAATCTTTTCATTACCTTTTATTTGCTCCCGGATCGCATCTGTTGCTAGTTGCCTGGTTTTTTCCGTATAATAGCTGTAGTTACCCAGGTAATTGTGCAGTCCATCATCGTATACTGCTGCTACCCGGCTGGCCACCCGGTCAATTAAGTAGCGGTCATGGGAAACCAGGAGCAACGTTCCGGTATATTCCTGAAGCATTTCTTCAACTGCCTGTCGGCTTTCGATATCCAGGTGATTGGTAGGTTCATCCAGTATCAAGAAGTTGGCTCCGCTTACCAGGACTTTAAGTATAGCCAATCGTCCCTTTTCGCCGCCGCTTAAATCACCTACTTTTTTGAATACCTCATCACCTCTGAACAACATCCTTCCCAACAGGCTGCGAGCCTGGGCGGCTAGAATGTCCGTGTTTGATACTATTTCTTCCAGAACAGTATGGTCCGGTTCCAGATCCTCATACTGCTGGGCAAAATATGCGATTTTCACCCTACTGCCAATCCTTACCGATCCTTCATCAGCGTGCTCCAGGCCGTTTATTATTTTTAACAGGGTAGTCTTTCCACAGCCATTAGGTCCTATCAAAGCTACTTTGTCACCCTTGTGCAGGTCAAAGTTTAACCGGGTAAATAGATTCAAATCCCCATATGCTTTTGAGACGTCACGTAAGCTAAGAACGTCCTGACCGCTCTCATAATCCAAGGGTAGGTTCCAATCGCCGATAGTGGCAGTGTTCTGGGGTCGTTCCAGAACTTCCAACCTCTCCAGTCGGGTCTCCCGGCCCCGGGCTTGCTTGGATTTAATGCCTGCTTTAAATCTCCTGATGTATTCTTCGGTGTCCTTAATATACTCCTGCTGTTTTTCATAGGCTCTCGTTTCGGCCTCTTCCTCCACCGCTTTCAATTTCAAGTAGTTGGTATAGTTACCCGGGTAGGATCTAAGCTGACCATTGGTTAATTCGATTATTCTGCTGGCCACCCGATCCAGAAACCAGCGGTCATGGGATACAATTAATATGGTTCCCGGGTACTCCTTCAAAAAATCCTCCAACCACTCTACTGAATCCATGTCCAGGTGGTTAGTAGGTTCATCCAACAGCAGCAGGTCCGGCGCCAGGGCCAGAAGGCGTCCCAGGTTCAGACGAGTTTTCTGCCCCCCGCTGAATTCTGTCAGGAGACGATTAAAATCATCACTACTAAAACCCAAGCCTATTAAGATTCTACGGGCCATGTTTTCACATGCATAGCCATTGTTTCTCTCATATTCTTCTGTTAGTAACGCATATCGATCCATTAACCTGGAAAGGTTAGATCCGGCCTGACTGATCTGCTGTTCCAGTTCCGAAATTCTGCTTCTTAATTCCAGTAAATGGGAGTAACTACTCATCACTGTATCCCATGCGGTTAGCTCTTCTGACGAAGAGGGAAGCTGTTCCAGGTAAGCTAGAGATAATGAGGCCGCTTTTATTATCTCCCCGCTATCATATTCCATCTGTCCGCTGATGCAGTTTAGCAGGGTAGTTTTGCCCGTGCCATTGGCTCCGACCAGACCTACCCTTTCTTTTTCGTTAATTACCAAGGTGGCAGCTTTTAAAATATGATTATCACCATAATATTTATGGAGGTTTTTCGTTTGCAGCACTATCACAGTTATCACCAGCCATCTAAATATCTTTTATGCAAATCCCTTTTTCGCCTCGTTCTAATATAACATTTTCATATCCTGCGGTCATCTCTTGAACGCGCAGAAGTTGTGATACAACTTAAAAATCGGTTAAAAAGAACTGCTCCGGATAATAATAGGTGAAAGAAATGATTGGAAGCAGTCTTTAGTTAGTACTATAGTTTCTTCGACCGTCTTCTAAATTATGAGATAGGAAGTGATGAATGTGTCAGCCTGGACCGGATTCCAGCGAGGTGCCTGGGTAGATATTATTGACGTGAGAGATTTTATTCAAAACAACTACCATCCTTACAATGGGGATAAGAGCTTTTTGTCTGGCCCCTCGGATAAAACTTCCCGGCTGTGGAAAAAATGCCGAGAACTTCTAAAGGCTGAATATAGAAAGGGTGGCGTATTAGAAGTCGATGCCCGCATGCCGATCACCATAACCAGCCACCCACCTGGCTATATAGATCGGGAACTGGAGACTATAGTAGGATTACAGACTGATCAACCATTAAAAAGAGCTATAAATGTATTTGGCGGATTAAATACCAGTATCAAGGCTTGCCAGGCTTATGGTTATGAACCTGATGCCCAGTTGGTGGATTTTTTCCGGAAGTACCGACCCACCCATAACGATGGGGTATTTGCGGTATATACCCCAGAAATGAGGTTGGCCCGCCGGGTGGGAATCATTACCGGCCTGCCTGATTCATACGGCCGGGGCCGGATTATCGGCGATTATCGTCGGGTCCCCCTTTATGGTATAGATCGCCTTACAGCAGGCAAAAAAAGTGACCTGGGTTTAATGGATAAGAAAATGGATATCCAGTCCATTCAACTGCGGGAGGAGGTGTTCTACCAAATAGAAGCCCTGCAGAATATGAAGGAGATGGCTTCAGGGTATGGGTTTGATATCTCCCGTCCGGCAGAAAATGCCCGGGAAGCTGTACAATGGTTGTATTTTGCTTATCTGGCCGCGGTCAAAGAACAAAATGGAGCTGCCATGAGCTTGGGCCGGGTTTCAAACTTTCTGGACATCTATATCGAACGAGACATAACCCGGGGGTTGATGGGGGAAATAGAGGCCCAGGAACTAATGGACCAGTTGGTTATTAAACTGCGTCTGGTAAGGCATCTGCGCTCTCCAGGATATAATGAACTGTTTGCGGGAGACCCCAATTGGGTAACAGAATCCCTAGGTGGTGTAGGGGCTGATGGGCGTCACCTGGTAACCCGCACTTCCTACCGGATGCTTAATAGTCTGTACAATCTGGGTGCAGCTCCCGAACCTAATATGACCATCCTGTGGTCCGAAAATTTACCGGACAATTTCAAGCGTTTCTGCAGTGAACTATCTATCAATACCAGTACTCTGCAATATGAGAATGATGATGTGATGCGCCGGTATTACAGTGACGATTACTCCATCGCCTGCTGTGTCTCAGCCATGAAAACCGGGCAGGAAACACAATTTTTTGGAGCCCGCTGCAACTTGGCCAAACTGTTGCTATATGCGTTAAACGGCGGCCGGGATGAGATCACCGGAGAACAGGTGGGGATTGAAACTCCGGTCTACCAAGGCAGTATTTTAAATTACCATGAAGTAATGAGCCGATTAAAAACCCAGTTGGAATGGTTGTGCGAGCTTTATGTCAATACCATGAATGTCATTCATTACATGCATGACAAATATGCCTATGAAGCAGCCCAGTTTGCCCTGCATGACAGCATAATCCAACATTATATGGCTTTCGGTATTGCTGGCCTGTCTGTTGCGGCTGATTCTCTAAGTGCTATTAAATATGCCCAGGTCAAAGCTATTAAAGATGAGCGGGGTATTATCGTCGATTTTTCTATCGAAGGGAAATTTCCCAAGTTCGGTAACGATGAAGCCGGAGTAGACCGTATTGCTGCAGCTCTGGTAGAGGATTTCATTACTCACCTGAAAAAATACCCCACTTACAAAAACGCCGACCACACCTTATCTATACTAACCATAACCTCCAACGTAATGTATGGGAAACATACCGGGACTACTCCAGATGGCCGTCCTTCCGGACAACCCCTGGCCCCTGGTGCCAACCCTTTGCATGGCCGGGAAGAGCACGGGGCCCTGGCCGCCTTGAATTCAGTGGCTCAGTTGGATTACCGTCATGCCCGGGACGGTATTTCATTTACCTTTTCCACAGTACCATCGGCTTTGGGAGTTAGCAAAGAAGAACAGGTCTCAAACCTGACCGGTCTGCTCACCGGGTATTTCAAACAGGATGCCCATCATATGAATGTTAATGTGCTCAATCTGGAAACTCTGGAGGAAGCCATGGAACATCCGGAAAAATATCCTGATTTGACCATAAGGATATCTGGATATGCAGTGCATTTTATCAAGCTCACCCGGGAACAGCAGGAAGAGGTAATAATGCGCACCTTTTTCAAGAGTTTGTAGTTGTGTTAGGAAAGATTCATTCCATAGATACCTTCTCTACCCTGGATGGTCCGGGGATCAGAACCGTTATATTTATGCAAGGGTGCTGCCTAAGATGCAAGTACTGCCATAACCCGGACACCTGGAACATGAAAAGTGCAGATTCCAGGGATTATTCACCCGAGGCTTTGATGCATATCATTACCCGAGGTCAGCCCTATTTTGATGCTAGCGGGGGTGGCATTACCTTTAGCGGAGGTGAACCTCTTCTACAACACCAGTTTATTAAAGAGATTTTCCTTCGCTGCCGGGAGAAGGGTATCTCCACTGCTTTTGACTCTTCTTTATACGTATCACCCCGGATTGTTGAGCATCTGTTGGATTACACCGACCTGGTACTGGCTGATATTAAACAAATGGACCGGGCCAAAAGCCTGGTATTGGTGGGCTCAGCCAATGAATCCAATTTGAGCAATATAGAAATGATAAATAATCATCAAGTACCGATATGGATACGCTATGTGGTAGTGCCGGGCTGGACCGATGACAAGCAAGATGTGGAAGCTATGGCCAGGTTTATCGCTCCCCTAGCCTGGGTAGAGAGAGTAGACCTGCTGCCCTACCATACCTTGGGTCATCATAAGTGGGGCATACTGGGGAAGGAATATGAATTGGCAAACCTTCGCCCTCCTTCCCAGGAGCGAATGCTGGAGTTTAAGAAACTGGTAGAAGAATATAGCTGCAAACAGGTGGTGATACATGAATAGCTAATCGTTTGCCGGCAGCTGGAATCGCCACCCCACCCGGCCCCAGGCCGGATGGTCAGATATGGCGACCAACTCGGCAAGGAGCCGGGCTGAGATCAAGCCGGCTATATATTGAAACTTAATATAGTAGACAGGGGGCTGTTATGAGGATCCCTATTTTCCATAGGGATATAAGTAATTTGCACATTATAACGTCCTGGAGGCAGCAGTACTCCAGATTTATCCTTCATATCCCATACCACCTGTCCCGGTATTGATTCTCCCGGGCCGATGAATTTTCCGATGATCATCTGTGCAAACATCATGTTTTCCGAATAGCGATATACCTCCTGGCCGGTTCGATCAGTAACCATAACTTCATAAATCTGGCTGGAAGCAAAGGTCAAATCCTGGTTTTGCCCTGATCTATTAACCATTTTAAAATTAAATATAATGCTGGATTCCTGTTTTGCAACTTCGCCTTCCACATAAAAAGCATCTGCAGCTATCATGCTCTCCAAGCGGCTAATAAGTACCAATGCTTCTGCATAAGTCAAGCTATCGGTAGGACACATGAGATTACTATCTCTGCCTTTGAGAAGCCCGCTGCTGTAAGCATACATAATATTTCGAGTATATTCCGGCCTGATCTGATCAAAATCCTCAAAAGGCACCAAGGCTACAAACAAAACTTCATCCAGGTTGATACCAGAGCGGGCTGAAAATATATCCACCATTTTACTAACCACCTCCTGGCGACTGGTGGAATACAGTTCTTCCTCAGGGTTTATAGTACATCTAAGCAACCTTTTCATCCCCTCCAGGCTAATAAAGTCATTCAGGTTATAATCCCCCATGGTCTCTTTTACGGGGTAACGAATCTCCAGTTGATCTACATAGGTTTGAGCCCAGTGTGTTTTATCAGCGGCTAGGACGGAAGCCGGGCTCAGTAAAACCACCATAAAAGCTATGGTTAATAATAAAGCGATAAACTTTCTCATACATAATCCTCCTCCTGCTATTGGTTGCTTCATTACACATATTACGCCTGCTCCAACTACTCCTTTCAGTGTAACTTAAATTTGATCTTTCCACATTAAGGAAATTAATAACATACCTCTGAACCCGGTTTACCCTTCAAAGTGCTATAATAAATAGAAATATTTGATTAGCATAGGAGGCATATAGATGCAACAGTTAGCTGATTTCGATACTAGTAAAACTGCCATGGCGGCTCTGGGCATAGAAATAGTGGAATTCACTCAAGAGCAGGTAGTGGCTGTCATGCCGGTCACTTGGAAAACCCATAATCCGTATGGAATTCTACACGGGGGAGTATCAGTAGTAATGGCGGAAACAGTAGCTTCTGCCGGCAGTTATTTATTTATTGACCCCAAAAGACAGAGTGCCGTAGGTCTGGAGATTAACGCCAACCATATAAAAAGTGTAGCCAGTGGCGTGGTCAGAGCAGTTGGCAAACCGGTTCATGTAGGAAGAAAAACCCTGGTATGGGAGATTCGCATTTTCGACGAACACGATGATCTGGTCTGTATTTCCCGCTGTACCACTGCAGTTCTGGATAAACCCAGGACCGGCGATAGCATCAGGTAAATTAGTGTACAGTTATTGCCCTGGCTTAATTATCCATCAAATAAGTATATACATATAACCCTCTCTATGGCCGGGGGCCCCAACCACCAATAACAATAGGCTTAAGGGTAGGGATGAAGGCTTAGAACGCTCGGGGCCAGTCTTAGCTGTTATGGGTTAGTCAGCAGACGGTGCTTGAGATTAATAAATTAGAAAGCGTTATTTTCTCACTGCTCGAATCGCCTTTCCCCCTGCACTAACCTTAAGCCTTCATCCCCACCAAGTTATTTTTAATTAAAATCCAACTTAAGGGGCAGGGGCAGCTTTTAATCCCAACCCCCCTACTTTAGAAAATAAAAAACTGTGGATCCATTATTATTTCTTCCAGGTACTCTTCTATGTCCTCGCTTGTTTCCATTCCAGGGTCATTATTCATCCACTCTTCATCACTCGGCGGCTTGCGGTTCTGAGGTTTAAACTGATTATAATTCATTGTATTTTCTCCCCCCTTTCTTTTTTGAATTAGCTTGTGTAATACTCATACCTTTATGCTGGGATTTTGCCCATGGGTATCCAAAGTATTACAATTGAATAATGATCCTGGTTTAGGCAGCAGTGAAGTATGATTATTTCAAGGGCAAGCCGTGTGGATAATTAACAGCCCCATTGGATGTTAGACTTTACAGTTATCGACCGAGTTCGAAGAAGATCCCAATGCAGCCGGATGTTATGGTGTTTTGTAATGAAGACCAGATCAACCAGGATAACAAGGGAAAACATTAATTATAAATAATACTGGTTCCACACTTGTTTGTTATGTCAGGTGGAATTATAATTACTAATGGACTCTACTTTAATATGAGAAGTTCGTTAAATTATGGGGGCGTGGCTCAGCTGGGAGAGCACCTCGTTCGCAACGAGGGGGTCAGGG
>CAZXIR010000013.1:0-19402 GCA_964640845.1 uncultured Syntrophomonas sp.
TTCCATACCACCGGCCAGAACAATATCTGCATCTCCGGCTTTGATAACCTGGGCTGCTAGGTGGACTGCTTTCATACCTGATCCACAAACTTTGTTGATAGTAAAAGCTGGTGTTTCTATGGGGATTCCAGCATGAATCATTGACTGGCGGGCAGGATTCTGGCCTTGCCCGGCGGTTAAGACGCACCCAAAGATTACTTCTTCTATCTGCTCGGGCTTAATCCCAGCCCTTTTGATGGACTCTTCCATAACTATTCTGCCTAGCTCTACAGTTTTAACGTCTTTTAGAGCACCCCCAAAGGTTCCTAATGCAGTACGACAAACTCCTGCTACTACTATTTCTCTTGTCATTTATTTCCACTCCCTCTACATAAAATAACTATTTCTTATAATCAAAGAATCCTTCCCCAGTCTTGCGTCCCAGTTTATTGGCCCGAACCATCTTAACCAGCAGCGGGCAAGGACGATACTTGGGATCACCGAACTCTTTGTATAGAGTTTCCATGATTTTCAAGCAGATATCCAACCCAATCATATCAGCTAATGCCAGAGGTCCCATGGGATGTCCAGCACCAAACTTCATGGAAGTATCGATGTCAGCAGCACTGGCAACGCCTTCCATCAAAGCATACATACCTTCATTGAGCATGGGTATCAATAAACGGTTAACAACAAAGCCGGGGGCTTCATTTATTTCTACTGGAGCTTTGCCCATCTTTTCGGAAAGATTCTTTATGGCATTGAAAGTTTCCTGGCTGGTGTTGGCTCCCCGGATGATTTCAACCAGTTTCATGGCCGGTACCGGGTTGAAGAAGTGCATTCCGATCACTTTGTCTGCTCTTGAGGTAGCAGCCGCGATTTCGGTAACACTCAAAGCTGAAGTGTTGCTGGCTAAAATACAGCTTGGTTGGCAGATATCATCCAATTCTTTAAAGATGCTTTTCTTGATCTCCATAACTTCCAGAGCAGCTTCGATAACCAGATCACAATCCGCAGCTGCGGCCATATCAACGGTTCCTGAAATTCTACCCATAACTGCAGCTTTGTCTTCAGCAGTCATTTTTCCTTTATCAACATTCTTACCTAAAATCTTATCAATGCCAGCAATACCATTATCAACAAATTCCTGCTTGATATCGCGGACAATTACTTCAAAGCCGGCCTGGGCAGCGGTTTGAACGATACCTGCTCCCATAGTACCTGCTCCAAGGACCATTATCTTCATTAATATAACCCCCTATAGTTTTTAATCCAAAACATAATATTCTGCATCTATTTTCCGGTAAAGCCAGCTTTCCGTTTTTCAATAAAAGCAGTCATTCCTTCCCGCTGATCAGCAGTAGCAAAACAAAGACCAAATGCATCTGCCTCTATAGTCATAGCCCTATCGATATCGGTCTGTAGACCTTCGTTGGCAGTGGCTTTGCATAGTCTAATAGCTACCTGACCTTTAGTTAGAATTCTACCTGCAGTGGCCTTGACAACATTCATTAGTTCTTCTGGTGTTTGAACTGAATTAACTAAACCTACGCGCAACGCCTCATCAGCACCTATGACATCAGCAGTGTAAAGTAACTGCTTGGCCATACCTGCTCCAATAAGACGGCTGAGACGTTGGGTACCACCAAAGCCCGGAATAATTCCCAAGCCTACTTCAGGTTGTCCAAATTTAGCCTTGGAGGATGCGATACGAAAATCGCAACACATGGCCAATTCACATCCACCGCCCAGGGCGAATCCATTAACAGCGGCAATAACTGGCTTTTCAATAGTCTCAATCATCATGAATACCTCTTGACCCAAAGCGGCAAAACTGCGAGCTTCCATAGCGGATAGATTCTGCATATAAGCTATGTCGGCACCGGCTACAAAAGCCTTATCACCTGCACCAGTAATGATAAGCAGATCTATATCGTCATCTTGAGCAATACTGGTTATAGCATCTTTGAGCTCCAGGAGTGTTTCCCGATTGAGCGCATTAAGAGCCTTGGGTCTGTTGATGTACAATGTTGCTAATTTATCTTCTTTTTCCAGCAACAGATTTTGATAATTCATAAACCTCCCCCCTCTATAAATATGTACCAATAAATCGGTCCGCTACCCATAGCAGACTGGTATTCCTCGGTCCTCCTCTCAATCGTGATTTGTATGATGAATTGTAGAAATAAGCGATTTGCTCAATAGCAACCAAATACTAGATCCGCCTTTTTTCCAGAAGTACCCAGGAAAAAAGAGGGGGATCTACTGTTGTATAGCGAATAAAAGGGTATGAGTGGGTTAGGGGTACTACCGCTATATAACAGTAGATAATAATATGAGAATATGTGTTAATGGGATTACAAGGTATTTGTATTGCGTATCTAATATGTCAAGACATGCAATATATATGCCAGAAGGCGGGATTTGTTCGATATTTGACTAAACATCCGATATTATGTAGGTTTAGGTAGATTAGATGTTTAGGCCTGTTAAAAGAATTGACTCAAAATGATTCACAATTGACTTGTTTAGTGATACATTATTGTATTGTTTGTAGCTTTTCCTACTAAGCTAGTAGCTAAATGCCTATTCCTGCTGAATGATAGGGAACTTCAATAAGTGTCTCTATGTGATTCGTTTTTGCATTAAACTAGGATTTTTACAGTATCAACCATATTAGCACTCCCATGGCCAGCATAACTACTTATGAAAATTGTCTTAAGGTGAGGATGAATATCTATACATTTTATAAAACTACCTTAATCTGCAGATACTATCAACTAATTCGCTTTACGATTTAAATAGTAAAGGTTAAACTATTGTGGTGAAAAAAAGCGGACGTTAAAACCGACTAAGCAGCGGTTTTGTTTTTAAAACAGGAGTGATATATATGAGAACACTAGTAGCAACCATGATGGCAAATTCCAAGGGGAAGAATGTTTTTTGCTCGGCTCATAAGGTTAGCGAACAGCAAATGAGGACTATACGCAACACTGAATGGTCACAACTTGAAGAAGTGGGATTCACTTTTGTGAACCTAGCATCTCCAGAGTATCCTAACATAAGAGGAAAAGCTATATTTTTTGAGGGACATATAGACGAGATGGGTCGCGCCCTGAAAAATATTGATAAAGGATTATAAGTGTATTATGGAATGAATATTAAAATATAGGCGAGCCCTTAGCTGGCCTATATTTTAAAACCATAAACTTCTGATTTATATTTGAGCAACAAAAAATAGGCCACCCCTGACCGACCTGATATGTCTTCTATCAGTTCTTTCAAAACAATTTTCTATTTTCCATCGATAGCGGTTTACCTGTGCCCTGTAAAAGTCTCCTCCCTAATATGCAATCATCTCAGAGAGGTAATACCTTAATTAATCTTAATTCTTATAAATTTGCGTTTTCCTACCTGTACTACCATTCCCTCTGATAGCAACAGGTTTTCATCAAGGTATTTTTCTCCGTTAACCTTTATGGCTCCCTGTTTTAGCATCCGACGACCATCACTGGTGGAACTGACCATCTCATTATCCTGGAGGAATTTGGGTAACCAAACTTGTAGGTCACTAATGATAACCTCTGGTATATCATCAGGAATATCACCCTGAGAATAGACCAGTTTAAACCTGGCCTCAGCTTTTTCAGCCTCTTCTGAATTATGGTACATGGTGATAAGTTCTTTCGCCAAACTAATCTTGGCATCCCGGGGATTTAGTTCACCACTATCCATTCGAGCCTGCATATCTTTGATATCATCTATTGATACCCGGGTGAGCAGTTCAAAATACCTGCCGATGAGTTCATCTGTTATGGACATGGTCTTACCAAACATCTCATAAGCATCTTCATTTACTCCGATATAATTGCCCAAGCTCTTGCTCATTTTCTGGACTCCATCCAAACCTTCCAATATGGGCATCATTAAAGCTATCTGGGGCTCATGTCCGTATTCCCTCAACAGATGTCTTCCTACTAAAAGATTAAATTTCTGATCTGTTCCTCCTAACTCCACGTCGGCTTCCAAAACCA
Source organism: uncultured Syntrophomonas sp. (assembly GCA_964640845.1). Taxonomy (GTDB): domain Bacteria; phylum Bacillota; class Syntrophomonadia; order Syntrophomonadales; family Syntrophomonadaceae; genus JAAYJK01. The sequence goes on from CAZXIR010000013.1 coordinate 4,014, forward strand.
CCGAATCGTAACCCTGCATCAAGGGATACAGGAACTCGTGCACTCCTATGGGCAGACCTTCTTTGTATCTCTTATCGAAATCGTCTCTTTCCAACATCCGGGCTACGGTATATTTTCCCGCCAATCTTAGCACAGCTTCCAAATTCATGCTCATCAGCCACTTACTGTTGAAATGCACAATAGTTTTTTCCTTATCCAGTACTTTGAATATCTGTTCCTGATAGGTTGCAGCATTTAACATAATCTCTTCTTCGGTAAGCTGTTTGCGGGTCTCTGATTTACCGCTGGGATCCCCGATGCGCCCGGTCGCATCACCTATGATCAGGTGAACTTGGTGCCCCAAATCCTGGAACTGTCTTAGTTTATTTAAAACTACCGTATGTCCCAAGTGAATATCTGGTGCAGTAGGATCCAACCCTAGTTTGGCCCGGAGCGGCCGGTTTTCTTTTATAGATCTAAAAAGCTTTTGCTTTAGCTCTTCCTCTGGTACAATCTCTGCCACCCCGCGGTGAATAATTTCGAGCTGTCTATCAACCTGCTTCATTATTTTATCTTCCACAAAATAACCTCCTTACCAGAAAAAATCATAGCACAATATCCGAAGTATGTGCAATAATTAGACGAATATACACGTATTACCTGCAAGGTATAAATTACCCCTGTTTTCCGGGCAGGAATAATACCTGCCTATGTCTAATCATTAAATATAGTAATTCCAGGAGGCCTTATTGTTATATGAATCAAAGCAAAAAACCTAATAGGAAACCAAAAAATTGGAAAGTACTTATTAAAAAACTGATAATCATCATGCTTATTTTAGGGTTTACCGGTATGGTGGGACTGGTAGGAGTATTTGCGGTAGTGGCTAGAGATTTGCCGGAATGGGATCCTGATCTGCTATCAGGTGCCAAGACAACTGTTGTTTATGATGATCAGCAAGAATATCTTGCTGGCCTGCATGCGGGAGAAAATCGAACCGAAGTAGGGTTGCAACAGGTGCCCCAAGACTTTATTGATGCTTTCATAGCTACTGAGGATAGAGGTTTTTATAAGCATCACGGCGTCAATTATCGTGGTATAGCACGTTCTCTGGTAAGCAATATTACTTCGGGAGATCTTAAAGGACAGGGCGCCAGTACCATTACTCAGCAGTTGGCCAGAAATGCTTTTCTTAATTTTGATAAAAAATGGGAGAGAAAATTGAAGGAAATTCTTCTGGCTTTCAAGATCGAGTCCGCTTATTCCAAGGATGAAATACTGAGTATGTATTTGAACCTGATCAACTTCGGTTCGGGGGCTTATGGGGTACAGGCAGCGGCTGGGACTTATTTCGGCAAGGATGTCAGTGAATTAACTCTGGCTGAGTGCTCGATGCTGGCTGGGCTCCCTAATGCTCCATCATTAAATCCTTACCAGAACTATGAGTGGTCGAAAAACCGGCAGAAAGAAGTACTTAACAGCATGGTAGAAGCTGGCTTTATAGACCGCGCTACAGCTGATGAGGCTTTTGCTGTCGAGCTCTCCTTTCATAAATCCATATTATCTGATACTCAGTACGGTTATTATATTGATGCAGTAATCGATGAAGCCCTGGATATACTGGCTGCCAAACAAATATATAATGACCCCGAATATGCATTTTATCGGACTGGACTAAAAATATATACCACTATGGATGCTAATATACAGAAATCTGCAGAAGAATATTTCGCTGATTCAACCCATTTTTTACAACAGAAAAATGAACTGGGTGAAAATGTCCAGGCTGCCATGACGGTATTTGACCACCAGACCGGAGGCATCAAGGCCATTATGGGGGGAAGAACTTATGAGCAGAAGCGGGGGTTTAACCGAGCCACCAGCGCTTATCGCCAACCGGGATCTTCCATCAAACCCCTGACTGTATACTCTCCAGCGTTGGAGGCAGGGTATATGCCCTTTTTCACCCTGGATGACTCACCACTATCATATAAAATTGGCAGCGGTGTCTGGCAGCCTAAAAATTATGATGGTACCTACCGGGGAATTATTCCTATGAGAACTGCTGTGCAATACTCAGTTAACACTTATGCTGTTCAGTTACTGGATCTCATCGGTATACGCACCAGCTTTGATTATGGTCGCAATCTGGGCCTGGATCTTTTAGATACCCCAGGTACCAATGACCTGGCCCTCGCTCCCCTGGCTCTGGGAGGTTTGACTCGTGGTGCCACCCCGTTGCAGATGGCTGCAGCCTATGGAGTTATTGCTAATGGCGGAACTTACATCAAACCCCACTTCATAACCCGTATCGTAGATGAAGATGGTGTAGAATTGTATCGTTTCCAGCCTGAATCCCACCGGGTTATGAGCGAACAAACCTCCTGGCTGATGACCAGTATGCTGCGTACAGTAGTTGATCGAGGTACCGGCACTAGTGCTAGGGTTCCTGGTGTGGCTACCGCTGGTAAGACAGGTACATCGGAGGAATATATGGATTCCTGGTTCTGTGGCTTTACTCCTGCTTATTCCATGGCGGTATGGATGGGTTATGACAAAGATTATACTATGCGCAATTACCCTCCCCAGTATCCATCAGAAACAGCTTATGGTGGCAATTGTCCGGCTCGTGCATTTTCAGCGGTATTAACTGCAGCACATCGGGACTATAAGCCTGCTCCATTGACTATGCCTGGTGGTATAGTTAATGTCTCACTCTGCTCAGTATCTGGTAAACTGCCTGGCGCAGCTTGTCCTGCCGATAAGATAATAAGCGAATACTGTTTAAAAGATAAGGTACCCACCCAGACCTGTGATTTACACCAATTAGTCTCAGTATGTATCGAGTCAGGAAAACTGGCAGGGCCATATTGTCCTGATGTTGAAATGAGGTCTATGGTGATAGTAGCCGATGAAAACAGTTCAACACCAGGCAAATTGACAAATGAGACGTGCGATATTCATACTGAGCCAACTTTTACCGGTGTTTTTACCCAGGAAGTATACATTTGCCGTGACCCACAGCATGAAGGCAAATTATATCAGGCTAATATTCCTGGATCTTTACACAAAGGCGGCTGTCCTGAACAGTATCTGGAAAAAATGACCCTCCAGCCCGGGCAAACACTTCCAGCTTGTCCGTTGAAGGATCATCAGACAAGCCGGAAGAAGGCTGGCGAGGTTATTCAGGATATAATTGATAGAGAGTGATAATTAAGGTCGAATAAACATGTCTTTCAGCTTTAGGATACGCTTGGTGTTAATCCGTTTCTATCCATTTCCTCAGGGATTTCACAACATTTTTCCCTTAGCTGATGGGCTTTTCCCGACTCCTGTTGCTTTTTCAAAAGCGGTACTGGAGCTCCCTCTCGAAGCTTACAGTACCGCTTTTGTCTAAAGATGGCTAAAGGTTAGATATCTGTTCAAATGTGAAGCATAAAAACTGGTAGCGGTCCTTAGTTGAACCCTTTGCTTTAAACAAGTCCAACCTTTTTTGCCTCTATTGTTAGTTGGTCCCTAAACTGAGGGTGAGCGATAGCTATCATGGCCTTAGCTCTTTCCCTTAAACTCTTGTATCTTAATTCAGCTATACCGTATTCGGTTACTATCATATCAACATCGGAACGAGGAGTGGTAACCACTGTTCCAGGAACGAAATTAACTACAATCCTACTTGCTATTCCGTTATTGGTTTCTCTATAAGACTGTAGTGAAATGAATGATTGCCCATTTTTAGCCATAGTGGCCCCGCGTACAAAGTCTAGCTGTCCCCCAACTCCACTATATTGTTTAAACCCTATTCCTTCGGCAGCTACCTGTCCAGTTAAGTCTACCGCAAGGGCATTATTAACTGAAACAATGTTGTCGTTCTGAGCGACCACATAAGGATCATTGATGTAGCCGACCGGATACATCCTTACTTCTGGATTATTATGCATATAATCGTAGACTTCCTTGGAAAGCCCGCCAAAACTAACAGATATCTCCCCAGGGTTAAGAGTCTTCTTGCTGCCATTGATTATTCCTTTTTTTGCTAATGGCATCATAGAGTCTACGAAAAACTCCGAATGCACCCCCAAATCTTGTTTACAGTCAAGAAACGAACATATTGCATTGGCCAGTCCACCAACACCAATTTGAATTGAAGCTCCGTCTTCAATTCGGTCAACAATAAAACGAGCAATTTTGTATTCAACATCCGTGACAATAATTGGGGGCAGTTCAACTAAGTCGTGATCTTTCTCAACTATGCAATCAACCTCTGACACGTGAATAAGATTTTTTTCTCCCAGGATATAAGGAGCATTATTATTAACTTGAGCAATTTTCCTGGAAACCCGTTTGGATATAAAATCATTATTAAAGACTCCATATGGCCCAAAGTTCAAATAACCATTTTCGTCAGGGGGAGAACTCTCAAACATCAAAACATCAGGCTTAAATTCGTTTTCAATCATTGAGTCGCTCTTGCTGAAGTGCCTTGAGTAATAATAGATGCTCTCCTCATTGCAGCTGCTTCTATCACCAACGAAGGCCCACAAAGTACGGTGCTCGAAAAAGTCTTTGTATATTGGGTTGTGTAGATACTCAAACTTATACGTTAGTATTGCCGTCATAAAAGTAATATGTCCCAATTCCGGAAGCTTCTTGGTCAGTGCATTAACCAGGTCAACCGGAGCGCTAGCTGCTAGACTATAGAAAACTCGGTCACCAGGATTAATAGTTTTTATAGCATCTTCCATGGAAACCAATTTTGATTTATAGATTTCCTGCCAACTCATAACCATTGATAACTCCTTCTTTCTGCATTATCCCCCTATAGTAGGGACTACCTTCACTCACTGCTAGTAGAAATGAATAGTTATAAATCTCCTTTTTGTAAACTAACAACAAGAGGTGACTAATAAACATGTTGACCCCCAAATAGAAAACAAGAGGTCATAGCGCTGGGTGAAAACATAAAAAGGTACAGAGTGGATTTCCAGTATAGGTGGTACAGCTATTTTGAATATCTGATAAGGCCAGTGGGAGGTAAGGAATTGGAATATCCAGTTCATAAAAACAGTTAAACAAAGTGGAATTGAAATTGCAGAATAGAAAAAGCATCCTGTAATTCGGCTAGAAAGAAAGCCTAAAAAATTAGAACAAGTTTTGCATAAGATCCTTCGGCGTTGCCTCAGGATGACATTATTGAAATACTTCTAGCTATTTAAAAAATTCAATCATGCAAAATCCTCATTAAATTAGAAATACTTTCCATTATTAATTGTATTGGAACTTATGGTTTATATCAAGCAATTAGCATATATTTGCTATCCCTAGGGATAGGTTCCTAGGATCAAGACTTTTGAATTACTATTCCTAAGGGTATTTCTTCTTTTATCAAAAAAAGCTAACTTTAGTATAAATGTAAAGTGAGGTGTTTAATGGAATATGAAAGCTTTATGAAAAATTGCTTTAATATCCTGCTTGTTCTCGCTTTGTTTAGCCGGTGTCGGGCTGCTAACCCCTGGTCAGGCCCTGGCCCAAAACAAGAAAGACCCGGGGTTTTACTCCGGGTCTTTCTGAGGAGGAGGAAGTCGACTTTTAGGAGTCCGGCTCTGTAAATGCTGTATTAACTGTAGTATTCATTATACTTATGACCTGTCATTCTAAGACCTTTAATTATTACCAGCTATGTTTAATAAAACCATGTGGAGGTAAAGTCTGAGGTTATTTGAATTCTACTACTGTTACTCCGTGCCCTCCCTCTTCCGGCAGGCCATCCCTAAATGACTTAACCTGAGGATGGGTTTTCAAATATCTTCGAACTGCGGTCCTCAATGCTCCGGTCCCTTTACCATGAATCAACCTGACTGAGTCGAGTCCTACCAGCAAAGCATCAGCCAGATATTTATCAATTTCCATTATGGCATCGTCTGCTAACTGGCCTCTTACATCTATTTCTTTAGATATGTTGCGGGCTTTATCAAGAAAGCTTTCTGAGCGCCAGGGTTTTCCAACCGGAGTTGGCATATCAAGTTTGACTAGATGTTCAGGACCCACATTAAATTTCATACTGCCCACCTGTATAGTCACATCTCCCTGAGCTCCATGACTGCCTAATACATATCCTTTTTGGTTGATGTTTCTTATAAGCACATAATCGCCGATCCTCAATTTCTGGTCCTTGTTTTCCGGCTCCTGATCAGGATATTTATGCACCATAATATTCTTGATCTTCTGCCTTTTTTCTTCTATCTCATGCCACTTGGGAGGATTATCCTTATCTTTCAAAAGCTCCTTGAATTCCTGCAGGGCTTGCCCGGCCTCCTGCTTGACCCTCCTGAGTTCGCGGGCCACTTCTTCCTTGGCCCGCGCTATAACTTCCTGCCGTTCCTGTTCAAATTCTTGTTTCGCCTCCTGAAGCCGTTCGCTATCCTTAACCAGTTTCTCCTTAATTTTCAATACTTCTTTACTCTCTTTATCCAAAGTATAATGGCTTTCTTTCAACTGGCGGATCATATTGCCCACTTCCATTTCCCTTTGGGGAACTAATTCTCTGGCTTTTTGAACCAGTTTATTTTTCATGCCCAGTTTGGTAGCTATTTCAAAAGCATTACTCTGCCCGGGCATCCCAGTAGTCAATTCATAAGTAGGCTGCAGGCTTACCGGGTCAAATTCAACACAGGCATTTTCTACTCTACCAGTCTGATAAGCATAATTCTTCAACTCACTCTGGTGGGTGGTCACAACTACTTTAGCTCCCTTATCCCGCAGTTCATCCAGTATGACATGTCCCAAGGCTGATCCTTCTACCGGGTCAGTGCCGGCTCCAAGCTCATCCAACAAGACCAGTGACCTTCGGTCAGCTCCATCCAGTATTCTAATGATATTACTCATATGGGAGGAAAAGGTGCTCAGAGATTGCTCAATGCTCTGTTCATCTCCAATATCTACATAGATGGAGTCAAAAATTGATATTCGGCTTTTTTCCCGAGCCGGTATATAAAGGCCACTCATGGTCATTAATACCAGAAGGCCAATAGTTTTCAAGGTAACCGTCTTGCCCCCGGTATTAGGTCCAGTAATAACCAGTGCATCGAAATTCAAGCCCAGTTCCACATCTACCGGAACCGCTTCTTCACCCAACAGCGGGTGCTTTCCTCGATAAATTTCCAGTATACCTCTCATATTAGTAACCGGACGATAGGCATTCATCTTATACGCCAGCCGCGCCCGGGCACATATATAATCCAATAGACCTAGTATCTCCTGGTTTCTCTCCAGTTCCTTGACCATAAATCCGATAGAAGTTGACAAACTCCTTAATATTCTTTCGATTTCTCTTTTTTCTTCCATCTGCATGGAACGCATCCGATTATTCAAATCCACTACCGGTAAAGGTTCAATGTATACCGTAGCTCCGCTGGCAGATTCGTCATGCACAATTCCTTTGACTTGGCTTCGATTCTCCTGCTTAACCGGTACTACATATCGTCCATCTCTTTCAGTTACCAGTGCTTCTTGTAATAGTTTTTGATTATCACTGGAGCGGATGAAATTTTGCAAATACTCCTTAATCCGTATACGAAAGGTATTAATCTGATTTCTAATGTGCTTGAGTTCTGTTGAGGCATCATCTCGAAGCTGTCCATCTTCGCCTACTGCTCGATCTATTTTCTGTTCTAGTTCTTTATCCTCGGTTAAAGTAGAGCACAGGTTGGTCAGTAATGGATATTTGCTGCCCCGAACATATCTTCCTGCCATACGGGAAGCATAGAGCAGATAATATACGTCTCTAAGCTCTGAGGCAACCAGTATTCCCCCCACCCTCACTTTGGCCAATTGTCCATCTAAAAGCTTAAGGCCACTTAAGAATGAAGGCTCACCAAAGCGCAGTACTTCCATTGCTTCACCGGTCTCATCCAGACGCTTGTTAACCGTTTCAAAATTACTGACCGGTATCATGTCATAAGCTCTGACTGCGCCTCCCTCGAAAAAAGTTAACTCGGCCAGCATATTCTGAATTTTATGATACTCCAGTTTTTCCAATGCTTTTTGTTCAATCATATCTATTCACCTTTAGTCTATTGATTTGCAGCCAGCTAGATTACTCCACGGTAATAGTGTCCCCGAGTAAAGGGAGAAGCTGTGATTTTCTCCAACTCCAGACGATAAGTTGACAATTCTTTTTGGTTATTGTTAAAAATATCATCCATGGCCCGACGGTATAGCCTTACTACCTGCTCAACCTCCGGTTCTTCTGAATGCCGGGCTTCTATTCTTATTCCACCTGAATGCAAGGCCATAATCTTATCCAGATCATCTATCATGCATAGAGTACGAGAATTAAATACATAAAATCTACAGTAAGTATCAGTCTCGACTGGAAAAGAATAACCCATATCGTCTTTTATGGCATATCTATCCTGATGGCAAAAACCTGCACATCGATCTGTGCCATCCCCCATTAATCCTTGCAGTATACAGTACTGGGAGGTCATCAGAATCAATTCACCATGGACGATGACTTCACCCTGGTTTATTCCTCGGATAGATTTTAATCGATTGTAGTTCAGTTCGGGAGAAATACAAGCCTTTTCTACTCCTTTTTGAAGCAAGAATCGAAGGGAATAGGAATTAAAAATATTAAAGCTGTAATCTACCCTGCTATTTATACCATTATTCAAACACCAGTTCAAGGCCCCGATATTACCTGCCAATATGGTACTAAATCCAGCCCCTTTAAGCCCCATCCACGATGCTGCTTCTCCTGGTTTCTGTATGCGGGGCAAGGCCGGAATTAACTGACAGGAATAACGGGTGGCATACTGTTTAAGCTCCTTCAGCTCATCAATGGAGATCCTTTTCTTCTGGCCTATCCCTGCCAGGTCGAAATATACTGTATCAGCACCTGTTTTTACAGCTGCATAAGCCTGTGCCACACCGCTGACTGCTACCGTGAGTTCAGGATTTATATCCTTTATCCTCTTCTTATCAAGGGGCATAAATTTAGCCCGGTTACTGCTAAATGTTCCTATATCCTGTTTACCCTTCCGATGCAGGTTAAAGCTCAAATTCTTTAAAGATTCCACTGCTCTTCGTCTAGTTTCGTTGATTTCACTAAATGGAACTATCAAGTCTTCCTCAACCTGATATTCAAAATCCCCTAGATAATAAGGGGTATTTCCCAGACGGTCTACCTTGGATTTTAGTATTGATTCGTTTAGAGGCTGATTTTCGGCCTTTTTGGCCATGCTCTTACCATTTTCTTCTATCTGATGGCCTTTTTCATCGGTCAAGATTAACTTGAGCGGTTGCCCTTCTTGGAGCACCGCTTTTATATCTACTCGAATCTTAGGTTGTTCTGTTCTCATGCTAGACAGTGCTTCCGATATAAGTTGTTCATCATGAGTTTTAAAAACCCGGTCTTGTGGTGATACCCTTTTATCTACTTTTAATTCAACAGTATCTCCTGAATGAGCAGACACTGCAGGCACACCATTCACCTTCATGTTTTTAACAATTAGGGCGGGGTTTTTGCCTTTATTAACCCATATCTCCAGACCGTCTCCCAGATTCACCTGGTCGCTCAGTTTTACCGTGGTAAGGTAATCTTTATCCTGAGCAAGCACCCTTCCTACAAAAACCCCCCGGTTATTAGGCCTCTTACTGCTTAAAAAACTACTGCGGTCAAAAACGAAATAGCCGCTGGAAAAGTTGCGGTTAAAAATTTTTAATAGCTTTTCTCGTACTTGTTTTCCTGCTCGATAGGAGGATTGCTCCTGCAGCAGGTCCAGTACTTCCCGATATGCTCGAGTTACTACTGCAACATACTCGGCTCTTTTCATACGGCCTTCAATCTTAAGGGAGTCAACTCCTATCTCCTGAAGCTCAGGCAAGTAATCTATCAGGCACAAATCGGAAGGACTTAAGAGATATCGTCCTCTAGTGCTGGTATCAATCCGCTGGGCTGTACTTCTGGAATAAAGATCATAAGGGAGGCGGCAGGGCTGGGCACATCTTCCCCTATTTCCGCTTCTTCCACCTACCATACTGCTGAACAGGCACTGACCAGAATAGGAGAAACACAGGGCACCATGAACAAATACTTCCACCTCGATGTTTTTGGCTGCCTGCTTAACCGCCTGTATATCTTCCATCTGCATTTCCCTGGCCATAACCACCCTTTGTATTCCCTGTTTCTCTAGAAAATTGACTCCTTCTGAATTATGTACCGTCATCTGGGTAGAGGCATGCACTCTTATCCCCGGTATTACCTGGCGCAAGGCATGCATAAATCCTGGATCCTGTACAATCAGAGCATCGATATCCATCATATACAGATTCCAGGCATAATCCAAAGCTGGGCCAAACTCCTCATCATCAATAAGGGTATTTACTGTCACATATATTTTCCGGTTCCGGGTGCGTGCGTATTCAACTGCCCTGGCTATATCTTCATCACTGAAGTTCTCTGCTGATTGTCGGGCGCTGAAGTTTTTTCCACCCAGATACACCGCATCAGCGCCATTTTCTATGGCTGCCTGCAAAGCCTCCCGGTTACCTGCCGGTGCCAGTAGCTCCATATATAAATATTTCCTCCTTTAAGTGTCACTACCTGCTATTAACTCAATTCCACCCTTGCACCAATTATGTTTAGTCTAAACAATTAAGCCCACAGAAATAGGATTACCTTTCAAGTGCGAAAGTTTTTTACTGATGGTCTTACCTTTGAACTCTTAAGGTATCCCACCCATCTCGTTTAACCCTGATTAACCCGGCAGCAGGTATAATCTCCAATCCTTTTTTCTCCAGTTCGTCCAGGAAAAGATTAATCCCTAGAGAATCGCTGGCCATATGTCCGGCGATCACTACATTAATATGGTTATCCCGAGCTGCCTTACGGTGGTTATCTGTCATATGCATACCTATAATGGTCCCTACTCCAGCGGCGGCTAACTTCTCATAAGACTTTACTGAACCAGCCGTCCCTCCAGTCATCTTTATAAATATCTTACCCGCCCGTCTCTTCTTATCTCCGGATACAATAGTGGGCCCGGCCTTACATTTTCTAGCCTGCCGGTATTCAGGTATATCCATCATTATATCCATTACATCCTGAACAGTTCTATAAGGGGTTTGGGCAAATACTTTTTGCAAGTAATGGCTAACCATATTATCAGCTGGTGAATGCACACATATAAATGGAATATCCAGCAGTCTGGCTGCATCTACTGCTCGCTGGTGGTTAAGGGGCATCATTGCTCTTTTTACTTCCGAAATACGATCTTCCATGAGCCCCTCGGCAATGTTTATTGGCACTCCGGCACTTTCCATCATATCAGACTGTACATGCATAACATTGTGCAAGTCCGCCTGAGCTGACCCTTCAGGGTGATGGGAGATGATCATATCTATCCTTTTTCCTTTTTCCCTTAAACGGTCTACCAGTAATATTTCAGGAGTTTCCATGTCAATTCCACAGATCGCCGATTTGATTACCTCATTCCCCTCACCCCAGAGTATGCGAGTATCATTATAAGGGTTGGTTAAATTTTCTTCATCGAACCATAATTTCTCATCATCATTCATCTGCTGGTATTCCTTCTGTCTTTCATCCAGCAGGCGGTTGACTTCATCCCCCCGGGGATCGAAAGTCTTGCCCATTTCAACTGCTAGTTGATATACTTCTTTAAGTTTCATTACTTTAACCTCCTGACTAATTGCGTATTAACCTCCCATGGCCCGAGGCCACAATCACTTATGAAAATTGGCTTGCACTCAAGGGGTGCCGCTCAAAGGACATAACAGGTTCATAACAAAAGGAGTCATATCTGTCAATGTTTTTATCCTATCAAAACCGGTATTTTCATAATTATTATGAAATAAAATGGTCGGAACCTTATTTACCGTATGGGCTTTACAAGATAAATCCTCCAGGTTGCCATGGTCACTGACAATCATAATCATAGTATCTTCCAGGTTAGATTCCGCTACACAGGTAGCCAGCATTCTATCCAGCATCTCATAAATCTCAATGGCCCGTGCCATATCTCGGGCGTGACCTATTTTATCACTGATAAAATACTCATAAAGAGTGAAGTCGTGCTGTCTGGCCATTCGGGCCAGATTTTGGCCGGCCTGTTCCGGGCTTATCTCCTGCACTTGATATCCCCACTCCACTAGCATCCGATTGGTAAAATCCTGATACACAGCATTGCTGTGGTTAAGATTTTCTATATTTCTAAGGGGTTGACCTGAACTTACGGCTACTAGGGTGGAAGTGGAATGAAAGGCTTTTCTCTGCTGGACCAATTGGAAGTATTCCTCCCGGTAAGCATTGGCAAAAGTAACCTTTTTCCCTTTATTGGACAGCATTTTCATTATACTGTAATTATTAATTATTTCCCGCAACTGGCGAGTAGGATAAGCATTTGCATGATGACCCACTTCTTTCGCAGCATTGATACCGGTCCACAAGGTAGTCTGTCCAGTCGCACTTTGGGGAATACCGGGCACACCTAAACATGCATCAGTGGGGATCATCATCGCTCGTGGACCTTTAACCAATCCACTGTTTTCATATAAAACATGTCCACCCAGGACACTATCCAAAAATGGTGTTTGGGCAAAAAAATATGGGTTATTCTCCCCCTTTTTCCCCAGACCAAAACCATCTATAAAAATCATCAATACTTGCATAATCGACCACCCACAAGAATTTTTACCATATTATTATATCATAAAGACTGTTATCGGGACCCAAGCTGCTCTTCGATTCTTTCCACTTTGCTGTTGATTAATTGCAGTCGTTCTTCTATGCGTACCAAGCTCTCGGTAATAGAAACTGGTGCTGATTCACTCCATGTTTCCCGTTGCTGGCTATGAAAAAACTCCCCCCGGTTGATGGGCTGAATGGTTAATATTTCACTCCTCTTCAGGGGTTTAAGTCCCAAGTCTCGCCTGCTAACCGGTTCATCTTCCTCCCGCAACAGCACACTAAATCCCCCGCAGGACTCAAGTATGCCCTTGTCCACCTCATCCAGATCGCGTATTCCCTGCTTGCGCAGTTCTTGCATTAAATCGTCAACATTAAATTTTTCCTTTCTCAGGTTTTCTTTAATGATTTTTCCCTCACTAATTAGAATCACCGGTTTTCCGGTGATAACATTAGCCAAAGTTTGATTTTTTAGAGCGATAAACCCCATCAGGTATTCCAGCCCGGCTAGGGTAGCCAGGATCACCATGCCTTCCCAGAAGGGAATGCTTTTATCTAATGCCACCGATACCACCGTGTGGCCTACACCGGTCATTACTACAAAGTCAAACGGTCCTAATTCCCCTAGAGCCCGCTTTCCCAAAAACCTGATCATAATTAAGGCCATAAAGTACATGATAGCAGCTTTTAAGGCAAAATTGAGCAATATTTTACCCCTTTTCTAAATGAGTTTTTTGCATAATTATTCTCACCTCTCCTTTTAGTTTTCTACTCCTAACTGCTCCTTTATACAAAATAACAGGAAGTTTAAATCAGTATTATCAGCAGCGTATGATATCTTGAATCACTGGTAGCTCGCATGAGGGGGAGATAATACGAGAAGAATTGCCCGATGCAGATTTTTAAAACACTTCACCATGCAGCTATGCAAATGCTTAAGGCAGTTGAATCAAAGAGGCTACTTTTCCCTTTTCATTACTGGAGGGTGGGGTGCTCGCCTACTGCTTCGACGGGACCGAGAGCTTCCCATGGACAGGATCATGAATAGCGATGCTAACCCAAATCCCCAATAGGATTCTCTAGTCAGGTTGTTCACCATTAAATAGGATGATGACAGAAGGGTGAACCCAAAGGCAACCGCCCAGGCTACCGACTTAACACTGCGAGTATTATTAGCAATTTGCTCATTTAATTCATACAGGGGTATTCTAAGGGTAATATCTCCTCTTTCGGTTTTCTGAAGTACTCTTTCCAAAAGAGGCGGCACTTCTATAAAGGCAGATCCCCATCTTTCTGCTTTCTCCTTAACCACCTGGAATATGCTTCCCCCATCTCCTAAAAGTTCGTCTACATACGGTTTGGAAACCTTTAAAAAATTAATGTCTGGATCCAACCCCATACAAATACCATATAGGGTTCCCAAGGCCCGCCCCAGGAAAGTAAACCGGGCTGGTACTTGAAAAGGCTGCTCATACAGGAGTTGTTCTAGATCCTGCAAAAAATTATGAAGATCAACTGTAGAGATTTCCTGGGCTTCACCCAGAATATGCTCCAAAAATAATGCCACCGCACGAGTTAGAGCAGCTTTATCAGCTCTATAATGTACAAAGCCTAGTTTAATCAAATAATCAACTACTATATCATAATCCCGACCCACGATACCTTTGACCATATCCACCAATTGTTTACGTAATTCTATAGAAATGGATCCGACCATTCCGAAGTCCACCATGATAACTTTTCCATCCCTGGTAACAAACAGGTTGCCAGGATGGGGGTCGGCATGATAAAAGCCATCTACCAGAATCTGCCGAACATAAATATTTAACAGGTGGGCAGCAACCTGTTTCCGGTTTACCCCCGCCTCTTCTATCTGATCATAATCTGTGATTTTGATCCCCCGCATATACTCCATAGTCAGAACCCGGTTTCTGGTATACTCCCAGATTATCTCAGGGATCAGGAGTTGTTTATCATCAATGCTGTTGCCAGCTATAGTCTCAGCATTGCCGCCCTCTTTTAGGTAATCAAGTTCGCCCCACAATGTTTCTTCAAATTCCTGATAAATGGCATTAAGATCGATAAATCTGCCCCAGTCCGTAAATACTTTAATAAACTTTACTACTTGCTTAATGGCATTAAGGTCTATTCTGATAATTTCTTCTATCCCCGGTCGCATTACCTTGATAGCCACATCCCGTCCATTGGACAACACACCATAATGAACCTGTCCTAGCGATGCAGACGCTACAGGAGTGGGCTCGATATGGGAATATATATCTTCCAGGGCCAGTCCAAATTCAGAGCAAATCATGGCTTTTATATCCTCAAATTCCACTGGCCGGACTTCGTCCTGCAAACCCGAAAGTTCTTGAATACTGGACTTGGGAAGTATATCCACCCTGGTGCTTATAAACTGCCCCAACTTAATCAACAGCCCCCCAAGATTTACTGCAGTCTCGCGAAACAGGCGGGCTTGGGATACATATAGTTCCTCTCTCTTATCGTGAAGCCAGGTTGGGCTGTGCAGATGTTTCTTGAATCGCAGAGAGTAAAAGGCTATGGAAATGTGGATAAAAAGGCCTATGACTTTAAAAAAGCGGCCCATACCAGTCAGATTTAGGCTAAGCATACAGCATTTTCTCCCTTCATGGCAAAACCATTGATATTCAAGTAATAGTATTTGCGCAAATTCAGCTTATAATAA
>CAZXIR010000013.1:19502-27148 GCA_964640845.1 uncultured Syntrophomonas sp.
TTAAGACCGGCCCCAAGCGGTCTTAAGCCTTGAGCCCCACCCGACTGTCACCCTCGGAAATATTCTATAACCCGCTCTTTATCCCAAGTATTAATAATGTCTTCTTTTGTAAGCCACGCTCTTCTGGCACAGAGGATTCCATATTTCACCAGATCCAGGTCCCTTTTATCGTGAGCATCGCTGTTGATCACCATTTTAACACCCATGTGGGCGGCCTTTCTGGCAATGTTTTCGTCGACATCAAGACGGTCTGGATGAGCGTTTATTTCCAAAGCGGTATGGTGTTCTGCTGCCGCCACTAGTATTTGGTTAATATCCAGTTCGTAAGGTGGACGACGGTTAAGAAGTCGGCCGGTAAGGTGCCCTATTATATCTACATGGGGATTTTCTATGGCTTTTATAATCCTTTGAGTCTGCTGTTCCCGGTCCAAATTAAAATGGCTGTGAATCGAAGCTATCACCACATCCAGGCTCTGTAAGATATCATCAGGATAATCCAGAGTTCCGTCCTTAAGAATATCTACTTCACTTCCTTTAAGGATGGTAAACCCTTTCATTCCTTCATTCAAAGCTTCCACGACTATACCCTGTTCTATAAGTCGTTTTTCAGAGAGTCCGCCACTGATATGCAAAGACTGGGAATGGTCAGTTACGGCCAGGTATGAATAATCCATTTTTTGAGCGGTACTTGATACAACCTGCAGACTGTGAGCTCCGTCACTCCAATCAGTATGAACATGCATATCCCCTTGAATATCGGATAGCTTAACCAATGTAGGAAGTTGATATTTTCTGGCCCGTTGTATTTCTCCCCGGTTTTCTCTCATTTCTGGCGGGATATACTGCATACCTAGGTGCTTAAAAACGTGTTCTTCAGATTCAAGGCCTTTGAAAAGCACCCGGTCTATACCTTGAAATATGACTTCCCGGAATTGTTTGGATCCGGTAGTCCAGATCAGACTGTGGCAATAGTCTTCAGGTTGGACCATGATAACTTCAAACTTCATATTATACTTAAGAATACCCTGAATGAAGTCTTTTTCCATCCCCGTAATTTCTCTAATGTGACTAAAAGAAGCAACCTGGTCATATATCCGGTCAAAATCCAGGCCAGCCACCAATATATCAATATCTCCTACCAGAGGCTTACCCCGTCTAACACTTCCTACCGGCCTGGCCTCAATGACTCCCTCTCCCTGCATAATATGCCTGGAAAACTCCTCAGCCATTGGAACGGCCAGGCCTAGAGTAATCTTTTCCTTGCTTTTATTTAATAATTCAATCCCTTGTAAAATATTATATTCAGTCTTGGCACCCATTCCGGGCAAGGCACGAATTAGTCTGGATTCGGCGGCTGCAGCTAGAGCCCTAAGATTATCAATACCTAGTTTTTCATAGATAGTCCTTATGGTTTTGTGTCCTAACCCAGGGATAGCCAGCATCTCCAACAGTCCCTGGGGGACATCCTTGCTAAGTTGCTCGAAATAACTGCACCCTCCTGATTCAATCATTTCTTCAATTTGGTCTTTAATGGTACTTCCAATCCCTTTAACTTGATTAACCGCATTCCTAAGATATATATCTCGCAAATCTTCATCCAGATGATATACGGAATATGCAGCCTGCCGGTAGGCCTTTATACGGAAAGGGTTGTCGTTTTTTAATTCCAGCATGTCTGCAATAGATTCGAGTATCGATGCTACTTCGCGATTAGTCATCTTAACCCATCCTATTTTTCTTATCATCTTCCATAGTTCTTATTAGCTGATCATAATCTTCCTGCAACTTATTAAGTTCGTCGGCTAGATTAAGGGCGGTTAATATGGCTACTCGCTGGTTGGAAAGATTTGGGTTACGCTGCTGTATCATTTTCATTCTTCTGTCAACGTATGCTGCCAGCATCTGAATATACTCCGGATTTTCTTCCCCTTTCACCACATATTCCTCGTTAAATATCTCTACGCTTACTCGGTTGATATGATCTTTTCTATTCTGCACCTAACATGCCTCCTTTGCATGAACAATATGAAATACTTCTATTATTATACTGTTTTTCCTGCCTAGAAGCATATGTGCCAATACGACCAAAAAAATAAGTTAGGTGCCTGGCACCTAACTTATTTTTGGCTACGGGTGGTGACAAATGCTTAAGACCACTTGGGGCCGGTCTTAGCTCTTAAGTATAAGTTAGCTGAGCAATGCTTTAGATTGATTGCAAAAATTATTTTACACGCTGCTCCAATCGCCTTTTCCCCCTGCGCTAACCTTAAGCCTTCATCCCCACCAAGTTATTTTCTGCCTTACTATCGTCTGGCTATTACATTCAAGTCTATACGCCTTCCATCAACTACATAAATAACCATTTCAGCAACATTGGTGGCATGATCGCCAATTCTTTCTAGATGCCCCGCTACCAACAAAAGTGAGGCGGCCTGAGGAATGGTTTTGGGGTCCTGCATCATGTAGGACAATAATTCCCGGAAAATCTGCTGATACAGAGCGTCTATTTCCTGTTCCATAGGTACTATGGACATGGCCATATCAATATCTTCATTAATTAAAGCCTGCAAGGCTTTTTCCACCATCATACTAACAATATTGGCCATACGCGGAATATCAATAAGGGGCTTGATATATTTTTGTGGATACAGCTCTATACAAACCTCACTTATATCCTCCGCATGATCTGCCATTCTCTCAATATCAACAATTATCCGCAATGCGGTAGCTATAAACCGCAGGTCTCTGGCCATAGGCTGTTTAAGCGCGATTAACCTGAGACAGTTTTTCTCAATGTCCAGTTCCATCTGATCAATTATATCGTCTTTTTCTATAACTTCCCGGGCCATATCAATATCTTTCTCTACCAATGCTTTTACCGCCCTGGCAATCTGTTCTTCCAGCAACCTGCTCATTTTCAGCAAGTCTTCCTTTAGATGCTGTAATTCATGACCCAATGATTCATTAACCATATATTCCTCCCCTTCTTAACCGAACCTTCCAGTTATATAGTCTTCAGTACGTTTATCCCGAGGATTCACAAACAATTCGTCAGTACGGCTGAATTCAACCAACTGGCCATTCAAGAAAAACCCGGTATAATCTGATATCCTGGCCGCCTGCTGCATATTATGAGTGACTATTACTATGGTGTAATTCCTTTTTAATTCACCAATTAATTCCTCTAACCTGGAGGTAGAAATGGGGTCCAGGGCCGAGGCCGGTTCATCCATCAATATCACTTCCGGTTCTACTGCCAAGACCCGGGCGATAACCAATCTTTGCTGTTGTCCCCCAGACAAACGAGCTGCAGGCGAGTTCAATCTATCACTTATCTCATTCCACAGGTTGGCAGCTTTGAGGCTCTTCTCCACTAGCTCACTTAATTGGTTTCGGTCTCTAATACCATGTATCCTTGGTCCATAGGCAATATTATCATAAATTGACATGGGAAATACAGAAGGTTTTTGAAAAACCATTCCTACTTTTTTCCTCAATTCCACTACATCCTGTTCTTTCTCATAAATGGGCTTTTCATCCAAATATATCTGACCTTCGGTTCGGGTTCCTTCGATTAATTCATTTAATCGATTGATAGTTCGCAAAAAAGTTGATTTACCGCAGCCTGATGGACCTATCAAGGCTGTCACCCGGTTTTCTTCTATATCCATATTAACGTCGAATAAAGCCTGGAAATCTTTATAAAAGACCTTTAGATTTTCACTTCTCAGTTTTAATTGTTTCATTTTTTCACCTCATATCTGCCTGCTTACCCTGGACATCCTGCGCAAGCTCAGGTTGGCCAGGTAATTAATAATCACAATTAATACGATAATTAAAAAAGCCGTCCCAAAGGCCCTATCCATGGATATGCCTTCCATAGCCAAGATATACAGGTGTACCGACATGGTACGGGCCGGGTCCAGTAATCCCCCCGGCATACCCAGAGAGCTGCCGGCGGTTAAGATCAAAGCTGCAGTTTCTCCCACTGCTCTGCCGATGGACAGTATTATACCAGTAATTATTCCTGGCACAGCTGCGGGAAGCACAACCCGGCTTATGGTCTGCCATTTACTCGCTCCCAGAGCCAAGCTGTTTTCCCGATACTCGGCCGGTACTGCCAGTATTGCTTCTTGTGATGTCCTGGTAATAGTGGGCAGTATCATAATGGCCATAGTCAGAGATCCTGAGATAATAGACCAGCCCATTTGCAAAAAGATAACAAAGAATACAAATCCAAATAGCCCAAATACAATGGATGGAATACCTGCCAGAGTCTCAGCCGTAAGATTAACCACCTTCGAAAACCAGGAGCCACGCGGCTCATATTCTTCAAGATGGACAGCACTTCCCACTCCTATTGGAACAGCTATTAATAGTGAAACCAAGGTTAAATACACGGTACTGACTATGGTTGTCAATATACCTCCTTCTTTTCCAGCTCGACGGGGGGCTTCGAAAATAAAATCCAGATTAATAGCCGATACTCCTTTAAATGTTATATAAGCGATAATAATAAAGAGTATGGTGACGATAATCAAACCGGAGAGCCATAAGAGAGCCTTTATAAACTTTTCTATACCCTTTTTAGTTAACATAGTTTTTCCCTGCCTTTATAGAAATACTTACCACCAGATTCAGTATTACAATAAAGATGAATAAAATTGCTCCCGTAGCAAATAATGCTGCCTGATGATCACCTGATGCATATCCCATTTCGAGTACTATGTTGCTGGTCATAGTCCTGACCGGAGACAACATATTTCCTGGTATTATAACAGAATTACCGGTCACCATTACCACCGCCATAGTCTCTCCGATAGCCCTTCCCATGCCCAGAACAATTGCAGTAATAATCCCGGAACGCGCAGCCGGCAAAATTACTCCAGTAATACTCTGTATATGAGTAGCACCCAGAGCCAATGAGCCTTCTTTATACTCTTTAGGAACAGTGAGTATTGCATCCCGAGATATACTTATAATGGTGGGCAGTATCATTATCCCCAGTATTATAGCCCCGGCCAGTACGCTCATCCCGTTTCCGCCCAGATGGGTACGAATAAAGGGCACAATCACTATTAAACCAAAGAAACCGAATACTACCGACGGTATCCCTGCCAGCATTTCCACCATCCGCCCCAGTAGATTGCCTATCCTGGGCGGGGCTACTTCGGCCATAAATATGGCAGTAAGTATTCCCAGAGGAACCGCCCAGATAAGACTGGACAGAGTGACCACCAAAGATCCCACCAGCATAGTACCTATCCCATAACTCCCCTGGGAAGGGCTCCATTTTAAATTAAATATAAAGTCTATCAACCCGGTTTTGAATATCAATGGAATTCCCCGGGCAAATATAAAGACGGTTATTAATATAATTGCTAGTATAGCTATAGCGGCGCTGAGCTTTAACAGCGATTCTATTAGCCATTCAATATTTAAGAGTTTAAGTTTATGGAGATGGCGACGGCTATAGATCCTATTACCATCCTTTGGTTTATTGATAAAACCTGCGGGCAGGTCCTTAGCAATGAGTTTATTCATCCATTAACTCCCTTATTTCATTAAATTAAATCATCTATATTGAAGATACCATGGCTTTGTAAAATGCTTGATTAATCTTTTTTAAGAGTACGTATGAATAATGTAAAGACGGAGTAAAAAAAAGCGGGTGCCAGGAACCTAACATTCTAACTTATTCATCTGAGTTCCTGGGAGAATAAGTTAGAATGTTAGGTTCCTGGCACCACCATTGTTAGAAAGGTTCCTGGCACGCGCTTTTTTTTTACTGCTTAATAGGAATTTTTTACTTAACCTTATCGTCGATTGATTTAAGTAACTCTTCAAATTCTTCTACTTTGTCAGCATCCAGTAGGCTTCTTAAATACAGATTGAATTCTCTCCCGGTGGGAAAAAGATCTTCTGCTAGTTTACGACCTTTGGGAGTTAACAAAATATTCAAACTCCTGCGATCGGTAGGATCTTCTACTCTTTTAACCAGTTCTTCCTTGTATAAGCGGTCTATTACTCCAGTAACAGCTGAACTATCCAACTGTACCCGAGCAGCAATGTCTTTTACGTTGCTGCCTTCATGATCCAGCAGATCAAATAACACGAAAGACTGCGGAGCAGTAATCCCATATTCAAGACACTTGCTATTATACTTACGACTTATTTTTCTGGATAACGTGTTTAAACGAAAGCACCAGAAATCTGTAAACTTTTCCATAACGCTCACCTTTAGTTAACATTTCATTTAATATTATTTAATTAAATATCATTTTACTTATTTTGTCAACCAACAATGCCTTTCGTTCTAACCATATCTATGTTTTGTTTCCCTCCAATTCTATTTACCTTCTGGAACTTTTTCTGTCTGGTGGGACGCGGGGACAGGTTCCTTGTCCCATTATTTACAGAATGATATGACAATCCTTAATAAGTACCCTATTATGTCTGGGACAAGGAACCTGTCCCCGTGTCCCAGTTCTGACTCTATTTAACGCTTATAGCTCCTTCATCAACGATTATTGTTTGTCCTTCATCACTTAGAACGAAATCTATAAAGGCTTGGGCAAGTCCTTGGGGAGCATTATTGGTAATATAGATGAACGGCCTGGATATCTTGTAAGTACCAGCTTTAACGTTGTCCACGCTGGCTTCTACACCTTCAATGTCCAGTGCTTTAATTTCATTGTTTACTACTGCCAGTGATACATACCCTATGGAATTTTCATCACCCGCTACAACAGTACGAATTGCCCCATTGGAGTTTTGAATAATTGCACTGGGAGCTATTTCTTCTTTATCCATTACTACCGAAACAAATGCATCTCTGGTACCGGAACCTTCTTCCCTGCTTACTACAGTAATTTGCTTATCGTTTCCTCCTATATCTTTCCAGTTGGTGATATTGCCCAGATAAATGTTCTTAACGTCTTCTAGAGTAATATCCTGGACCGGATTGGAGGGGTGAACTACTACGGCTACTCCATCCATGGCAATTTGCATGATTTTCAAATCAGGATGTTCAGTCATTTCGTCATCTTTAACCTTTCTCGATGCCGCACCGATATCTGCTGCTCCTGACACAGCCGCGGTAACTCCCTGGCTGGATCCTCCACCCTGTACACTTATTGCTACCTTAGGGTTCTTAATCATAAATTCTTCTGCTAAAACTTCACTAAAAGGCTGTACTGACGTAGAACCAGCAATAGTAAGATTGCCGCTTAATTCCTCACCTGTCTGAGCATTATCCTGCTGATTGCTGTCTTCATTCCCGTAACCACACCCTGCTACTGCAAAAGCGCCCAGCATCATCGTTCCCACTATGAACAAACTGAGTATCCTTTTCAATTTAATTGACATACGCTCTTTTCCTCCTTATTACTTATAAATTATTTTTAATTATTTACCTGCACTAAATTTACCACCATCTTGTTAAAATACCTTTCTAAGCTGGTTAAAACTTAGTATGTTCTGTGTTAATTACCTGTAAAATTAATAGGACACGAAGACAGACACCTTATTACTACAAAAAATGTCTCACGGGGGCAGTTGTAGCTACATGGTTGGGGGGGTTAAAAACAAGCAACGGCCGTTTATCTGCTAACTCAGCCAGATATTCAGCCGCAATTTACCTATAT
>CAZXIR010000014.1:0-15618 GCA_964640845.1 uncultured Syntrophomonas sp.
TTTTATGTCAATAATAACCCTTATTTTTAGGGTGATTAACGGCTTATAAGCCTTTGATAATATCCAGTCCTCCCATATAGGTTCTCAGGACTTCAGGAATTATCACCGAGCCATCCTCCTGTTGATAATTCTCCAATAGGGCAGCCACGGTTCTACCTACAGCAACTCCTGATCCGTTTAGGGTATGGACAAACTGCAGTTTAGCTTTCGGATCGGGACGATATCTGATATTGGCCCGCCGGGCCTGAAAGTCCTCGCAATTGGAGCAGCTGGATATTTCCTTGTATTCATTATAGCTAGGCATCCATACTTCCAGATCATAAGTTTTGGCAGCTGAAAAACCCATATCTCCCGTGCTCAATAAAACTACCCGATACGGCAGTCCCAGTAATTGTAATACTTTTTCAGCGTTATTGGTTAACTTTTCCAATTCATCATAGGAATTTTGCGGATTGACAACTTTGACCAGTTCAACTTTATTAAACTGATGCTGCCTTATAATCCCGCGGGTATCTCGCCCATGCGATCCTGCCTCAGCCCGAAAACAGGGGGTATATGCGGTTAGATAGATAGGAAGTTGGCTCTGCTCCAGTATCTCTTCCCGATACAGATTGGTCAGGGGAACTTCTGCGGTAGGAACCAGATACATTTCCCGGCCCTCTATCTTAAACATATCGTCCTCAAATTTAGGCAGTTGTCCCGTTCCTTGCATACAATCAGCTGATACCATAAAGGGGGGCAGTATCTCCTGGTAGCCATGTTCCCGAGTATGAATATCCAGGTAAAAATTTATAATGGCCCTCTCCAGTAAAGCTCCTGGCCCCTTATACACGGTAAACCTGGCTCCGGACAATTTGGCTGCCCTTTCAAAATCAAGAATGTCTAGATTGACCCCTAAATCCCAGTGGGGTAAGGGTTCAAAGGCAAACTGGCGTGGCTTTCCCCAGCGCCTGATCTCCACATTACTGGCTTCGTCCTCCCCTATCGGAACCGATTCATGAGGCAAATTAGGTATATTAAGCAGTATTTTTTCTATCTGCATCTCCACCTGTTTTAGCTGATCATCCAGGCCTTTAATTTCCTGACCCATCTGGCGGACTTTTTCCATTAATTCCAAGGGTTCCTGACCTTCCTTTTTCATCCTGCCTACTTCTTGGGATGAGGAATTACGATAACTTTTTAGTTCTTCAACCCGGCCCAGAATATGGCGTCGGTTCTCGTCCAATTGTAAAAACCCATCCAAAACTCCAGAAACGTTTCTCTTCGCCAATTGAGCTTTTATGTGATCGGGATTTGCCCGTATTTGCCTGGCATCTATCACTTCAATCCCTCCTTTACTTGAACCCGGTTAATTCTCAGCCCTGTGACTTGTGCGTCAAGATAAGGGCTGGTTAAAAATGCAACAGTGTTGGTCTGGCTGTTATTCCATCGAGTTTTTCCAGTTCTTTCAAAACTTGGTCTTCTACTTTATTATCTACGTTGATAAGCATTATAGATATCTGCCCTTTTGTTTTTCGGGCTACTTTCATGGAAGCTATATTCACTCCATGATCTCCCAGAGCGGTTGCAAATGGTCCTATTATTCTGGGCCGATCTTCATTTTCGACCAGCAGGATATATCCTTCCAGATTGTTTTCAGTTTCATAATCATTAATTTCTACCAATAGCGGCTGCCTGGCCCGGGATAGTGTACCTACCAGTGTAAGATCCGCGCCATGGTTGAAAATCCGCGCTTCAACGGTGTTTTTATACCGTCTGGTACTGGTTTCTTCTTTCTTTTCAAAAACCTTTATACCTCGTTCTTCAGCAATCAATTTGGCATTCACATAGTTTACTTTATCATCCATAACCGGGTGTAATAAGCCTTTTAAAAATGCTACCGTCAGCATCTCTGTTTCGTTGCGAGTCATAGGCCCACTGTAGGTAAGTTCTACCCTGCTGATAGGGTTTCTGGCCAGTTGATAATATATGCTGCCCATTTTCTCTGACAACATAATGTAAGGCTTCAAGTAGTTCAGTTCTTCCCCTAACATCGTAGGCAGATTAACTACATTGGGTACAATTTCTCCCTTTAAAGCCATGATCACCTGTTCGGCTATATTTTCTCCCACTCGTTTTTGGGCTTCGAAAGTGTCCGCGCCTAAATGAGGGGTTACCACAATATTATTGTATTTAAATAGGGGGTTATCCCGCGCCGGCTCTTCTTCAAAAACATCAAGCCCAGCACTGCCAATCTTTCCGGATTCTAATCCTTTTAATATGGCTTCCTCTTTAATTATTCCGCCCCGGGCACAGTTAACTAAACGAACCCCGTCTTTGGCTGATTCCAACACCTTTTCGTCGATCATATGCATAGTTTCTTCGTTACGTGGGGTATGGACGGTAACGAAATCTGCTTCTTTAAACAACTCTTCCAGGCTGTCTTTCTTCTCGGCCCCATAACGTTCAAACCTTTCTTCTGATATATAAGGGTCATACGCAATTACCCTCATATTAAAGGCTTTTAATCTGGTGGCCACCATGGAACCGATTCTCCCCAAGCCTATTATTCCAACGGTTTTCCCATATAGTTCTACTCCTCTAAATGGTTTTCTATCCCAGGTTCCGCTTTTTAAATAGGTATTGGCCCAAGCGGTGTTCCTTATCGAAGAAAGCAACAGGCTTATAGTTTGTTCGGCAGCGGAAATGGTATTGCTATCCGGTGTGTTAGCAACAATTACCCCATATCTGGTACACACATCTACATTAATGTTATCTACTCCATTGCCGGCGCGTCCCACAATTTTTAGCCGAGTACCCTTTTTTATCAATTCTTCGTCAACTTTAGTTACACTTCTAACAATAAGGGCATCATATTGATCAATGATCTCCAACAATTCTGCTCTGGATATTCCATCTCGATTATCCACCTCAAGTTCCTTTTTTAAGAGAGCCAGACCTTCATCGGCTATTTTTTCGCTTATTAATACTTTTTTCAATTTCTCCACCTTTTAAAAACTCCTTTCTTCTCTAATCCTTGGTGTTTAGTATAAACTCTTGCGCTTTTTTGACACCTGCTCCTAACTCAACTTTGAAACCACTCTTTAGCAGGGTTATTTCCAGGGCGGCAATTACCGCCAACAAGTCTAATTCTCTTACATGCCCCAGATGCCCGATTCTGAACATTACATCGTCCAATTCCTGCTGTCCCCCGGCCAGAACGATATTAAAACTATCCAATATCTGTCTCCGAATCTGATTGGCCCCGGATCCTCCTGGCGCAATGACCGCTGTTAAGGCGGTTGATGCATGCTGGTCGGGAGCCAGCAGTTCCAATCCCAATTCTCTAACTGCTAGCCTGACCATATTTCGATATTCTCGGTGTCTATGGATAATCTTATCCAAGCCCTCTTCTGCCATCATAACCAGTGCTTCCTGCAGTCCATATATTAAGGAAATTGCTGGTGTAAAGGCAGTCTGCCCTTTTTCCAGATAATTTAGTCCTGCAGTTACATCCCAATAATAGCGATGATTGGTATTGTTCCGGTGAATTTCCAAAGCCCGGTCGCTGAAGGCCATGAAACCTAATCCGGGCGGAATCATAAATGCTTTTTGGGATCCGCTTAAAGCCACATCAATTCCCCATTCATCCATTTTGAATTCCAGGGCTCCCAATCCACTTACACAATCCACCATCAATAAGGCCGGGTGATCCTGCATTGCTTGTTTCACCGCTTTAATATCGTTAAATACACCGGTTGATGTTTCATTGTGGGTTATCAAAACCGCTTTTATTTGCTTTTGCTTATCTTTTGCTATTATGTCGCTGATAAGATGGGGATCTGCAGCTTCTCCCCATTTGAAACTTATTTTCTCTACTTCTGCCCCAAATTTTTGGGCTATACTGGCAAATCTATCCCCGAAAACGCCTATAGATACAGCCAAAACTTTATCACCGGGAGAAATAAAGTTGACTACTGCGGCTTCCAGGACTCCCGTTCCAGATGATGGATAAATCAACAAATTTCCTTTGGTACCATAGATGCCTTTTACTCCCTCGGTAACTTTAAATATCATATCCCTGAATTCCGGTCCCCGGTGATTGATCATAGGCCTATTCATGGCCTGCAACACCCGGTCCGGTATGGGTGTTGGGCCGGGAAGTAGTAAATACTGTTGTCCGATCATAGTTTTGAGCCTCCCTTGGAATAAATACTTATTAGGTCAAGATACAGAATATAAAAAACCCCTCGCCCGATAGGGACGAGAGGTAAAATCCCGCGTTGCCACCCTTGTTGGTGTTAAATAACACCCGCTTACCTGGTTATAACGGAACCACCGATTCTGCTTTCACAGACTGCATCCAGGGTGGATTCGATACTTTAGCAGGCAGGCTTGCACCATCCGCCGGCTCTCTAAACTGCTAATCGTACTTACTATTCCCCTTCATCGCTGGACTCATCTATGCTTTTTAAAAGATTGTTGTTAATTATATTACATTCCGGTCGGCTTGGCAAGATAAGATATCCTGGTTCCTGACTAATACTCTTAAAACAGTGATTATTCTTCTTTTTCTGCTTTAAAGCGAGCCAGCCCAACTATTTTGTCGTTGCTGGATACCTTAATCAGCGTAACTCCCCGGGAATACCTTTTTTGTATGGATATATCTTCAACCAGGAGCCTGATTACATGCCCTTCTCCGGTTAATATAACCAATTCCTCGTCTTCAGTTACTACTTTAAAGGCCACCAGTTTTCCATTTTTCTCGGTAATATCTATCGTCTTTAAGCCTTTCCCGCCTCTATTTTGCTCCTTGAACTCTTCCAGGCGGGTCCTCTTACCATAGCCTTTTTCGGTAACTAGAAGAACCTCGGCCCCCTCGCGATATTTATCGATGCCCACCACATAATCACCGGAGGTAAGCCGAATTCCTTTAACCCCTGCAGCAGTACGACCCATGGGACGCACCTGGTTTTCATCAAAGGTTATAGAAAAACCATGGGCACTGGCTATCATGATCCGGTCCCCTGCTTCTACTCTTCTTACCCCTACCAGCTCATCATTTTCATGCAGGTTTACTGCAATCAAACCAGTTTTA
This sequence comes from uncultured Syntrophomonas sp., assembly GCA_964640845.1. Classification (GTDB taxonomy): domain Bacteria; phylum Bacillota; class Syntrophomonadia; order Syntrophomonadales; family Syntrophomonadaceae; genus JAAYJK01. The sequence goes on from CAZXIR010000014.1 coordinate 5,078, forward strand.
CGAATGTTGGAGAAAGCGGACAGCGGTACTTTTTTGGTTATTCCTTGTTTGGTAACCATAATCAAGTGTTTCTTGTCATCCAGAACTCTGGCTGCAACCAGGGTAGTGACCAGTTCTCCAGGCCTTAACTCTAATAAATTTATAATAGGCAGTCCTTTGGCCTGCCGGGTAGATTCTGGGATTCTGTAGGCTTTAATGGAAAAAACCCGGCCCTGGTTGGTGAAAAACAGCAAATGGGATAAAACACTAGTAACCAGCACGCTATCGGCTGCATCTTCTGATCTTATCTTGCTGGCTATTACACCTTTTCCACCCCGTCTTTGAGACTTGTAAGCGTCTATAGGTTGCCTCTTTACATATCCTCGATTACTCAGGGTAATCATTACTTCATGATCATCAATATAGTCTTCAATTTCATCTTCTGACACATCGGGAACTATTTCTGTGCGCCTTTTATCTCCATAGCGACTCTTTATATCATCCAAATCCTCTTCGATAATTGCCAGGACTCTTTCTGGTTTGGCCAGGATATCCAGATATTCTTCAATCTTGGCCAGCAGTTCTCTATATTCTTCTTCCAGTTTACCTCTTTCCAATCCAGTCAACTGCACCAGTCTCATATCCAAAATGGCGTTAGCCTGTCTCTCCGTAAACTCAAATCTGCTAATAAGCCCTGTTCTAGCGGTTTCTCGGTCTTTGCTACTTCTGATCAAAGCTACTATTTCATCTAAATTATCGAGGGCCATTCTAAGCCCTTCTACTATATGCAGCCGATCCCGGGCAATTCTTAAATCATATTCTGTAGCCCTGCGGATAACCTCCTGACGGTGTTCAAGATAATTTTCCAGTACCTCTTTCAGTGTCAATGTTCGAGGTTGCCCGTTAACCAGTCCCAGCATGATTATGCCAAAACTATCCTGCATTTGGGTATGTTTAAACAATTTGTTTACTACTACATTTACATTGGCATCTTTCTTAACTTCGATAACTACCCGGATGCCTTGTCGGTTTGATTCATCTCTTAAATCTACTATACCCTCAATTTTTTTATCTCTGGCTAGGTCGGCAATTTTTTCTACCAGCCTGGCTTTATTAACCTGATAAGGAATTTCAGTTACCACTATGGCGTTTCTTCCGCCTTTTCTTTCTTCAATTTCATATTTAGCACGCATCTTAACACTGCCTCGTCCGGTTTTATAGGCCTTGTAAATTCCTTCGTTTCCCATTATCATTCCCGCGGTGGGAAAATCAGGTCCAGGAATAGCCTGAATTAATTCATCAAGTTCAGTTTGTGGGTTATCTATCAGCATTTTTAGTGCGTCAACCACCTCCCCTAGATTATGAGGAGGGATGTTGGTTGCCATTCCTACTGCAATACCAGATGAACCATTAATTAGTAAATTAGGAATCCGAGCCGGCAAGACAGCAGGTTCCTTCCGGCTGTCGTCATAATTAGGTCGCCAATTTACGGTATCCTTATCAAGATCCTTCAGGAGTTCAGAAGCAAGTTTAGTCATTCTACTTTCGGTATATCTCATGGCTGCTGCGGAATCACCATCTATTGAGCCGAAGTTACCGTGTCCATCTACTAACGGGTAACGTATGGAAAATTCCTGCGCCATTTTTACCATGGTTTGATATATAGCTTGGTCTCCATGAGGATGATATTTTCCCATTACTTCTCCGACTATAGTGGCCGATTTTCTATGAGGTTTATCATGAGTCATGCCCTGATCATATAAAGCGTATAGAATTCTGCGATGAACCGGCTTTAAACCATCCCTGAAGTCGGGAATGGCCCGAGATACTATTACACTCATAGAGTATTCCAGAAATGACTTTTTTACTTCTTTTTCTATGTCGATCGGTATTATTTTTTCAAACAAGTTGTTTTCTCCCATAATAATTCACCCCTAAATATCCAGGTTTGTGGCATATACTGCATTTTCTTGAATAAACTCTTTTCGAGCCTGTACGTTTTCCCCCATCAAATCAGAAAATATTTCATCGGCTCGTATGGCATCATCTATATTAACTTGAAGAATAGTTCGGTTATCTGGATCCATGGTGGTATGCCAGAGTTGTTCAGCATCCATTTCTCCCAGACCTTTGTAACGCTGCACGGTCCATTTTTGTTTGTTTTCACTTAGATATTTATTCATGTCTTCTTCTTTGTGAAAATAATGCATTTCATTTCCTCTCTTTAGACCAAATAGAGGCGGTTGAGCTATGTACACATATCCCTCTTCGATAAGCTGCCGCATATAACGATAGAAAAAAGTAAGCAGCAAGACCCTAATATGTGAGCCATCTACATCAGCATCAGTCATGATGAACAACTTATGATAGCGGGCCTTTTTTATGTCAAAATCTTCGTCAATACCGGTTCCGATTGCTGTTATCAGTGCTTTAATCTCTTCACTGGCCAATACTCTATCCAGCCGGGCTTTCTGTACATTGAGTATTTTCCCTCTTAAAGGCAGTATAGCCTGATAATTCCTGTCTCTTCCTTGTTTAGCCGACCCTCCTGCTGAATCTCCTTCAACGATATACAATTCGCACAGAGAGGCATCTTTACTGCTGCAATCGGCTAGTTTGCCAGGTAAGGTGGTTGATTCAAGAGCGCTTTTTCTTCTAGTCAACTCCCGGGCCTTTCTGGCTGCTTCACGGGCGCGCCGGGCGGAGATGGCTTTATCCAATATTTTTTTGGCTATTGCCGGATTTTCTTTCAGATAATCTTCCACATTGTCAAAAACAGAGCTCTCTACTATGCTCCTGATATATGTGTTTCCTAATTTGGTCTTGGTTTGTCCTTCAAACTGAGGGTCTTTAACTAAAACTGATATTATTCCTACTATTCCTTCGCGGATATCTTCTCCCGATAGATTGGAGTCATTTTCTTTTAAGAAATTGCTTTTTCTGGCAAAATCATTAATGACCCTGGTTAGGCCATTCTTAAAACCTATTTCGTGGGTTCCGCCTTCCTGGGTTCTTATGTTATTGGCATAAGAATATATACTGTCATTGTAGCCGTTATTATACTGAATCACTATATTAACAATGACGTCATCTTTTTTACTTTCAAAATAAATGGGCCTGTCATTAATAATGTCTTTCTTTTTATTTATATAGGCAACAAAATCCTTTAAACCATTATCATAGTGAAACTCGGTTGTTTTTGGCTTCTCTTCTCTTTCATCTAAAATGGTAATTTTTAACCCCTTATTAAGAAAAGATAACTCTCTTAAGCGCTGTTCAATTATTTCTTTTTCAAATATGGTAACTTCGAATATCTCCGGGTCAGGGAAAAAATGTATAACTGTTCCATTTTCATTCGTAGTACCACATTGTTCAACATTTCCTACTGGTCTCCCCTGCTCATAACACTGCTGGTATATGAAACCATCTCGTTTAACGATGACATCCATGCGGCTGGATAGAGCATTTACAACTGAGAGTCCTACTCCATGAAGACCCCCGGATATGTTGTAGCCACTACCTCCAAATTTTCCGCCTGAATGGAGAGTGGTCATTATCACTTCCAAGGCCGGGATTCCCATTTGCGGATGAATATCCACCGGTATTCCTCGACCATTGTCACAGACCGATACACTATTATCATCATGGATGATAGTTTGTATCTTGTTGCAATATCCTCCCACAGCCTCATCTATGCTATTGTCAACAATTTCAAAGACCAGATGGTGCAGGCCTTTAGGTCCGGTCGTTCCAATATACATACCTGGCCTTTTTCGAACTGCTTCAAGTCCTTCTAACACCTGGATGTCTGAAGCATTATATCCATTTAAGGGACCTTCCAAAGCTTAACCCTCCTTATAATAATTAAAAGCTCTTTTATATAAAGTTACCGAAGATATAGGAGATAAATATACTTTATCATCACATACTACAACGGCCTTTTCTTTGCCAATATCGCTTATATTAATCAGTTTTTTTTCCAGTCGAGCTATTTCAACTATCTCTTTTAAATCATCCGAAACTGGTGGTTGATAATTTAAGAACGCAACGATTTTTTCACCGGATATGATGTAATTATTCCCCAGATGAACATACATGCTACTACCTCCATCTCTTTTTTGTATTGCGCAAGCGTATTAACCCAAATAACGGGATTTCCCTAGGCTATGATTTCTACTGTTTACAACACTCTCACGGTATAACCGAAATATAATAAAGGTCTATTTAATTTATTTCACCATTTTTGACCAAGGAAATTTTGCCCTCATAGTTGTTAATCATATCATTACTTATTGAAGTAAGAAAACTTTGATAGTCGGTATTACTTATTTCGTTTAACAAACGCTTTTTTCTCTGATCATCCAATTCTGCCAGTACCTCATCAAGTAGAAATACAGGATAATAGTTACTCAATTCTTTAAATGCTTGGACCTCAGATAATTTTAAGCTTACTGCTATATTTCTCTGCTGACCCTGTGAAGCAAAAAGGCGAGCCGGTTTATTATTCAAATATATATTGATATCATCCAGATGCGGTCCAACCAGGGTACTTTTCCTTTTTGCTTCTTTTTCTTTGTTTTCTTCCATGTATTTCATTAAATTATCGGTGAGAGTCTTTTTGTTAATCTTATCGTCCTTTACTGGAAAGGATAATGCATATTTAATTTTGATTAATTCTGATTCATTATTCAATTGCCTAAAGCCTTTGGCGGTTAAGCTATCTAGTAAATTAACAAAAGTAATTCTAGCTGAAATTATTTTGGCAGAATATTCAATAAATAATTCACTTACCAGTTTATAAGCACTATCATTTATAGGAGTTTTTTTCAATAGTTCATTTCTTTTTCTTAATATTTTATAGTAATTATCTATCAAAAGTCTGTATTCACTGGAAACTTCTTTCAAAATATAGTCTATATAAGTTCTTCTCCGGGATGGACTTCCTTTAACCAAATATAAATCGTCTGGAGTGAAAACAACTACTCTCAGACGATTTTGGTTGTTTTGGTGGGTCTTTTTAGAGTTAATTTTTATTTGTTTGCCTTGCTTTAAATTATAATCAATTTCAGTATTAATCGATCTATTATCAGTTAAATGAATAGCTTTTAAATTAAAATTATTTGTTTCATGCTGAACCAGTAGGCGGTCATTATTGGTTCGAAAGGAATTCCCGGTGGACAGCATAAATATTGCTTCAAGGATATTTGTTTTGCCCTGAGCATTTTCACCTATAAAAATATTCAGTCCAGATACGGCTGTATATTCAAGTCTTTTAATATTCCTAAAATTTGAGATTTCTATCTTTTTGAGTTTCAAGCCTCAAATCCTACTCTCCTTTAATTGCCAGTACGCAGAGGAACCAGTACGTAAAGATAATTGTCATTATCTGGATTCTTTATTATAGCAGGTCCGATTGCTCCAGACAAATTTATCTCCATGTTTTTGCATTCTAACTGCATAATTTTTGCAATGTCTAAAAAGTAATTGGTATTAAAAGCAATCTTAACTTCTTTTTCTCCCTCTATTTGCACATCTTCAATGACTTCTTCCAACTCACCCATAATTTCGGAATAAGCATTTATAACTACTTCGCTTTCATTAAATTTTAATTGTACATGCTGTATTTTAAGTTTGTCATCAGTAGGCATAGTCTTAGCTCTTTCTAAAGCATTTAATATGGAATTGCTCCGTATTAAAACTGAAGAGGCGGATGTTGATGGAATCACCTGTCTATAATTGGGATAAGTACCATCTATTAATCTAGAAAGCAATACGAAATTGTTCTTATGGAAAATAACATTATTTTCGCAGAAAGAAATATTAATTGCTTCCTCCTCTTCGGTAAGAACGCGTAAAAGTTCATTTACAGTTCGAATAGGAATAATAAAGTTAAGTGGATCTATTTGATCATTTTCCAGTTGATACTTATAGTAAGCTAATCTATGGGTATCAGATGCTATTATTTTTAATTGCAGGTCTTCTTCAAGGTCAAATAAAACCCCGGTAAATACTTGGCGGAAATGATTGACTGCGGCAGCAAAAGATGTTTTTCGCAAAGCTTCTCTTAATACCGCTTGCGGTATAACCATTTTTTGCTCCATTCCCTCCAAAGGGAGATGGGGATATTCGAAATCTCGATATATATTGATAAAACCTGAGGACCGGCCGTAGTTGATATTCAATTTTGAGGTCTCCATATTAAGCTCAATAATTACTGGCCCATCTGGTAAAAGCTTTATAAAATCAGCAAAATAATGAGCATTTACCAGGGCTTTTCCTTCGTCTAGAATTTCTATATTCTGAGTGGAAGCGATAATACCTATGTCCATATCGGTAGCGGTTAGAGTTAACCCCTTATCTTTACTAACTTGGATTAGTATTCCAGATAATATGGGAATTGCATTTTTATTGGAAGCAGCACGATAAACCAAACTGGAAATAGTAGAAAGCTCTTTTTTTTCAATAACAAATTTCATCAATAGATACCTCCGGGGAATAAATTTTTTGGTTTTTAGCAAAAAAACCTATGTTTATTTATTTATTAACAAATAGTAGTTGTAGTAGTAGGGACGGTGGATATGTGGATATAATCTCTAGGAACCAAAATAAAGGCACTATAGAAACTCAAAAATTGTTAATAAACTGTATTCTTATACGACGTAATTTGGATCTATATTCTTACATAATTCGGTAATGGCAACTGATACTTCTTGGTCGTTAAGTAGTTCTTTTTCAATTTTGTCGTTAGCATGCATCACTGTAGTATGATCCCGGCCGCCAAATTGTTCCCCTATTTGCGGATAGGAAGCATCTGTTAATTTACGGCACAAGTACATAGCAATTTGACGGGGATAAGAAATATGCTTGTTTCTTTTTTTGGATATCAATTCTCGAATATCTAAACCATAGTAACCAGATACTTCTTTTTGAATGAACTCTATCGTTATTTTCTTAGGACTGGGAGGGGGAAGGATATCTTTTAAAGCTTCCATAACAGTGGTCATTGTCAAAGGTTTGTGGCTAAAAGTAGCATAGGCAATTAACCGTATCAGTGCTCCCTCCAACTCTCTAATATTCGAATCGATAGAATTAGCAATATAATCTAGAATATCATAAGGAACATTCAAATTTTCTGATTGAGCTTTTTTTCTTAGGATAGCTATTCTGGTTTCTAAGTCCGGAGGCTGAATATCCGTAATTAAACCCCATTCAAAACGGCTTCTCAAGCGGTCTTCCAGAGTGGGTATGCTCCTGGGAGGTCGATCACTGGATATTACCAACTGTTTATTAGACTCATATAAAGTATTAAAAGTATGGAAAAACTCTTCCTGGGTTCTTTCTTTACCAGCCAGAAATTGAATATCATCGATCATCAATACGTCTATACTACGGTATCTATTCCTGAAACCAGGTGTATTGTCGTCTTTTATGGAACTAATAAGATCATTGGTAAACTGCTCTGAAGATACGTACATTACGCTATAAAGCGGATATTTTCTTAATATTTGGTGGCCAATAGCCTGCATCAAATGAGTCTTACCTAATCCTACCCCACCATAAATAAATAGTGGATTATAGGCTTTGGAAGGTGACTCGGAAACAGCATAACAGGCAGCATGGGCAAATCGATTACTATTACCTACGACAAAAGAATCAAAAGTATATTTCATATTCAAGGTAGGCGCAACTGAACCGTTATCAACAAAGGGTTCAGTTGTTAGAATTAGGTTAATATGACGATCAGTTAGTTCTTTGAACTTGGTCTGAATAATATTAAGATAACGGGATTCTATCCAGTCCTTGGTTAGAGTATTAGGTACGATTATGTATACATTATCGTTTATAACGCTGTGGAATTTAACCATGGAAAACCAGATATCAAAACTGGTTGAGTCAGTTTCTTCACGCATTGCGCCTAGTACGTTATTCCATACCAGTGAATAATCTAATGACATTAAGGGTATCCTCCTGTTGATTTGTGCATATAATTACTGTTAATAAGTATTATTGGTTGTGGATATCTGGACAACTTATCTAGAATAGCACAATTAGTCCAATTTAAATATCAGAAAAAATATAGTATAATCATAACAGATTAAATTTATTTTTAGAAGGGTTATAAGCCCTTGAATTCTTGACATAGAGGGGCACATATAAATATAATTAGAAGGTGCTGACAAAAGAGGAGGATAGAGATTATGAAAAGAACATTCCAGCCCAAGAACAGACAGAGAAAAAAAGTTCACGGCTTTAGAAAAAGAATGGCAACTGCGGAAGGAAGAAGGGTTCTAGCGAATAGAAGGAAAAAAGGAAGAAAAGCAATTTCTGCATAGGGTCGTAAAAACGGCCTTTTGTTTTATTCGAGGAAAGCGAATCAGGGTTTAAGCTTAAGAAGGTTGTTATGTTAAATAAAGATTACCGAATAAACAAGAAAAAAGATTATAATAATATATACCAAAAAGGAAAAAAAATACCAGGTAAATATATGGTGGTATTTATGATTACAGGAGAAGGGGAACACAGCCGATTTGGTATTGTAGCCAGCAAAAAGGTTGGTAATGCGGTCAACAGAAATCGCGCCAAACGCAGGCTCAGAACAGTTATATATAGAAACATGAGTAATGTCAAGGATAGTATGGATGTAGTCATCATAGCCCGACCTGCAATCAATGAAGTAAGCTGGGAAGAATTAAACAATGAATATATGCGAGTTATGAGGAAAGCAGGGCTATGTTAAGAGGAATTTTCATAGGATTAATTAAGATATATCAACAGTTCAAATTCCTAAAAAAGGCACCTACATGTCGGTTCTATCCTTCCTGTTCTGAATATTCTATTGAAGCAATCCAAAAATACGGCTTATTTAAAGGGGGATGGTTATCAGTCAGGAGAATTTGTAGATGTCATCCATTTAATGGAGGAGGATATGACCCGGTACCATAAAGATGGACAGAAGAGCAGAGTTTGCTTATCAAGGACACCGGATTCTCTATAGACATCAATAATAGTGAAGCAGAAGCTTCTCCAGTTAGTAAGGAGGTGAAACCTGCTATCTGCTAGTCTTATAGCGGGGACAAATTTGTGGCAGACGTTTGTACATTGGTTTTCTGAGTTAATTAGTTTCATGTACGGAATTACCGAGATTCTGGGTTTGCCTAATTATGGTTTGGCAATAATATTGATTACTATTTTAATTAAATTAGCCTTATTCCCACTTACCCAGAAACAGATGAAGTCCATGAGGGGAATGCAGGAACTTCAACCAGAAATAAAATACATTCAGGAAAAATTTAAAGATGATCCTGAAATACTTCAAAAGAGAACGATGGCACTTTATAAGGAAAAAGGAGTTAGTCCTTTTGGGGGATGTTTGCCATTACTGATTCAGATGCCTATTTTTATTGCATTTTACCAATCACTGATTAAGTTTGATTTTGCAGTGGCTGAACATGCATCTTTTTTGGGTATAGAAAATATTGGGCAATCAGTGTCATATTATATTGGGCAGGGAGATATTATCCCTATGTATCTCCCCATTTTGGCTGCACTAACTACCTATTTGCAGCAGAGGATTTCGATGGTTGATACCAATGATCCGACTCAGAGGACCATGTTATATATAATGCCCATTTTTATGGCCTGGATAGTAATGAAGATGCCAGCCGGACTTCCTATATACTGGGTAATGTTTAATACTTTGGGTATATTGCAGCAGTTGTACGTTAATTGGCATAGTAAACAGGTTAAAATTGATAATAATTCGAGTTTAACCATAGAGGGTGGGGTTGTTGAAAAGCCAGGACCTTCAAGCTCGGAAGAAGATATGGCCTCTGAAACCGGAAATCAAGCAGAGATGGAAAAAGGAGGAAACAATATTAATGGAAAATCGCGCGATAGAAAAAAGAGGAAAAAGCGTTGATGAAGCAATCAAGGCAGCATTAGATGAATTAGGTTGTAAGATAGATGATGTCATAATAGAAGTTATAGAAGAGCCGAACAAAGGTATTTTAGGTATCGGTAAAAGGCCGGCTGTAATAAAGGTAACTGTTCAAGAAAGGCCGGAAGAAGATGTCAAAATAGTATTAGTCGATTTGCTGGACAAAATGAAAATAGATTATAAAATAGAGAAAGCCGAGTGGGATAAAGAAAAGGTCAGGATAAATATCATTGGCAAAGATATGGGCTTGGTAATAGGCAGAAAAGGCGAGACACTAAATGCTTTGCAATATATGACCAGCTTAATAGTAAACAAAAGTAGAGAAAATAAAATTAGGATAGTATTAGATGTAGAGGATTACCGAAGAAAAAAGGAAAAATCGCTGGAAAAACTGGCGATTAAATTATCCGATAAAGTAAAAACCACCCATCGGAATGTTGTTATGAGGCCCATGAGCCCACAGGAGAGAAGGATAATACATACCGTGCTGCAGGGCGATCCACAGGTTACCACTTATTCAACCGGGGATGAACCAAATCGCAAGGTGGTCATAACAATGAAGAAGTAAAAAAAGTAAAGACCCTTGCGAGGGTCTTTTTTTATGGTATAAATTATTGAGAAATAT
>CAZXIR010000014.1:15628-24996 GCA_964640845.1 uncultured Syntrophomonas sp.
ATTACTGCTAAAATTAATATTCAAAGGAAAAAGAACTGGACAGGAGTATGGAAATTATGGCGGATGATATAATTGGGGCCATCTCAACACCACCCGGGGAAGGTGGAATTGCCATAGTTAGAGTTAGCGGAAATGGAAGTATTGAAAAAGTGGACCGGGTTTTTGAAGCAAGGTACAGCAACAAAGATCTAATGACGCAAAAACCCTTTTCTTTAACTTTAGGTTGGCTAAAAGACGAAGACCATGAAATACTGGACGAAGTAATGGTTGCTACTATGAAAGCGCCCCGAAGCTATACCGGGGAAGAAATGGTAGAAATCAATTGTCATGGAGGTTTAATACCGGCCAGAAGATGCTTGCAAAGGGTGTTGAGTATAGGAGTTAGACTGGCTGAGCCGGGAGAATTTACTCGCCGGGCTTTTATGAATGGTAAAATGGATGCAGCACAGGCTGAGGCAGTTATAGATATTATCCGGGCAAAAACCGACCGGGGACTAAAACTGGCCATGAAGCAGTTGGAAGGAAAAAACAGTGAATATGTTAAGCAGTTGGAAGACTTCCTGATAGAGGCTAGTATGCTGTTAGAAGCCAACCTAGATTTTTCAGAAGATATTGGTGATTTGGACTATGAACAACTTCGGCACTTGGTATTAAAAGCCCGGGACGGTATCGATAAGATGCTTAAGGCAGGTGAACTAGGCGATGTTTATAAAGAGGGAATAAGTGTGGCCATATGTGGTAAGCCCAATGTAGGGAAGTCGAGTTTGTTAAATGCCTTGGCCGGAAAAGAAAAGGCCATAGTTACTGATGTTCCTGGAACTACCAGAGACCTGATTGAAGAATATATAAATATTAAAGGTATCCCGGTAAAACTAATAGATACCGCAGGTATTAGAGAAACCAAAGACAAAGTAGAACAGATTGGTATAACCAGGGCTCAGCAAGTAATAAGAGATGCAGAATTAGTGGTATTCCTGTTGGATATTGAGGCTGGTATGACTGATGAGGATCAGAGTATTTACAATGATATCGAAAACAAACAGCGGGTTATTGTGCTCATCAACAAGGACGATCTTATTGATAAGAACATAAGTGAAGAGGAGATAAAACAATACTTTCCGGAGCTAAAAGTCATAAGAGCATCCATCAAAGAGGAAATTGGCATTCAAGAATTGGAAGACCTAATAGAGAAGATGGTATTAGACGGAAGAATAGGTACTGACCATCTGGAGTTTGCGGTAAGTTTAAGGCAGAAAGAAACTCTGCTGATGGGAAGAAGATATATTCAGGATACACTGGATGCCATGGATGAGGTGCCACTAGACTGCTTGGGAATTGATTTACAAAACGCCCTGGCCAGTCTGGGGGAGATTACCGGTAGAAACTTGAAGGAAGAGAGTATTGATCGAATTTTCAGGGAATTCTGTATAGGCAAATAGATATCCTAGCATAATGAACAAGAGCGGGAGGATTAAAATGATATACAATGCGGGTAGCTATGAAGTTATAGTTATAGGTGCAGGACATGCTGGTTGTGAGGCTGCCTTGGCTGCAGCTCGAATGGGTTGTAAAACTCTGTTATGCACTATGAGCATGGAACATATAGCTTTAATGCCCTGTAACCCATCTATTGGGGGTCCAGCCAAAGCCCAGGTAGTAAGAGAAATAGATGCCCTGGGGGGAGAAATGGCTATAAATATCGATAAAGCACAGATTCAAATGCGTATAATTAATACCGGGAAGGGACCTGCAGTTCAGGCATTGAGAGCTCAAGCCGATAAATTGGAATACTACCGGGAGATGCTTAAAACCCTGCTAGCCCAGGAAAATTTAAATGTCTTAATGACTGAAATTGAGAATATTGAGACGGGCGAAAATAGAATAACCGGAGTAGTTACCAAAACTGGAGCCCGCTTTAAATGCCGCTGTGTGATAATTACCTCTGGTACCTATTTAAAGGGGCGCATCATCATAGGTGACGTCATGTATGATGGGGGGCCCGGCAATCAGTTCCCAGCCATGAGGCTATCTGACAGTTTATTAAATAATGGGATTAATATGGGTCGGTTTAAAACCGGAACTCCTCCTCGTATTAACCGAAGAACGGTAGATTTTTCTAAAATGATAGAGCAACCAGGGGATGACCGGGCTTTAACATTTTCCTTTATTAGTCCTAAAGAAAAAAAGCTGCAGATGTCCTGCTGGTTAACCCACAGTACACCTGAGACCCATCGAATTGTCATGGATAATATCGAAAGAGCGCCATTGTTTACTGGGGTAATCAAAGGCCGGGGTCCTAGATATTGCCCATCTTTTGAAGATAAAGTGGTTCGCTTTGCTCACAAAGATGCTCATCAACTATTTGTAGAGCCTGAAGGAAGACATACTGATGAAATGTATGTACAAGGGTTAAACACCAGTCTGCCGGAAGATGTGCAAATGGAAGTATTAAGAAGCATACCCGGACTGGAAAACGTTCGCATAATGAGGACTGGATATGCCATTGAGTATGATTATGTCCCGCCTTCCCAATTGAAATTGAGTCTGGAGACTAAAATGGTAGCAGGTTTGTTTACCGCAGGTCAGATTAACGGTACTTCTGGCTATGAAGAAGCTGCCGCACAAGGCTTAATCGCGGGAATAAACGCTGCTTTGAGAATCCAGGAAAAAGAACCATTCATATTAAAAAGGAATGAAGCTTATATTGGCGTCTTGATAGATGATTTGGTCAACAAGGAAATAGATGAACCCTACCGCCTTTTAACCTCGAGAGCTGAATATCGGCTGTTGTTAAGACAGGACAATGCAGACATCAGACTTACTAAAAGAGGAAGGGAAATAGGTCTGGTGGACGATAGCCGCTGGGAACTGTTTAACCGTAAAATGGACTCTATTGAAAAAGCCCGCGATTTATTCCAGGAAGTAAACTTCACTCCGGCCGATAAGGAAATGACTGAATTTCTTGGCGAAAGGGGCAGTGCCCCTATAAAAGACCGAGTATCTCTGTGGGAATTGTTAAAAAGAACAGAAATACATGTAAAAGATTTTGAAAAAAGGGGCTGGATTGAGCCCTTGGAGGATGAAATTTCTGAACAGATAGAAATCCAATCAAAATACCAGGGATATATAAGCAAACAACTAGAACAAGTTAGAAAATTTGAAAGAATGGAGAGTCGCAAACTCCCTGAAGACTTGGATTACGATGAGGTTTATGGATTAGCCAACGAAGCCCGGCAGCGATTCAAAGACGTAAAACCCACCTCTATGGGCCAAGCATCACGGATTACCGGGGTTAATCCGGCCGATATTAATGTTTTATATATTTATTTAGAAAAGAAAAGAAGGAATTAGAGGCTTCTCTATGGAAAATAATGTAAACAAATATAAACAATATTTGCTGCAGGAAAATGATAAGTTTAATCTGGTAAGCAGAAAAACTATTGAAGAACAGCTTGATCTGCACATTGAAGATAGTAGGAAGGTTTTAGAACGGTGGCAGTTAACAAATCAAAAGATCATTGATGTGGGAAGCGGAGCAGGTTTTCCTGGACTAATAATGGCCCTGACCAGTCAGGAAAATGAATATTTATTGTTGGAATCCGATTTAAAGAAGCAACAGTTTCTTCAGCGAGCCATTGAAATGTTAACCATGAACCATGTACAAGCCATTAGAGGCAGAGCAGAGGATATTGCTCATCATGGCGATTATCGAGAGAAATTTGATGTATCTACCAGCCGAGCGGTTGCGGCCATGAGAGTAGTGCTTGAATACTGCCTGCCCCTTATCCGGGTGGGTGGAATGGTGTTTTTATGGAAAGGGCCCAGATACCAAGAAGAGATCCAGGAAGCCACTGATGCTATGAAGTTGTTGGGAGGCACAGTAGAGGATGTCCATTTATACCAATTGGGTGATCGTCAAAGAGCCATTATACAAGTAAGGAAGCATCAACAAACCCCAGATAAATATCCGCGTAGGACAGGTTTACCGGTTAAGAGGCCTTTGTAAAGGAGTTTTGTAAATGAGCAAAAGAATTTGGCCCTGGATGGGGGAAAAAAGCAAAAACGTGGAAATTGTTAATATTCCCATGGAAAAGATTCAGGCCAATCCCTTTCAACCCCGACAAGAATTTGATGAGAATGATCTGGTAGAACTGGCCAAATCTATAAGGTCTTATGGATTAATACAGCCGATAGTAGTTCGAGCCATAGAAAATGGGTTTCAGATTGTAGCAGGAGAGAGAAGATATAGAGCCTGCTGTATGCTGGGGATGAACGAGATACAATCGGTGGTTCAAGAGATGAACGATGAAAAGGTAGCGGCAGTATCCCTAATTGAAAATATTCAGCGCAAAGAACTAAATTATTTTGAAGAAGCCAATGCCTACAGCATACTTATAAATCAATTTGGGATGACCCAGGACGAATTGGCTCGGAAGATAGGTCGTAGTCAATCAGCTATAGCTAATAAATTAAGAATACTTAAACTTCCCCAGGACGTCAAGGAAATGATAGAACCTCCAGTTGTTACCGAAAGGCATGCTCGGGCCTTACTAAAAATCAATAATGCTGAAACGCAGATGGAAATAATTCGACAGATTATTGATAAGGAATTAACCGTAAAAGAAACCGAAGAACTTGTTGATAAGTTGAGTCGCAATAATATTCCTGGGGACACCGAAAGAAGAAATAATCAAAATGTTTCCATGATTATCAGGGATGCCAGGATATTTCTTAATACTATTAGAGAAACCATAAAAAGGGCACGGCAGACAGGGGTTGATATTGTGATGGACGAGAGAGATCTGGAAGACGAGTATGAGATAACCATAAAGATTGCTAAAACCAGGAAAATTCTGCGTAAAATTCCCGGAAGCTAGGTAAAGGTTTTGTATAATTAATTTTTGCATATTATTCGTCAAGTATTGCAGCAATGTCATCCTGAGGCAACGCCGAAGGATCTAAAGGATTCTTCGCTACGCTCCCAAGGACAACCTGTATTTTTTAATTATGCAAAACTCTCAGGTAAGACCGGTAATAAAAACAGGCTGTTAATCTTCCAAGAAGAGAGCCTGTTTTTTCTGGTGTACATTTTAACCTTATTCTAAGCGTCATCAATCCTTTAGAGACGCTTCTTCATCAGGCTTAAGTTCCACTGAAGCAGGCGGATATTATTTCTAATAACAGCGTTATAACAGGTTTATTAATCGGTTTGCGATGGAAATCTATGGGAGACTGCAAAAAGTCTTATTTTAGAATTGAACAAATAATAACCGGTAAGAGACTACTTTTTAATTACCTATCTTTGATATAATACAGATAGTGCAGGAAAATTTAGATAAAAGTGTTAATCGAGGATCTGTATGGGACCGGATTTCATTAGCCCCCAATTGAATGTGCCCGCTACCATGAGCATAACGGGGCTTTAGAAGGGGTCCAAGGGGTCAGGGCAGCAAATTTATTAGCGCCCCGTGATGGGGCAGATTTTGTGCCTATATTTAATTCGGCAAAACTAAGGGTGCAAAGTTGTGTTCGCTGCGCTCAAAAGATCAAGGAAGCACTTACAGCACTACAATTTGTATCGCTGCGCTCAAAGGAACAAGGAAGCACTTACAGCACTACAATTTGTATCGCTGCGCTCAAAGGATCAAGGAAGGGTGAATGGGTTAGTATGGCAAGAGTTATTTCGGTAGCAAATCAAAAAGGAGGAGTTGGTAAAACCACAACTGCTATTAACCTGGCAGCTTGTATTGCCCTGAAAGGATATAAAACATTATTAGTCGATAGTGATCCACAGGGAAACGCCAGCAGTGGTCTAGGTATCAACCGGGATAGAGTAAAGCACTGTATGTATGACCTTATTATAAATGAAGTTCCCGTAAAAGAAGTTATTTGCTCTACCAAGGTAAGTAACCTTGATATTATTCCAGCGACTATTCAATTAGCGGGAGCAGAAGTAGAACTGGTGACTAAAGATGACCGGGAAAAATTCTTAAAAGAAGCTATCCAACCGGTAAAGGATGAATATGATTGGATATTTATAGACTGCCCACCGTCTCTGGGTGTGTTAACCTTAAATGCGCTAATTGCCAGCAGATCAGTTATTATACCCCTGCAGTGTGAATATTACGCGCTGGAAGGATTAAGCCAGTTAATTAATACTATATCATTGGTAAAAAAGCGAATGAATAGAGAACTCAATATTGAAGGGATTGTTTTTACTATGTTTGATGGCAGAACTAATCTATCAATTCAGGTTGTCGATCAGGTAAAAACTCACTTTGCCAGGCAGATATATCGTACTATTATTCCCAGAAATGTTCGCTTAAGCGAGGCACCTAGCCATGGTAAGCCCATAGTGGTGTATGATCCCAAGTGCAAAGGTGCCGAAGTTTATCAAGACTTGGCGGTGGAGGTGTTAAGCCGTGGCTAAAAAGGAAAGAGGTTTAGGAAGAGGATTGGATGCGCTATTGTCTACCAAGCATACTATTTATGATGGAGACAATATGCAGGAGATTGATATTAACCAGGTTAAGGCTAGAACAGATCAACCAAGGAGTATTTTTGGAGAAGAGTCCTTATTGGAATTAGCAAGTTCAATCAAGGAGCATGGCTTACTCCAGCCTATTCTAGTCAAACCACATGAAGGTGGATATGAAATAGTAGCAGGCGAAAGGCGTTGGAGAGCAGCCCGGATGGCCGGTTTGAAATCGCTGCCGGTAATTGTTAAGGAAATAGGTGAAAAGCAAGCAGCGGAGATATCCCTGATAGAAAATCTCCAAAGGGATGATTTAACAGTGGTCGAAGAAGCGCGAGCCTATAAGAAGATGATGGATAGGCACCAATATACTCAGGAATTGTTATCGGCTCGGCTCGGCAAGAGTCGCTCTCATATAGCTAATACCGTTAGAATATTAGCTCTTCCAGAAGAAGTGTTGAAATTACTGGAGCAGCGAAAACTAACCGCGGGACATGCCAGGGCGTTATTAGTGATTGGCAGCCGGGAAGAACAAATTAAGATGGCTGCTGCCATAGTAGAAGACAAGATATCTGTTCGTCAAATAGAGGGTAGGGTAAAAAAGAACCGGGATCAAGAAGGTCATAAAGAACAGAAAGTGAGCAAGACGGTAGAGATCAAAGATCTGGAAGAAAAGCTTCAATTACGTCTGGGAACCAGGGCAGAAGTTGCTAGTGGGAAAAAGGGTGGAAAGATAATAATTGAATACTACAACCCCGACGATCTTGAAAGAATTTGCGACATAATTGGAATATGAAAAACTGCGGCCCCAATGTTTCACGTGAAACATTGGGGCCGCAGTTTTTATGCCACTAAAGGTTTTGCCAAATCTAAGGCCCGGCGGCGTTTGGGATAATAAGCAGGTATAATGTTAAACATACAAACAAGCTACTACAGGGATCTTGTGTTCTGTCCATCTTCTCTAGAAAAAAAGGAAGTGCTTACAGTGCCACCCCGTGCTAAGGTAACTGATGTGCCGGCATTACATTGTGGTCCCACGGACAACGGGGCAGGTGTTCGCAAGCTTACAGGGAATTCGGCAGAACTATGCCGATGATGAGCTAGAAACAGCGCCCGAGCAGTTGCTTCGGCCATTCTGTAAACCAAAAACAAGCGAGTGTTTTGCAAAACCAGATGATGACAAAAACCAGATACATTAACCGTTCCTATGATATGAATATCACCCACCCGGGGCAGATGCTTTTTTAGAGCTAACCCAGGAGCCAGAGAACCTCTTTTAATGCTTAAAAAGCCTACCTTTTCACAATCTCCCAGACTTGCGTCTACAGCGATAACAAGTGGATTAATATAGTGGGAATATATATCTTGCATGGTATCAGCAAGGTTAAGCGCGTGCAGGGGTTTTTCCAAATATCCGAAAACGTGAGCTGAGGGCATAAGAGACCGTAACCGATTACCAACCAGAGGTCCAAGGCAGTCGCCTGTAGCCCGATCAGTTCCTATACATAGATAAACTATCTCTCTTACTGAATCCCTATTTGAATCCCGGATCAGGTTATAGGCAGCTTGGGATAACCCATTGATACATTCGGGGTGGCTATAATGTTGGCAAAATATAGTAGTACTGGGATTGTCATGGTATGACAAAGGTTCACCTCCACAGCGTTATTGGTCTAAGTTAGCATTAACACTTGGTAATATTTTTATGCAGTATTTCAAGATTAAGAAGCGTATTTATGAAGTATATGTTCTTTAGATCAGGAGATGAATAATATTAAAAGCAGACTAAGCCTGGTAATGGGATATCTAGGAGCAGTTGTAGGAGCAGGTTTTGCCTCCGGGCAGGAAATAGTCCAGTTTTTTGTAAGTTATGGTACCCATGGAGCCAAAGGCTGCATATTAGCAATGCTGCTTTTTGCCACATGTGGAGGACTGTTGATGTATATGGCCCACAGACATGCAACCGGTAGTTATCAAGATATGTTGCAGCAACTAATGGGAGAAAAACCTTCGAAAGTCATTGATTTACTATTGGCAGTATTCCTTTTCCTGGGGCTAAGCATGATGCTGTCTGCGAGTGGAGCTGTATTTTATGAGCATCTATATCTGCCTAAAGAACTAGGGATTATACTTGCCGGTATTTTGGTAGCTATATCATTATACACCGGTAAAAAGGGTATGATAAAATCATATAACCTTCTGGTTCCCGCAAAATTAGTGTTGTTGCTTATAATAACCGGTTATGCCGCTTTTGTAGTAGATGGAGGACAGGTGGAAACATATACGGTATTTCTAAATCCGCAGGAAGAGAACGGATGGGTACTATCCTCCATACTATATGTAGCCTACAACTTTGCCTTGGCGATGGTAGTCCTAACTGAATATCAATCGATTGGTAGTCGTAGGGATGGAATCTGGGGTGCCGTCTGGGGAGGCAGCCTTTTAGGAGTCCTGATTCTATTTAACTATCTGGCTTTGGGTAAATTCCTTCCCATGATCCTGCATTATCAGGTGCCTATGCTCTACATTGCCGGAGTTATTTCTCCGGGGACCAAAGTTGTCTATACTTTAGTACTATGGGTAGGCATTCTTACTACCGCTATAGCTAATGGCTATGGCTTTGCCCAGAGGTTTTCCAGTTTTACCAGCATTAGTTATGGTTTAAGCTTATTTATAACCATTACCCTAGCCTTGCCGATCGCCATGCAAAGTTTTTCTGCTTTAGTTAGTAAGGTGTACCCTTTGTTTGGTTTACTGGGAATAATTATACTGGTAATATTAATAGTAAAGGCCGTTAAAGAAATTGTAGGTGAAATCGTATATAAACATCCCTAACGTTTAATTAAGGAGGCCCAGATGATAAACCTTAAAAAAATACCGCCCATAGACGAAA
>CAZXIR010000015.1:0-11358 GCA_964640845.1 uncultured Syntrophomonas sp.
TTAGTAAGTCTAAATTAAGTAAATATAGTTAACCAGATTAAGTCAGTAACCAAGTTAGTTAATTCAAGTTAGTTAATTCAAGTTAATTAATCCAGGTTAGTACAAAATCGGTGGTTCAAAAAAGAGAGGTTTGTTAAATTACAGTATCATTTAAATCATTTCTCCGCCACCCATATAAAATCAAAAACTTAAAGAGAGCCTTTAAATTTGAGGCTCTCTTTCTTGTGCGGGCAGGGAAAGGTTGAACCGTTCCCTGCCTGCACCGTCGTTCATATTAAAAACATTTCTTTTTCATTTCATATATGTAAAAATATAGGATATAATCATTTAACTATGATGGAGAGTAAAAAATATGTTGAACAGCAAGGTATGGTACATAATAGCTTTAATAATTGCAGGTGGAGTTACAACTATGCTATCCGTATATGCATATAAAAGAAGAAATGTTGCTGGAACTTCACCATTCTGCTATTTGTTTGTTGCTATGTCTTTATATTCGTTCGGTTACGCTATGGAACTTTCCAGTACTACCCTGCAAGACATGTTGCTGTGGTCCAGGATTCAGTATATTGGCATAGCTACCATACCAGCCTTATGGATTATGGCGGCTCTAGTGTATTCGGATTCAGAAGACTGGTTGAATTGGCGCAAAATAGCACTCATTCTAATTATCCCTCTCATAACCATTGTTTTACATTTTACAGATGACTATCATCACCTTTATTACGCAGCAGTAACTATAAACAATACCGGACCGTTTCCCCTTCTGGCTATTGATAAAGGGCCCTGGTATTACGTACAGATGGTTTATGCTTTTTTGATTTTGATATTTAGCAGTATTTTACTCTTGAATAAATGGCTGAAGGTTGAAAAAACTTACCGCCATCAAACTACCATCATGCTGGTGGGTTCCCTGATCCCATGGGTAGGACAACTTGTTTATCTTCTGGGAAAGAGCCCCTGGAATTTGGATATAATTCCTTTCCTTTTTACTATCTCCGGTTTGATCTTCGTATGGGGTGTGTTTAAATATGGATTATTGGATTTGGTTCCGGTCGCTAGAGGTAGGGTTTTTGAGAGTATGAGTGACGGAGTGCTGGTTTTTGATGCTTCAAATCGTCTGGTTGATTATAATGCCGTTGGCGGGTCATTATTTACTACTCTTAACAGTCAGGACTTGGGCAAGGAGGCGGCTGAATTACTTGGAAATCATCCTGATTTACTCAGAAAATTACTTTCAAGTAATGATGAGCAGCAACACGAACACCTATTATCGTTAGAACAAGATGGTGTAAATAGATGGTATAATTGTCGTATTTCACCTATATTAAGCCAATCAAACCTTCTCGTAGGCAATGCCCTAGTACTTACTGATGTTACTGTTCAAGCGGAAAAGATGGAGGGCCTGCGAACGATGGCTACCATGGACGGTCTAACCAATACCTTTAATCGAAAACATTTTTTTGAGCAGAGTTGTATCAGTATTATCGATGCTAAAGAAAATCAGCAGCATTTATCTATAATTCTGATGGATATAGATAACTTCAAAAAAGTGAACGATACTTATGGCCATCATGCAGGTGATATCACACTACAGAAGATTACTGAAATATGTAGAAATAATCTTCGCCCTATGGACTTATTAGGCCGATATGGAGGAGAAGAATTCGCTATTTTACTCCTGGAAACTTCTTGTGAAGAGGCGTCTCTGGTTGCTGAGCGCATAAGAAAGAAAATTGCAGAGAATCAGATCTGGTTAGATAATCAACCTATTCATGTTACTGCAAGCTTTGGTGTTACCAGCACCAGAAAAATGGCAGATGAAGGTCTGGATGAACTGTTAAAACGGGCTGACCAGGCCCTTTATAAAGCCAAAGCTGCTGGCCGCAACTGTGTAATGCAAAGTGAATAAAGATTCAATTTGTCAGTTTGTTGGCAGTAGGTTAGACAGTATATCATATTCAATAAGAATAACAGCAACATGGCTAAGGCATCTCGAATAAGATTATAAAACATTTTAACCGTTAACAAGCAACTTTGCCAACATTTACCTCCACAAACCACAAATGCCCAATAAAGCCTTAATCCGGCACTACTGGGCGGCAAATGGTAATATCTACAACTAGCCAAGTATATCCAGGATGGGTTAAGGTATCGGACAAGGAGGTATTGTAATTATGAAGAAATTGTTTTGCACTTTATTAATCCTAACTTTTGTTCTGGTGCCGGTTGGAAGTATTCTAGCCTGTACCACGCCTGCAACCACTACCGTAAAAATTATAGGTCCGGTTAAATCTGCTGCACCATATTCCTACCATGTGAGTAAAACATCTGGAAGCATTAAACTCATTCAAAAAAGGATAACCAGTAACAACACCAAAAAATCCCAGCCAGTAATTAAAATTAATGGTGTTCCACTAAGGTCGGAATATATACAAAAGATACTGAAAACTCCTGAAAAACCTGTAGTTCCATCTAAACCTAAAACGCCGGTAAAGGTACCGGTACCGAAGCCTACTCCAAAACCCGAGCCTGCTCCGGTTCCGCAGCCAAATCCGAATCCGCAGCCTGCACCAAGTCCGGAACCGGATCCTGGTTTTACTGAGACTTCCATGCAAAGTGAAATGCTGGGTTATATGAATGCCGAGCGCGTCAAAGCTAATCTGGTACCATTAGAATTGGACCAAAAGCTATGCCAGGGAGCTTTGCTCAAATCAAAAGACATGGCGGTAAACAACTATTTCAGCCACACCTCACCCACCTATGGCAGTCCCTTTGATATGATGAAAAGCCTTGGTATTACATACCGCACCGCGGGAGAAAATATCGCCAAAAACACCAGTGTCAAAGGTGCCCATGATGCCTTTATGAATTCATCCGGACATAGAGCTAATATACTTAATGCAGGATTCAATAAAGTTGGTCTAGGTTTTTATCAGGATGGATCTTATCTCTATGTTACTCAATGGTTCAGCAACTAAATAGAGTGGCAGGGCGGAATCGAGATAACCTGGTTGCAAATCTGGAGCTGTGGATTTCAAGCTCATCTAGTTTATGAAAGTATAATGAATATGAATATATTCAAAGCTAGAACCCCAGTTTGAAGCTTATCTAATGTTAGTTAAAAGTGATGCTGGTATTTTCAAGAGTTAACCTAAAAGACTATAATAGGGCAAGTTTACGATGCATAACTGGCCCTATTATTTTTCTGCTCTCATATTAGTTTATATAGCAGCTTTGTTATAGAAGTTTTTTTTTGCTATAATTAATCCCAATCAGATAATGAAAGGTGTAACTAATGAAAGAAAATACCAATCAATTATTAAGGCATCTTATGAAACCGGTATCAAAATTTGTCTCGGGAAAAATGATGAGCAGCGTACTATTGTTGGCGGCTGCTATAGCAGCATTTATCTGGGCTAATTCTGCTTACTCCAACACTTATTTCGCACTTTGGAATACTCCTGTTGCTTTTTCATTCGGAAATTATGGTATTTCCGATACTCTGGGGCACTGGGTTAATGATGGTCTAATGGTTATTTTCTTTTTTGTTATTGGACTGGAAATAAAACGGGAAATCCTGGTGGGAGAATTATCAAGCATGCAAAAGGCTGCCCTTCCTGCGGTTGCAGCCCTAGGTGGGATGATAGTCCCGGCCGTTATTTACCTGCTTATTAATCAGGGTGGGCCTGGCAGTGATGGCTGGGGGATTCCCATGGCCACGGATATTGCCTTTTCACTGGGTTGTTTACTGGCTCTAGGCTCATTGGTTCCTCTTTCATTAAAGATATTTCTCTTGGCTCTGGCTATCGTTGATGATTTAGGAGCTATTTTAGTAATTGCTTTGTTTTACACCGATAAAATAAGTTTGATCAGCCTAGGAGCAGGAGTATTGATACTTCTGGTATCGATACTGTGCAATATAAAAGGCGTGAGAAAAACATATCCTTACGCCTTGTTGGGTATTGCATTATGGGTAGCTTTCTTATTGTCAGGCATCCACGCTACCATAGCTGGGGTCTTACTGGCATTAACTATACCGTCACGCGCTCGATATGATCAAGAGATGTTCAGGACCGAGACCAATACAATAATGCAGAGTTTTCCCGAAAAAAACTTCCAGATTATGCTGGTAGATGAAACGCAACGAAAAATGATGCAGCAACTCAAACTCACTGTTGATAATCTTGATACTCCATTACAGAAACTGGAGGATACCCTTTATCCATTGGTATCTTATTTCATAATACCCATCTTTGCCCTGGCCAATGCAGGAGTAAATATGGCTCAGGGAAGTGAGGGAACAAGTCTAATTAATCCCATATCCGTAGGTATAATAGTGGGCCTGTTCCTGGGCAAACAATTAGGTATAACATTGTTTGCCTGGCTATCAGTACGACTTGGTTTTGCTCTCTTACCTGAAGGAGTAAAATGGAGTCAGGTATGGGGAGTATCATGTCTGGCCGGAATAGGTTTTACCATGTCATTATTCATTACTAATCTAGCCTTTGTAGACCCCATTGCCATTTATCAAGCAAAAATAGCTATAATAATCGGATCGATGTTATCTGCAGTGTTTGGTATAGCTATCTTCCTCAGAGATAAGAAAAGCAACGGCTAGATTCCTATGAGTATAACTCTTTATTGCTGAAGTTCTTTGACTATTAATACCGGACACCTTACTGACCGGCTGATCCGTTCACTGACACTTCCCATCAGCATACCTTTTATCGCACCTAATCCACGACTTCCCATTACAATCAGATCATATCCCTTATCTTCGACTTCTTCCAGAATTATATCCAGGGGATTTCCCCATGATAAGATTGCCACCACTTCATTTTCGGTCTTGCCAATGGCTTCCAAGGCATTGGTCAGGATTTGACTGCCTTCAGATCGGAGACCGGCAATCTCCTGTTCTAAATCAGGCATGGTAGTTTTGGTAAAAGACTTGCTTACTACATGAAGCAGGGTCAGCTTCCCTGAATAATTGTCGGTTATAGATGAGGCTACTCTGGCAGCGTTCATAGAAAACTCAGATCCATCCACCAGAACCAAAACATTTTCGAACATTATCTGTTCCTCCTCCTAGAATTAATTATTACCATTATATATTATTCGCAATCATCTTTGCATTTCCCTGCCCTAGGCTATTTCAAATAAATCATTTTTTATTTAGGTAAATTTGGAATTATTCTTTGAGTATTGCTCTACATAACATACAGGCCTATAATAGTTGGAGATATATCAACTTGGAGCAGCAATATGAAGTCTATACAAAGCGATGAACAATACAAAGGAATACTGTTTGTCAGTGGAGCTTATATAATATGGGGCATACTCCCCATTTATTGGAAGTTTCTGCAGGATGTCCCTGCCAGCGAGGTTCTGGCTCACCGGATCGTATGGTCAGTTGTGTTCCTGTGGGGACTCTTGATCATTAATGGTAAAACATCAGCTTTTATAAACGAAATAAGAGAGCTGAGCCCTAAAACCTTACTGTTAATTTTCATATCTGGCATTATTCTGAATCTTAATTGGGGTACTTATATATGGGCGGTTAATCATGACCATATTATTCAGACCAGCCTGGGTTATTATATAAATCCTCTAATAAGTGTGTTGCTGGGGATATTGTTTTTACAGGAGCGCTTGTCTTTATGGCAATTACTAGCATTCCTATTAGCTGCAGCAGGCGTACTAAGCCTTACCATGCAGTATGGTGCTTTTCCTTGGGTAGGCATAGTTCTGGCGGTAACCTTTGGCGTGTATGGGCTATTGAAAAAACTGGTAAACATTAACTCGATTACCGGCTTAACTTTGGAAACTATGCTCACCAGTATTTTTGCCCTTATTTATTTAATATTTCTTAATAATGCTGGTATGGGGGCATTTCATTTATCATTATCAACCACCACCTTATTATTATGCGGAGCAGGAATCGTAACCGCCATACCCCTGCTCCTCTTCGGTGCTGGTGCCATACGACTGCCCTTGTTTGTAATCGGGTTCCTGCAATATATCAGCCCTACCATGACCTTGCTGTTAGGTATTTTTGTTTATCACGAACCCTTTACCAAGGGACATTTGATATCGTTCACAGTAATCTGGATCGGTCTTCTTGTTTTCTCACTGTCCAGAACCCATATGCTGACCGACCTGGAAGACAAAATACTAAGAAAGGCGGGAAGAAATGAAAACAAGGTACAAAACACTTAAGCGAGGATTTCGCATATTTATAATCATCCCCATGTCCTGTTGATACTCCATATTTAGTGCCATGGAACCATTTCTTCCCTATCTTACCCTTTTGCCTGAACTCTAACAAAAACTAGTATGAGGTAGATCAAACCATAACCGCCCTGCGGGTCTTCTCGCCCTTCAACCGGCCATGAAAAGTGAAGTATCTATTCATCCGGCTGAGTTTCAATGATTACTCCTTCCATATGATGCTTGCTGAACTGCTTGCGTTTTTTCCTATTTTCCTTGCTCTCAAATACTATATCCAGATCATAGTCTTCTGGATACAGATCCTTGGCTTCAACCTCCAGAGAGAGCCGCTTGTGGTTTATTTTATATTTCTTTTTCATCACCAGTACTACTACCTCACCCCTGCTGTTTTCCGGTTCGTATACAATACCGGTTCGATTCATGGTACTTATATACACACAGTCTCCCTTCTGGAATTTACTCTCTTGTGCCGGGGGGGATTTTTTTCTCTGCTGGGTGCCAGCCTGCAACTCCAGTTCACAATCCGGCTGGGAAATGATTACCGACTGCTCCCGCCCAGTTTCAGTTCTAACCATCTCTTGGGCAGAGTAATCTTTCTTTTCCCGGTAAGTTATTTCATGGGCCCGCTCAACAATTCGTCTCTCTACTCCCAGCCTTAAAGCGATTAATAAAGCGTTGCTGGGACCAGCCTGACCTATCTTCAGTTTATAGAGAGGTTTTAGTGATTCTATGTCAAATCCCATACATCCATTTATAAACCCCGGGGTCTTTTCCGCAAATTGCTTTATTTCACTTATATGGGTTGAGGCTATGATGGTGGCCCCTTTATGGAAGACCTCTTCCAGCACCGCGATGGCGAATCCCATTCCTTCACCCGGTTCAGTACCCGCCCCAATTTCATCCATTATTACCAGCGAATCTGAATTGGAGTGTTTAATAATACCCACGATATTTTTTACATGGGAGGAAAATGTACTGAGAGACTGTTCAATACTCTGACCATCACCAATATCGGCCAGTATATCTTTGAAAATCGCAAACTCACTGCCTGCCTGAACCGGAACATGCAGGCCGGACTGCACCATCAAGGTAAGCAGGCCCACCGTCTTTAAGGTGACCGTCTTCCCGCCGGTATTGGGACCGGTAATGACCAGGGCTCTATAATCTTCTCCAATATGAAAATCAAGAGGCACAGCCTCTTTACCCAGAAGAGGATGTCGGCCGCCTTTTATTTTGATGATACTGCGAGTATTTAGCTGTACAGCTGAGCCACCCATTGATTTACTATATTTGGCCCGGGCAAAGACAAAATCATAATGTACCATGGTCTCCACATTGATGGAAATCTCACGTATGTTGGCATTAACCATTTCTGTGAGTTGAGATAGAATCCTGAATACTTCGTTTTCCTCCTGGATTTTCAAAATATTCAGCTCTTCCTGAAATACCGCAATAGCTGCCGGTTCAATAAAAACCGTGGAACCGCTGGATGATACATCCAATACATTACCGGCCATATTTTTGCGGCATTCCCTTTTAACAGGAATTACCAACCGACCATTTCTGGTAACAACCAGAGCCTCCTGGATCATGGCAGAATATGTGGCAGAAGATAATATGCTGTTAAGCTTCTGCTTAATCTTGTCATCGGTGAGCTTAATCTTTTTCCTCAGCCTGCTCAATTCAGGGGTGGCCCGGTCATCCACCCTTCCGTTGGCTATGCAGCGATCAATTTCTTCATACAGATCCGGTAAATCAAACATGGATGAGGCATAGGAAGCCACAGTAGGACCGATGGTCTGCATGGAGTGCATGAACTTCTGCAGACGCTTAACATATTGCAGCAGTCCCTTTATGGCCGACAGTTCCTCCGGGGTCATTACCCTGCCTTCAATACTGCTGCCTCTTTCATCGATGTTATCTAATGCCGTAAGGGGAACACTGGAATTTACCTCCAATATTCTTCTGGCCTCGGTAGTCTCATTCATCCTGGCCTGGATTATATCTAAATTAACCGAAGGCTTAAGCTTTTCTATCTTGCTTTGAGCCTGCTTGGATAACGCGTATTGCTTTAAATCTTCTTTTACCTTCTCATATTCCAGTACTTCCATAACATAGCTGTTCATAAATGGGAAACCTCCTTTTTATAATCATAGCTGTTCAATTTTTAGTTTATCTTTACCTTAGCCCAGAAAAAATGGCTGTTATCGGATCAACGGATACGTTAACAGCCTTTAAGGAGAAGATTAACTTAATCATGATTCCCCTGCCGAAAAGTTACATTTCGTGGGTTTTGGCAGAAGAATCAATCATAGAATGGAACAGATATGAAAACAAAAATGCCCTGCAATGAGCACGGCATGTATTATACACTGTTTCCAAGGAATGATTATATCCGTGTTCTCAAATAACCAGTCTAATAGTACAGCAACGAAGCCCAGCGGGTACCCGTTGGTTCCTTATAGACTACCATATTAGGTTAAGGTTAATTGATAACAGACTCCGACATAAATTCATTCTCCTAGGTTAATATTAGATTCTCTATTATATTAGACAATTTACAATCAGTAGTCAAATATTTTCCGGGCTATCAGAGCTGAATTATTAATGTTTATTCCTCTGCGAAAAGTTATATTTCATGGGTGTTCGCAGGGGAATCAATTTTCAATCAGCTCTATTTCCATAATTACATCCCGCTGTCCTTCCGTTCCTGGTTGGTACTTGAAGATTACCTGGTCACCAGTCTCAAAGCCATAGGAGTCGAAATCCTCCCTTATTTCCTCACTTAGTTCATAAGCCCGGTAACCATCATCATTTGGCACTCCACTGATATGAATTTCGATGGATGAATTGTCAATGCGACCGGAAAAGGTACCGGAATCGGTAGTTAAATCATTTTCATCCTGGTTATCATTTGGCGCCGGTTCATTTTGCTCCGAAGGCTGGGTGTTATCACCCTGTGCTTCATTGTTGCTGCTGCACCCGGCAAATGCCAATAAAGCGCAAAGGAGGATTATCAATAATCCAGCCGCTAAATTTACTCTGTTCGTCATATGGATTTTCCCCTTTCCCTAAAACTATTGTTTACTAATAATGATTACGCAGGTATCAGTATTTCCTTTCAGACTTCAGAAAAGTTCTTACCTGGTAAGTAAATCAAAATTATCATATCTCCAGTATTCTTGTTTCAAGAGGATATCCTCAACCTGGTATGCATCCAGCTTATATCTATCTGCAATGACCTGGCTAACCCGGTTTTTATCAGGTGTTGTTCCCTGTCCAACCTGGGCTGCATAATAATCCTGCCAAGCCTTCCATACCGCTACCTCCTTCTGGGTAAGTTGCTTTTCCCAGATCTTATCTCTCAAATCCCATTGAATTGACATTTGATCGTAGTCCCCGGTGTTTATGGTATTAGCTTTTCTGAGGTCTCCCTGGGGCGCAAATATCACCCGGGCCAGAGTATATCCATGCCCGATATATTGTGAATAATCATAGACCATGATTTCCAGGGCGTTAAAGTTGCTGCCCCCTTGAGCTTCCCCGACCAACCTTTCTGCTATGTATCTTAACTCCTTAATTCGGACCGGTTCCTCTACCACCACATGCCAAGTATATTGAATCGCATCAGGAGTAGAAGTATCTTCAACCAGTTCTAAGGTATAAGAAATGGATGCATTTACGGGTTTCTGATTGAGTACGATCACCAACAAGGCAATTCCTAAGGCCAGAAGTATGATGAGGTATACTGCCAAGACCCGTGGCTCAGATCTAAATGCTGATTGTTTTTCTTCCATATGCAAATTCCTTTCAATTGTCAGTAATAATCCTGCAAAATAATAATTCAATTCGCACCGATGAATACCATTGATCTTACTTCTATTATGACAGCTATTACCAGGCTTGGAAATGTTTAAATGGTAAAGATGAATATTGTATATGCAGGGCGTGGTGTTTTCTGCGCATTAACCTGGTCATGGGGGTAATTATAATGGCATCCTAGGATACGAAAGCCACAATTGTAAATCGAGACCATTTGGCAGTTAAGTTTCTTGTATTATAATGAATAATCGGCAGGAGCTGTAATAATTGGCGGATATCTCAGGGCTTAAGATTAAGATAATTTATCCTGAAACCCCAATAAACCGAGCAGCTTATCCGGTATTTCTCTTAACGGGATACCGCACCTTTCACAGTAGTAATAATTCTGTTCAGCTTCATATATCACATAACTGACTGAAGTGCCTTCTCTCCACATAGTGAGAACATAGCTGGTTCTAGCACCAGGAGGAAACTCATATGTTTCTTCCGGATATACAGCTTTTAGTTTGTCGAACTCACGTACGATTTCAACTAAATCCTGTTTATCTCTTATGACTCGGACGGTCTCTTTTTCGTCAAGTGAATTTTTTAGCAGACGAGCATAAAGAAGCTCAGCACTTAAGTCTGAGTATGGCTGATGGTAAGTAATAGAATTCTGGGGGTCATATTCAGTCAATTCAATATTTTTATTTATATCGCCTATATGCAGCAATTTACCTAGTGGGCTGACGTCCAGTACCTGCCAGGTATCGTCCTGGAAGAGCAGATAGATCTTCTGGCTCCCAGTGATGGGGGCATCTGCCCCATCACTATTCGTAAAGTTCATATAGTAGGAAAAGACATCATGAAAGCCCTGATAGCTTCCTTCATATAAAACACAGTTCTCCCTCTGGCTGTTCCACAAGTCATGATCTAAGATGGACCAATCGATATTTTCCCTACACTTAGGATGAAGCAGTTTTTCGGAAATATATCTATGCTCATCCAGGATGGAATTAACAAAAGTTTTGGCAGTTTTTCCTGGTTCATAATTTCTGGAAGGATAGATGCTGTATCTGCTAAAATAATTTAGATTATATTCCTCCCAGTGTGGATGGAGGGAAAGAGTTTGGTATAAACCAGTTTGACTATCTGTTACCACTACCTTTACGGTATCGATATCATCAGATACAGGTATTTTATCATGTTGGAAATGGAGTATATTACCATTGGTTTCTATGGTTGCTGCACTGTAAGAGTTTATGGAAAAAGGCTGATCTTCAGTATTGGTTATCCTTATGTCGTAGCGCTCTCTGAAATCATCCA
>CAZXIR010000015.1:11458-18910 GCA_964640845.1 uncultured Syntrophomonas sp.
AACCAGGCGGCCATCAATCCGATGATTATCTGTGCTTTTGGCCTTTTAAACATATTCCCTCTCCCCTTCTATGGTGCCAAAGTATCGGATCACGCTCTTAAATAAATTATCTCTACATATAAGGTATGATTTTTACCGTTGCCGCAATTACTTCGGCCCAGGTGCAGGCCCTTTGAGGATTGAATCTTCCATGTTGGTCAGTATTAAGCAATCCCAAACCATTGGCTATAGCCGCGAAATTTCTTTTATCCCTCTTCACCTCTTCTGCATCCACAGCATTAAGTGCAAAATTATTTTCCATAAGAGCAATTTCCTGGTAATTGAGGCACTTAACCAGCCATTCGGCCAACTCTTCTCTGCTCAGGGAAATATCTGGGCTTAAACGGCCTTCATTTTTGATCATGCCGCTTTTCACGGCCCGTAATATGGCACCTCGGTCAGGATCATCACTGGTTAGGTCAGTGAAAACAAGGTCGGGTGACTGTCCATCATCTAAAAATCTGTTCATATCAAAAGCTCGGGTGATAATCTTAATGGCTTCTCGGCGATTTATGATCCCATTCGGATCTATTCCGGTCTCTGGTATTAATCCGGTTCTGTTAAGTAGTTCCATTGCTGGTAATATCCAGTGTGACCGGCAGTTTTTTAATCTTTCATCATCAGTTTGTTCGGTCCCCCAATGACCAATTAAACTGCCGGTTCGGGCATTGATCCTCATGGGGTCGGTAAAGCGATAGCCCAGAAAAGCCGGGCCGGCCTGAGTGTTTCCATACTCAAAATCGGTCAAGACATATATTAGTTCCAGTGGTTCCTCCTGCCGGATAATATTGACTGCCTGTTGGGGACTTATAATATCTTGGGCCGGGGCAAAAAACGTCTCAGACCATTCCAGGCGATATCGCAAGATCTGACTGCTAGTCTTATCTATCTCCATATCTATTCCATTGTTTTTATAGACTATATCATCAACTAAGCGGTTGAGTCTGATATTATAGGTGTTGTTGGGCATTTCAGCCTGAGGATCGATGGCCAGTACCACTTGACTTAACTTCTCCGGGTTAACTTTTTGTAAAAAAGCCCGGCAGACAGATACGGCTTGTTGGTAATTAATAAAACTGGCTGGACCGTCGGCCTGAGATGGGCGAGCAATCCCCCATGAGTATGAGTTGTATTCTTGAATTTCAGCGGTGTTTTCATTTATAGCCAGGTTATAATTAGTCCCGCTATCCCGGCCATTAGTTTTTTCCATGCTAAACTCCCATAGCCCTTGACCATTATACTCCTCGCGATTAATCTGGCCTTTTACGCCAATAAGTTCATATAATTCTTCGGCCCTCTTTTTAAGCTGCTCATAATCAGGTTTTTCTGCTGTCCTATCGTCACAGTCTGTTACTCCCGGGCCAGGCTGAAATGAATAGTTATAGGCCGGTAACTGATTATTGTCAATGACGGTACCATTCCAGTTTAGGGCCTGACCACTTTGAGCATCGAAAACATAAGCATTGCTATTTATCAGATATACCGGAAATACCGATTTTACTGAACAATCATTATAGGCATCCGGAACCGAAAGATAGGAGGGATAAACACCTAGTTCCGCAAGAAACCGGTCGGATAATTCATCGATAGGAATCAGATCCTGGGGTTCAGGAAAGCTGGAGGTATGCCAATCAAAATTGTATTGAGTTATAATACCCAGTACCGCATCGATCTGGATGGTAATCCCATCAATATTCACCGGAATACCGTTTTCAAGTCGAGACCAGTAAAAATTATGAGTATTCTGCAGGCTGTGTTCGGGATAGAAGACAGCATCTTCCTGATACTGAAGTTTATCTATCAAATCCGGGTGGGTTCTGCGTAAAAAATCTTCTGCTGCCGCCCGGGCTTCCTCTCTGCTGTAGACTGCAGTTTTTCCCCGATACAACTTAAGGTCTGGACGGTAGAAAAAGCTGGTTACTCGTCGGCTCTGAGCATCCACACTGGCAGTAATACGAGCAGTCTTACGGTCAGGACGCATATATGTATCGTCATTCCAAACAAAACGATACCTATTTCCATCATCATAAGATAATTCTCGATTAGGGATTAAAGTTTTACCCCGGGTTAATTCCGGAAAGGTATTTTTAATTATATCCAAAGCTTCTGTTTCGCTGATATTCCCTGGCGGGTTCGGCAATTGCCGGTCAGTCTCCACTGTATTAGCCAGGCTGGAGGCAGCCATTATCATACTACCGGAAAAACCAGGTACTACAGCCAGTAAGATTAATATCAACATCAGTATGGTCACTAAAGCTTTCTTTAACATCAGATTCGCTCCTTTCAGTTGTGGTTAATAATTGATGGAAGGCTGGAGCCTGGATTCCATTCTTATAAAGACCACCGCTAATTCAGCCAGGGTACAGGGGGCTTGAGGCCTTATATTTCCGTATTGGTCGGGAGTAAGTATTCCCAAGCCGCTTATTATAGCCATATAATTATTTAATTCCGGTGCCACTAAATCTGCATCATTAAAACTGAGGGTAATCTGGTTTTCCATTTGGGCAATATCACGATATCCCAAGGCATTGGTCAGCCAAACCGCCAGATCTTCTCGAGTCAATAGCCGGTCCGAATTAAAACTGCCCTGATTAACGATCATACCGCTTCTAATGGCCTTAACCAGAATATCTTGGTCTGGATCATCCTGGCTGAGGTCAGAGAATCTTAAGCCAATTTCCGGTTTACTAATGCCTAGGGAGAAAATATCTCGGCTAACACTGGCTTGTAGTATTCCCAGAGCCTGACGGCGAGTTAGAGAGGCATCAGGGTCAGATAAATCGGCAGGCAGTACCCCCTTTTCTTTCAAAACCGTTAGTGCTGGGGCAGCCCAGTGGCTCTGAGACTGAGTTGGAAAATCGTTGGAGATACTTATCTTTTTTCCGCTTATGCCATCTACATAGGGCAAAAGGTCAAAACTGTATACCAGGATGGATTTTCCGGTAAGCCGGTAGGATTGATCTCGCACCAACAAGTACTTTAGTTCCAGAGGACAGATCTCCTTAAAAGCCTCCAGAGCTTCTTGGGGGGTAATAATATCAGTTAGAGAACTATATTTGAACGTGGTCCAATCTACGCCATATGAAGATATGTGACCCGAGTACTTATGGACAGCCATGTTAATCCCATTATGGTCATAAGGAATGCCATTTACCAGACGGGAAAAACTGAGATCATAGTGGCTGTCATCATGATTATAAACAGACCCACTGCTCAGAATTAACTGGTTCGCTTTATCAGGGCTGACAAAATCTATTATATCCCAGGCCCTTTGCAATGCCTCTTCATAGCTAATACAGTTATGGGCTGACTGGGATACCTCCGGGTATGACTGATTGAACCCTACTATATTACCGGTATTGATATCGATATCTACCCTCATATACTCTTCATTGTCTTCTCCTATTAGACTATAGCTTAGATGTTCCACCGATCCATTGGAGCCACCCCCGGTGTTTCGGACTTCACCCGAAGGTAGACCCATTCTATTAAAAAAATCTGCTGCGGTCTGTTTAAGCTGATTTGCAGGTAATTCTACTGAGGGACGCGTTTCCATCATCATTTCACCCTGTTGGGGATTAATTGAATCATGGTAGGATTTGGCATCTCTCGTTGACAATTCCCTTCCGAACATATCAACCGGTTGGCCGGTCACCGCATTAAATGCTGCGGCATGAGTATTTAGAATATATATTGGTTTAGCTGTATCTGCTTGGAGTGAATCCCAGAAAGCCAACCTATATACCGGACAAACACCATATTCCGCCAAGACCTGGCTCAAAAGATCCGAAGCTGAAATCACCTGGCCCGAAGGTGGAAATTCACAGTCAGTCCAAATATAGCTGTACTCATGAATCTGTCCGGTAAGGTGGTCAACTGCTATGTTTACCCCATCCTGGTCTACCATTATTCCATTTTCCATTCTGGCCCACATGAAGCGGGTAGTTCTATCAGAAATACTCCGGTAAGCCGAGTCCTCAGTTATTTGTAAACTCGCGATTACAGTCTGGTGGTATTTATCCAGAAAATCTTCGGCTATCTGCCGAGCTTGATCTTTCGAAACTGAAAAGGACTTACCTTCATAAAAGGAACCGCTAGGTTGATAAGAAAATCGGCTCACTTTACCAGAAACAGCATTAATGGATGCTGATATTCTTGCTTCATCAACACTCATAGGAATTGAAGGTTCCTGCCAGTGAAAATACCAACTTAAATCCCCATTACTGTCGGTCTGGAGATTTATATTAAATTGTTTGTCTGTGCATAATTGGGGAAACATGTCGATTAGTATTGCCAAAGCTTGATCCTTATTGGTTGGTGTGTCGGCCAGAGGCGGTGACGAGTATTCTGCTGCATTAACCGTGGAACTGGATAAGGCAAATATAAATATTAACGCAACAGAAGCAATGCATTTTAATATCCGGTACATATGATCCCTCCTAAAAATCAATGCCTTCCAGGAAAAACAGATACATAACCATAATTATATACCATATATTGCCTGTCGTTAAGGATATATTTACCTTATATGTGTCCATGTGGATATAATGTTGGATGTTATCTGTGCGTCTCTAAAAATAAAGGGGACCTTAAATTTCTTGAAAGGGGGGTGTGATGAGGTAAAGGTAATTCAATGCGCAGATTATTCAATGACATGAAAAATTAAGCCTTCACCAGGAAACGGAAGGGACTCCCGAACACCGTGGTAAAGGCTCAGTTTAAAAATTTATACCTATACTATTATACTTGTGCTGAAACTCACTCTAAACTTTGCTAAGGTTGAAAAAAGATCTGCCGTAAGTCCAGGTAAATACCAACTTCCCCCTAGATAGAAAGATTACCATTCTAGGCTAAGGGAATAATCAGATTGCCGCTGTCCACCAACGTAAAACATCAATATTATGCCGTCCAGCCAAGGATCTGGCATGATCATAGCAACTTTCAGGGACAGCTACATGTAGAGAGTAATTGCTATTAGAAAGCATACCCAAATGCTTGATGGTATCATGGAGATCTATAGTCTCGTCAGTCTCTACATCACAGATAATATATGAGCCATTTTTGTGAGCGACCACGTCAGGACGATACCCACGTAAAACGTGATCAATATCATCAGGATAATCAGGATGTTTGTTGGTCACTATCTCATAACCGTTAAACTTGTAGTTTTTGATCATCCGTCGAAGAATTGTATAATATACAAATCCTGTCATTAAAAATAGCCCCCTTATATTTATCTCCTACATAGTGAAGGAATGACTGCGCCTATGAGCCGAAAGATAGAATGTTGGCAACATTAGAAAGTGGAATGCTCTATTCTTTAGGTGAGAAGTAGTAACCAAATTCCCTGCTTCTCTATTATATCATATCATGACCAACTATCCCTGTTGTGCAGTCTGTAATAACCTACCAATTAATTATCCATATTTCCCACTGGCCTGCTTAGCATTATTATTTGTGTAAGTGATTGAACTTTTTTCCTGTAGGATTGTTCCTATTTTTTTAAGATATTGCCCAAGCCGCTTTTGCTCCTTCATCTACTGCCTCCATTATACGCCGGGGATCACGAGCGTCTCCAACCACATAACATTTTGTACCCTGGCTATCAAGGAATGCTTGTAAATCCCTTACCGGCTGGGTTCCCACTGCCATGACTATTTGGTCTACCGGTGATATTATTTGGGTTTCATTATCTTTAAACACAATAATGGAATCCTCAGTGATTCGCTTTACCTCGGTATTAAACATGAACTCACAACCGGCTTTTTTAAGCCGGTAATTTAACATGCTTCCGTGAGCAGAGAGATGATTGACTGGGGATTTCTCCAGTTTTTCAACCAGTATCAGGCTCTTGACCCCTTCCCGGGCCATGAAATCAGCAGTCTCCATCCCGGTTAATCCACCGCCTACTATTACCACATTATCTCCTGCCGGCACCTCTCCCCTTAGTATGCTCCAGGCGTCAATTACTATTGGAAGATCAATGCCCTCAATAGGGGGCATAAGCTGTTCTGCTCCACTGGCCAAGATTACTACTTCCGGGCGGCCCTCTATAAGCATTGTTTCATTAACTACTGAACCGGTGTTAATAACCGCTCCGTATCGAACTGCTCTATCTTTCAGCTTATCAATCCATTCAGCATAAGGCTCTTTATAAGGGGCTTTAGCAGCAATAATTACCTGGCCCCCAACTTGGTCATCTTTTTCAAACAGGGTAACTTGATGCCCCAATCGGGCCGCCTCCCAAGCGGCAGTCAGACCTGCAGGTCCTCCCCCGATTATCCATACTTTATATTTATTTTCTGGTTGCTGGGATGGATAAGACAGCTCCTGACCGGTCTCTGGATTGATGGCACAGCGCACCGATTTTCCCTCATAGATTAAACGTTCAATACAACCCTGATTGCAAGCCAGGCACTGGAAAGTCCTTTCAGAATGACCTTCTATCGCATTCTTAAGGAAATTAGGGTCTGCCAGGTGTTGCCGTCCCACAGCTATCAGGTCAGCATCCCCTCGTCTAATGGCTTTATCCATCACTAGCGGGTCGGTAAATCTACCTACCCCAATAACTGGAACATCAACGGTATCTTTTATTTTTCGGGCCAGATGTATATTAAAACCCTGGGGATATTCTATGGGAGCCTGGATGATACCGCCTGGACTTCCATGGGTGCCGAATGAAGCATGGATAAGATCAATGCCGGCGGAAATAAAATCAGGCACTATTTCCTGCATATCTTCTATACTGTACCCATTCTTAATAAATTCTTCAGCCGAGATGCGCAGTGAGATAGGAAAATCCTGGCCCACTTGGCTGCGTACTTCCTGGATACATTCCAGAATGAAACGGGACCGGTTTTTCATGTTTCCCCCATACTGGTCATTACGTTGGTTGGAATGGATGGAAAGAAACTGGGCCAGCAGGTAGCCATGGGCAGCATGGAGTTCAACTGCATCAAATCCAGCTTCACGGGCTCTTTTGGCCCCAGCACCGAAAGCCTTTATTACTTGGTCGATATCTCCCTGAGTCATTTCTCTTGGAGAACCGCCAAATACATAGCTGGATATGGCTGAAGGTGCTACCGCATTCCCCTTTTTCAGTTGATAAAAACTCTCCCGTCCTGCATGATGAAGTTGCACAGCAATTTTTGCTCCGGCTGCATGACATATTCCAACTAAGTTGCTTAAGCCTGAAATATAATCATCATGATAGATCCTCAGAGCACTGGGTCCAACACTGCCATGGGGATGTACTGAAGTAATTTCGGTAATGTACAGCCCTGCACCACTATTAACCCTTCTTTTAAAATAAGCCAGGGTAGCTTCACTCACGGTGCCATCCTTGTTGCCCAGGCCTGTACCCATGGGTGGCATTACCAATCGATTCTTTAAATTCATTGATTTTATTTGGAT
>CAZXIR010000015.1:19010-24041 GCA_964640845.1 uncultured Syntrophomonas sp.
TACCCATGGGTGGCATTACCAATCGATTCTTTAAATTCATTGATTTTATTTGGATCGGTTGGAGCAGGTGCTCAAATTTATGCATTACTAAGTTTACCTCCTTTATAAGTAAATGTTTAATTGTTGGTTAATTCCTCTGCAAAGAGTATATCCCAGGAAATTTTTGCCCTGCACAGACTACTAAATTAAATCTCGACTGCTCTTTCAGTCTTTTCTCTTCTCCTTTTCTTTCATGGCCGCTTTAAGTTTGTCTCCCAGACTGGTGCCAATTTGTTCATTGTCACTGTACTGTTTAATCAATTTCTGATTGATGCGATCACTGTGCCGGTTCTTTTTGAAGATATCAGTGTCGTCTATTTTTTCTGGCTGGCGATGACCACAGGTCCTATCTGGGCAGACCAGCATTTTCCCCTTTTTGCCCTGCACCAGGAGCATGTATTTGCCGCAAGCCGGACACTTGCTTTTAGTAACATTATCCGGTTGGTATTCACTGCTGGACCGCTTAATATCACTAACCATTTCCTGGGCCCCTCTTCGTATCCCGGCAATAAATGATTTTCGACTGCCTTTACCTTTAGCAATATGATTGAGTTGTTCTTCCCATTGAGCAGTTAAAAGAGGTGACCGGAGTTCTTCTGGTGCCAGTTCTATCAACTGCTTTGCTTTGGAGGTGGGGACCAGTTGCTTCCCATTTCTCTCCATATAGAAACTGCTAATCAGCTTTTCGATAATTTCGGCTCTAGTGGCTGGGGTACCTAAGCCACTGCCGGTAATTGATTCCTTTAGTTTTTGATCATCGATAAACTTGCCCGGGTTTTCCATGGCCGTCAATAGTGATGCCTCATTGTAGCGGGCCGGAGGCGTAGTCATGGCCCGGTTTATCTTAGAGCTTTTGAGCTGTTTTTTACTTCCCTGTTCCTGACGATTGAGGGTCTGTTCGGGCAGTATCTCGCGCTGTTTCTTATCTTCTTCCTCAAATTTGGAGGTGACGGTTCGCCAGCCCTGATTTTTTACTACCTTACCCCGGGAGTAAAAACGCTCCCCATTTATTAAAGTGCAAATAGTGGTTTTTTCATAAGTATAAGGTGGATAAAACATAGCAATAAACCGGCGAGCAATTAAATCAAAAAGCCTTTTTTCGTCATTGACCAGAGCAGATAAATCAACCGGTTCCCCGGTAGGAATAATGGCATGGTGGTCGCTTACTTTGCTGTTATCCACAAAACGCTGTCCAGGATTATATTTCTTTGATAATAAGGGTTTTACCATAGCTTGGTATGGTCCTGTAGCAATGGCCTGCAGCCTGTTTCCCAGAGTTGGTACTATATCAGTAGTTATGTGACGTGAGTCGGTTCTAGGATAAGTAACAATCTTGTGCTGTTCATATAACTTCTGTAAAACAGACAGGGTTTTTTGAGCTGAAAAGTTCAGCTTGCGATTGGCATCCCGCTGCAGTTCAGTCAAGTCATACAAGAGCGGAGGAGCCTCACTCTTGTTCTCTCTGCGAATCTCTTCTATTAACCCTTCATGACCTTCAATCCGGGTAGTTATCTGGTTGGCTTTTTCCTGGGCAAAAATACGGCTCTGGCCCTTAGAATCCCGCCAATCGCCATAGTAATCTCCAAAATCAGCCCGCACGGTCCAGTAAGGCTGGGGTTTAAATTCTTGTATTTCTTTTTCCCGCTGAACTACCATAGCCAGAGTCGGGGTCTGCACCCGGCCGGCGTTCAACTGGGCATTATACTTGCATGATAAGGCCCGGGTAACATTAAGGCCTACCAACCAGTCGGCCTCTGCCCTGCATACGGCAGCATCGTAGAGGTTATCGTAATCTTTTCCTGGTTTAAGATTCTTGAAGCCTTCCCGGATGGCACTATCGGTTTGAGAAGAAATCCACAGGCGTTTAAATGGTTTATTACATTTTGCGTGCACTATTATCCAGCGGGCTACCAGTTCTCCTTCCCGTCCTGCATCAGTAGCTATAATCAGGTCTTTAATATCCCCTCGTTGCAGGAGTTTCTTAACTACCTGATATTGGTGAGAACTCTGCTTGATTACCTTCAACTTCATTTTATCTGGCATCATAGGCAGATCTTCCATCCGCCACTCTTTAAGTTTTTGGTCATAATCGTCCGGTTCGGCCAAGGTAACCAAATGACCCAGAGCCCAGGTGACTACATAGGAAGGCCCCTCAATATAACCTTTGTTTTTATTATTACAGTTTAAGACCCGGGCAATTTCCCGGGCCACACTAGGTTTTTCTGCTATTACCAGGGATTTCATCTTTATACCTCTCTCT
Source organism: uncultured Syntrophomonas sp. (assembly GCA_964640845.1). GTDB lineage: Bacteria > Bacillota > Syntrophomonadia > Syntrophomonadales > Syntrophomonadaceae > JAAYJK01. The sequence continues at coordinate 21,310 of CAZXIR010000015.1, forward strand.
TATACTTTATCAGGGCCAGAGCCCACCTTGTTATTATATCATAGGTAGGCTCTGGTGAATAAGTCTACACCCAACCCAGCAGGTTTATGATTCCAACGGGCGGACCTTATCCTTCAGCTGAGCATCTAAACAAGGTGAGCTGGTGTTATATAACTCATATACTGCTTTTGATATATTATTCCACCCGGATGAAATAATAATAAAAACCTATCCAAAGAAAGACCAACAGTGCCAGCAAAAAACCTATCAGGTCCCAGGGAGTCAGGGGCCAGACCGGATCAAATACGCTCCCTGCCAATACTGTCACTGCCAGCACTAAGATATATATCCTGATCGCAGCCAGGGCCGCCTTGGAACTCAAGTATAATGAACGTTCATCAAAAGCTACTTTACCTTCCGACTCGAGTTTTACCAATCTCTTATTTTGGATAGATTTTACTGAAAATACACCTATGGCACTGGCAATTAACCCGGTCCCAATGCCAGATTCCCCAGTCTTTATCATGTAAACACCCAAGGCTATGAGCAGTATTATAGTAATATAAAAAGCCAGTCTATTCTTTTTAATATTCATCGATCATCATCCTCCTCAAAAATAAAGATATCCTCAATATGCAGTCGAAATATTTTGGCTAATCTGTGTGCCAGCTGCAAAGAAGGGTTATATTTACCCTTCTCCAGGGATATTATAGTCTGCCGAGAAACACCAGCTTTGATGGCCAGGTCTTCCTGCGTCATATTATTAATGGCTCGCAGTTTGATCAGCTGGTTTTGCATAAGCTTTCCTCCTTGTAATTAATTGTAAAGCATGCTTTACATATATTATATGTCTCATCCAATTGATGTGTCAAGCATGCTTTACACGCTAAAAGAACTTCATAATACTCAGGCAAGTTATTATAACCACCAAGAAGAAATCAATTCTATAACAGGAGTAATGGACCTTATTTACCAGATAATCATACCTTGATGTGATAACAAGGTTGGTTTAACGGTCAGATGATTTCATAATACGAATATCAGTAATATATTTTTATAAGAATGAATAAATACAAATATATGAGGATTTTGCATAACCAGTTAAAAGAAACCACTCCATCAAAAAACTGAATATTAGGAAATAGCAGCAGTATTCATAACCATTGTTTGTTTTGTTTATTGAATTATGCAAAATTATAAATAAACGAGAGGAGGAGTGTTATGAGTAAATTATTCACTACCGGGCCGGTAGAAAACGCTGTAGGCACCCCTGCCGTGACCGTATTGGTGAAAATTCTCAACAATCGCACCGCAAATCTTGTGACAGCCAAGGTAGTTCTTTACAATGTGGAGGGAACAAAGCAGCAGATATCTACCATTACGCTATCGGTGCCTGTTTTAAGTTCAGATTATGCCAGTTTTCAAGTTGATGTTTTGAGGCAATATGAAATACAAATAGAAGTAGACCAGGATGAAGCGGTTTTGATTTCCGTTTGGAGTTTGGATGGGGATGGTAATCTAATAGCGGCTCAGCGCTTTGTCCATACTGAATTGAAAGAATATTCAATAAAGTCAAGTAAAACCAGAAAATTAAAAATGCCCAGCAGGAAAATTCGCAAAAGAAGCAGGAGGTAGACTTGTCAGACCGATGAAAAATAGCCTTTAACGTTTGAAGTGGAGGATTCACAATGATAGTGATCCTTTAGAGGCCGTCTAATATCGGTCTGTAATCTTGTCACCATGTAGACAACATAAGATATCCTATTCTGGTGGTGTCTATTAGCAACAGCATTTTACTGCTGGAAACCCTAATAGCTAACATAAATGGCCAAGATATCTAAATTATCAAAAACATGTTTGGTTATACTATCAGAAATTGATCGAGCAGTTCTATTTTAACTTCCTAATCCATTCTTATCGATCTCTGGGTTGGGGTCGGCTCGGTTTTTTGGAGTTCCTCATACCAGGCTTTCTACCATAACTGCTCTTATTATCATAGCTTTTCTGGGCTTTCTTAAATTTGATAGGAGGGACATCGGACAACTCTTTAAAAGTTGTTTTTTCAGGCTCCCGGGTCAAGATTTTTAAAGCTGCTGATACAAGAGTAACTGAATCGTATTCTTCTAATAAACTCTCCGCCAGGTTTTTGTAGGTCTGAATATTTTCCTTTTCCATTGCTTGCAGGAGGTTCTCAACCGCTAAATGCTGCAATCCAGCGAAAGCTTCATTTACAGTAGGAATAGGTTTTCTAAGAATACGTTGTTTGGTAAGCTGTTCAATAGATCTTAGATGATCAATTTCACGCGGGGTAACAAAAGTGGTAGCTAAACCAGTTTCCCCCATTCGACCAGTTCTGCCTATACGATGCACATAGCTTTCTGGATCCTGGGGAATATCAAAGTTGTATATGTTGGTTACTCCGCTTATATCCAAGCCTCTGGCCGCAACATCGGTGGCCACTAGAACTTCCACTTCTCCCGCCCGGAATTTGCGCATAATGGTATCGCGGCGATTTTGGCCCAAGTCACCGTGAATACCCTCAGCAGAATACCCTCGCTCACTTAAAGCTTCCGCAATCTCATCAACCCGGCGCCGGGTGCGTCCAAATACTATGGCCAGTTCGGGATTCTGGATGTCCAGCAAGCGGCATAATACGTCTAATTTCTGTTTTTCTGGAGTTTCGATATATTCCTGTTTAATCGTGTTGGTAAGTGCCGTGCGTGTTTCGGGGGGTTTTTTTTTTTTAAATACAA
>CAZXIR010000015.1:24051-24804 GCA_964640845.1 uncultured Syntrophomonas sp.
AAGCGGCATAATACGTCTAACTTTTGTTTTTCTGGGGTCTCAATGTATTCTTGTTTAATGTTGGCTACTGTAACCTCGCGGGGGGAAATGTGGATAATTTCCGGATTTTTCATAAACTTGCGTGCCAGGGTTTGGATATGCAAAGGAACGGTAGCCGAAAAAAGAAGATTCTGTCTTTCTTCCGGCATTTCCTGAAGAATTGTCTCAATATCCTCAATAAATCCCATATTCAACATTTCATCTGCTTCATCCAATACTACCATCTTTACCCCTTGGAGACGGATGGTCTTTCTTCTCATATGGTCCATCAATCGGCCCGGAGTGCCTACTATTATACTGGGTCTTTTACGCAAGGCCCTTATCTGCCTATCAATCTCCTGCCCTCCATATATCGGTAGTGATTTAACGTTTTTATAATGACCAATCCGATTTAGCTCTTCTGCAACCTGAATGGCCAATTCCCGGGTCGGAGTTATAACTACCCCCTGGATTTGTTCTAGATCAGCATCACACCTGTCCACCAAAGGAATACCATAAGCTGCGGTTTTACCAGTTCCGGTTTGTGCCCGTCCAATTAAATCTCTTCCCGTTAAGGCGATAGGAATAGTTTTTTCTTGAATGGGAGTTGCTTCTTCAAAACCCATGCTTTGAATGGCTTGAATTATGGTTGGTGCCAATGCTAAGTCATTAAAAGTTATCAATATTAGTAGATCCCCTTTTCTCATTTAGTTATTAGTCATATAATTACCTGAT
>CAZXIR010000016.1:0-12617 GCA_964640845.1 uncultured Syntrophomonas sp.
GAACGCACAGCAGACTGGAAATGCGTTTGACCGCCGCTTTAGTTCCCCTCACCCTTTCTTTAACATCAGTCATACCATCATTGACATAAAGAATTGGTCTTACCTTGAGCAAGGAACCTATTAACGCCGACGCCCCTCCTATTCTGCCTCCTTTAATCAAATACTCCAAAGTATTCGGAACAAAATAGAATCTCACTCTTTCTCTAATTTGCTCCGCAATCTGCATAACTTCCTCTATCTTCTTACCTGCCTTAGCCGCTATGCCTGCTTCTACAACTTGCAGACCCAAGGCCATACAGTTGGTTTTGGAGTCCATTATTTCAATGCGAGCTTCCGGGTACTCTTCTAATAACATCTTTCTGGCATGCAAGGCAGTTTCATAAGTACCGCTCATCTTTGACGATATAAAGATACCCAGCACTTCCTCCCCTTTAACTATGATTTGCTTAAAGGTATCATGGATTATCCCCAAAGAAGGCTGAGAAGAGGTAGGGATGACTCCTTCTCTCTTAATTCTCTCGTAAAAATGGTCATAGTCCACGGCATCTTCTTCAAACGATTCGTCAGGAAAATTGACGCTCAGGTTTACTATCTTTATATCAAGATCCTTTTTGGTTTTTTCTTCTATGTACGATGTACTATCCGTAACCAGTTTAATCGTCATTTTAATACCCTCCCTAATTTCCTTTTAGGCTATTCGACAAATCAACCCGTATTCCTGCTTATACATAGATCTTTTACTGTGACTATTTTGCTATAACTGGCATAAAGAAACCAACTGATTCAATATATCGTGAACAATCACCATGCTTTGCCCATATCTGCTATTTACTGCATTTAGATTGATTATTCGAACAAAGTTTTATTGAAGGGAAGTATCTAATCAATAGATTTTGAATTTATTATCAACAGTCTAACCTTGTGTTATTATTGTAAAGAGCATATAAGCAAATATTAGTCGGCTCATATCAACCTGCACCATAGCAGGACAATTTTAACTATTCTATCCCCATTAGGGTATTATATAAGGGATATGGCAAATGCTATTGTCTTGAGACTATAACATTTGCTAAGTGGAGGTAATAATGAAAGTTAGAGTAATAACAGATAGTTCTTCGTATCTGCCGGCAGATATAATTGATAGGTATAATATAAAGGTCATTCCTTTAAATGTTCATTTTGAAGGGGTAGTATTCAAAGAAGGCACTCGTTATAGTAATAAAGAATACTACGATATACTTACAAACTCTTCTTCTTTTCCCAGCACTTCGCAGCCCTCAGCGGGAGAATTCCTGGAGGTTTTCGAACAGCTGGAATCCGGCCAGGATGCACTGGTAATATTGGTCTCCTCTAAGATTTCTGGCACTTTCCAATCAGCCCACATGGCCCGGGATATGGTAAGGGACAAAAATGTTAATGTGCACCTGATAGATTCAGAAGTTGCTGGTATGGGACTGGGTTTTCAGGTAATAGAAGCATGTGAACTCCTGGAAGCAGGAAAAACGGTAGATGAAATAGTAAAAAGACTGGCAGAAATAAGACAGAAAATGCGCCTTTTCTTTGTGGTAGATAATCTGGAATATCTCGCACGAGGAGGCCGCATGAGCAATATTAGCTGCAAACTGGGTACTTTAATCCAACTCAAACCTGTTCTAACCCTGGAAAAAGGAGAATTAGCCTTGTTTCAGAAGGCAAGAACCCTCCCCCGTGCGATGGCCGTGGTATGGGCCGAGTTAGATAAGGTCCGTGATACTGTAAGCAAAATTAGTGTTCTTAATGTAGAATATCAGGAAAAAGCCCAGCAACTTATGGAGCAACTACGGCAAAAATACAATGTTCCGGTTACTGTATGCGATCTGGGACCAGTTGTAGGATCCCATTTAGGCCCCGGTTCACTGGGCATTGTTTATTATTAACAATGGGATAAAAAAGGTCGTTTACCAGGCCTGATCAGACCAAACCAAACGCCCTTTTATGCAAACCCCAGTTTACCTGAAAAGATTAAAGTTTGTATAATTACTTTATCACATCATAAGGTTTTGTATATGTGCTAAACAATCCTTCACTACAGATATTGGGCTGAGCATTTAAATCTGGGGCTGGTGCATGCTCCTTATTTTAACATCACAGCCAATAATGCACTGGCTGCTCCTATCAAACCAGTAATATAGCCGATTTTTTCCCATCCAATTCTGCTGATATTCTTTTCTCCTTCCCGATTAGCATCATTTCTATCCAGACGGCTCTCACAAACATCTATCCTATTTCTTATACCATTATAATCTCGAATCAATGTCTGCATTTTCTCAATTTTGATCGACACTTCATCTATTTTATTATTAGCTTTATCTACTTTTTCCTGCAATTGCATTATCAGATTCCACTCTTTGTTATCATCTTTATTCACTGGTCACACCCCCTGGAATGTTTTTACAGTATTATATGAAATATGTTTTATTGAAGACACATATAAACACTCGGTGCGAGTTCTCAAAGTTAAGAGAATAATGTATATATTCCTGGTACAACTTATAAGCAGGAAAGGAGCTGATTTAGATGAGAATAAGCGATGCCAATAAGATAGTCGGTAAAATTATTAAAGTGCAACAGGGGCAGGAGATGACCGAAGTTATCCTGGATATTGGAGATCAAGCCATTACTGCTACCATTACCTCAGGAGCGGCAAATGATATGAACCTGAATGAGGGGGATCAGGTTTTTGCTGTTTTCAATTCGTCCCAGGTATCCCTAATAAAAGGATGATTGACTGCTGTTGTTATTGAAATGTAAAAGAGCCGGCGTTTATTGTCTTGCCAGCTCTTTTACTTTGGAGGTTTTTGGGTGAACATTTACTACCTCCCTACTTTATTTCATCACCTTCTGAAGCTCTGTCCCTAGTCCTAAAAGGTTAATTATAATATTTTTGGGCTACGGCTTTAATAGCTCGTATCAACCCCATTTTCCCTAAACAGGTTTACCTTTTCGAGAACTAAACTTCACTTCCCAGGTGATTTTTTACTATATTTCCCTTATCTTAATATTATTCTATTCATTCAGTCAAAATTTGTCAATCAATTTTCAGAAGATTTGGACATCGTGATTGTTTTCATTTTCTTAATTGAGAATACTGTCTATTTTCAGATTTTTTCCACTATTATAGAAAATATAAATAGCGCACTAGCTGCTACCATTAAAGTAAAGATACCAACAATCACTCCAACTTTATTGTTTTTGAAAAATTCAGTTGCTTTGTTAATCATACTGTCACCTTGTTAAAATATTGTCGTTGAGTTGGCCGACTTAAAGCTATTAATTCTACTCTGCTTTTCTATTTTCCTGCAAAATAAAAGATGCTTAGCCATAAATTTATAAGATTTAATAAAAACCCCTTGTCTATTTTATCAACAGACAAGGGGAAAATTTTGAACCTTTATTACCCTTCATTATTATCTTATAAATACTATTCCTGTAAAGTGAAGCGCCAAGCACAGAACCAATCATCAGGATGATCATCTGGCGGACAACCGATGCATTCTGTCTTTATACGCGAATCTATAGCCCGGGCAAAATGGCTATATTCAACCAGACCTGCTGATTTGCAGGGATAATCCTCTAACCCTTGGCGCTTCCGAGCAGATTGTACCCGGCAGTCGTTCATTTGAAACACTATACTGGTAGGGCTTTCATCAATAATAGATTGTACATTGATCCTGGCATACATTCTGAACTGCAGAGCCTTTTTCAACCCTTCCAACCCTGGCTGTTCCGGTAGATCCAGAAAACGTTTTATGGCCCAGGCCTCAAAGGGTGAAAACCTGGTCCAACAGGAATCGTTACAGCGTTTGGCATCATACATGTCATTGCTAAATTCTACTGCCTGAAACCAAATACCATCGTTAGCCAACCAGTTGTTGCCCAGATGGGTTAATAATTCCAGTAACCTCTCCCGGGGTAGGTCTATCAGGGGTTTGGGTACCCCTTCCACCATTTCAAACCCAAAAAATTTAGCCAGTCGATTCATTTGTATCCCATAACTTTTCTTATATGCATCATCGAGTATCTCAAGAGCGCTTTCAAACCCCTTCTGGTGTTCCACTTCTTTAAACCATAGCACATGGTGTACAATAGTGCGATGAATCATGTCAACAGCCAGACGGGCCAATTCGGTCTGGTCTATTCCTTCATCCCATTTTGCTATACTCATTTTCTCTCCTCCTTCATATTTTAGCTGGTACTAAAAACACTATTTCCTGCGGGCAGTGCAATAGTGAGTTTGACTATCCGATTACATTTTTATAATGCAGATAATTGTTGCAGGACTAAAAATATGAGGATAAATTAATACCTATTAAAAGATGGTATTCCCAGTAAGATGTTGCCTCTATAATAGGTTTAAATGCAAAGAAGAAAAGCAAGAAGCACCTTACATACTATAAGAAGTTAATATTATGTAGAAGAAAGAAAAAGAAGAAAAAATAGTAAACTGAAGAAAACTCATAAGGGCTGATCACGGAAATAAATATTCTCCGGTCAAATATACTTTCTAAACCGGCAGAGAATATGATAGAATGCCCCCGCGAACAGCACCGAAAAAACTATATTCCCCACAGCATGAAGTCCATCAAAGACTATGCTGGAAGCATACACCGCTAGAAAAGTATTGGCGTTTAAAGGATACATAAAAGCTGCCCAGTGCCAGATATTTATAATCCAGCCGTAGAAAAACCCACAAAATCCGGCTAGTGCAGCAAAGTTGGCCAACTTGAACCCTTCTTGTTTAGACGATAAAAGGGAAGCAAGCACTCCGCACATCCCCCAGCAGAACATCTGCCAGGGGGTCCAGGGACCCTGACCCATGAAAAAATTAGAAACCAAAGCAGCTATAGCCCCAACCATAAATCCAATTTGAGCACCGAAAACATAACCGGTTATCATTATAATAAAAGTAGCCGGCTGGATGCTGGCTATAGCACTAAAAGCAATTCTGGACACCGCGGCCAGAGAAGACATGGTGGCAATCAGGGCAATCATCTTGGAATTTACCTCTTTCTTCTCAAACTGCCAGAAAAAAGCCAAAATCCCTATAAAGACTATCACCGTAGATAACAGTGCCCAGTTTAGATTATATAAAGGGTTTTCCGGTATTATAGTAGCAGCTAAAAGCAGGAGAATAATCAAGATGCTGTATACATATCTGCTGCCAAATTTAACCCTGGTTTTTATCATTATACTACTGCACCTTTCAATTTACCTGCAATTTTTGTCTTAATTTCACTATACTATTAGCGCATTGCGCTCTGGTTGCGGCAACATCTGGTTGAAAGCCTGGATAAAGCAACTCGTTTTCATCGGCTAACTCTACCCATCTGGTATACCAGTGGGATCCCACCTGGGCCGTCCCAGCTTCCATAGGAAGAGTTCTTACCAATATAGCGGCTAATTGAGCTCCGGTAATGCTCTGTCCTGGGCTAAAGACTCCACCTGGCATCCCATTAACGTATCCACGTTTTACACAGGTGTTAATATAGCTGGAAGCCCAGAAATTTTGAGGAACATCCAGAAAGCCAGAATCACCACCAGCATCACTGCTCAGGCCCATCCCCTTGACCAGCATTTTAGTAAATTCAGCTCTGTTTACCGGATTTTCCGGCTTAAAAGTACCATCCGGGTAGCCCTGCAATACCTCTGCTCTTAGCAGTTCATTTATATCCTGGTAGGCCCAGTAAGCTTCAGATATATCAGATAATACCCATTTTGGCTCTGGCTCCCATGGGGTTTGATTATTCTCTAGAGGAAGGGAAATCTTGCCCAAGGTCATTAAGGCGGTGGCAGTAGTCTGGACCGGCCCCGCCACCACGCCTGGCATGTAATAGAAGAATCCACTTTGATCCTGAAGCTTAAGCAGATGATTTAAGGCATTATTATTGCTAACCGACCATGCTGGGGCAGCAGGGGACTCACCTATTGCTAAAAGGGTCTGAATGACCCAGGCATCGGAACTGGCATTAGACTTGGTACCCCCCAGATATCCTGAACAAAACCCACCATCCTCTACCTGGCAGGTCTTAAGATAAGCCAGACTGTTTTTAATAACTTCTGAATTTAAAGGGTCCTCGCCCAGTATCACTAAAACCTGAATGGCTACCGCCGTATCATCCGCATCACTGGGTACTCCTTCACACCAGCCGAATCCTCCATCGCTGTTCTGGCGTTCTATCAACCATTGTCGAGCTTTTTCCTTGTCGGGTATTTCCTGGCCGACTGAATTGAGGGCCAAAACAGACCACATATGTGAATTTATAAAGCCCCTCTCTCCCTGGGAAATAAGTCCGAATTGGCCATCTTCCTGCTGAAAAGACAGGATGGTTTGGACCAGATCAGTCCCATGATATACTGTCCCTTGCTGCACTGAGCTCAAGGCTAACAAAGTACGGGCATAATCACAGCTGTTACTCAAGTCCTCCTGGCAATTATTAATAAAATCTATCGGATTCTTACCGTCCGGAGCCCAGTCATCAGCATTGATATCCTCTCCTATAGCGGCCAGGCCCATGATAACCCAGCAGGTAACTGACTGACTGCTTTCCTGACCTTCTATATATGGAAATCCACCATCCCCATTCTGGGTAGTGTGCAGATATGTTATCGCCTTCTGTATCTCCTGGGTAGATGGCCTTTCCTGTGCTGAGCAAACCATGGTACAGCTGTTAAAAAAGATAAGTATCGTAACTATTAGGCTGATAATCATTTTGTCTGTCCTGAACATTATGCATTCTCCTTCCCTTTGTTTAACGCACTATTTAGTTCCCCCGTAAAAAACTTCAAATTTTGATCAAATGTAGAATTAGCCCGGAGAATAAAACCCTATAAATAGACTTACCTTTATTTTGTTGTTGCTACTATAACCACTTTTTCAGGGGGAACTCATTTAGTAGCTGTATCCGTGGCTTAATCATAATCCAGCATCACTACCTTTAAGACCCTTTTCCCTTATAAAGCGGAAAATATTTCGCTCTTAATGGGGGTAATCAATTTCAGCAGAACCCTTATTCCCTCGTCAACCGTAATTACATCGTTGACAATATTGTCAAACAATTTGCCCACTTGAGGTGAATAAAAGGTGGAATGCTGAAGCACTTGGTATTTACTTCCCTTTTCTATAACCCCTCCATCAAACATCAAGCAAATATCCCGGCTATATTCGGCAGCAAAATCCACATCATGGGTTACTATCATCACCGCTGTTCCCTGTCGATTAATCTCCAGTAAAAGCTGGCCCAGCTGTTCTTTTAACTGGTAATCAAGCCCCCGGGTTGGTTCATCAAGGAGCAGCAGTTGGGGTTTGCTTACCAATACAGATGCCAGAGCCACCCGTTGTCTTTCACCAGTGCTTAAATCCCGCGGATTACTTTGGCTATAGGGCCCCAGCTTGAATTTTCTAATAATCTCATCACAGTACCCATCATCGTTTAATCCCAAGTTTTTCATAGTGAATTCAATTTCTTCTCTTACCGTAGGCATAAAAAGATAATCATTGGGATCCTGGGAGAGGTAGGCCACTGTAAGAGCCAATTCTTCTATGCTGGATTCTCTGGTATCTTTTCCTTGCACCTGGACTTTTCCTCTTCCGGGTTTTAATAATCCATTAATATTTTTGAGCAGCGTGGTTTTTCCAGCCCCATTCTCTCCTAATAGAGAGATGAAGTCTCCTTCCCTGATGGTAAGGTTAATATTCTTTAATACCTCACCGGTGTTTGGATAGGTAAACCAAAGATCTTTAATAATCACCAAATCTTTTCTATTATTAATCCCAGCAACTGGGGGCTTATCTCTATATACACGGCCCTGAATGGTTTCCTTTCCCTGGGGGATATAGGAATTAATGATCTGCCGGCCCTGTTTAACAGTCAGGGGCAGATCTTTATAGCCGGCACTGGCAAACAGCCTGGGCAGGGGGGGCAGGTATGATACCGGTGCTTTTTGCATCCATATCCCACCGGTTTTATTCCCTGCTCTCAAATCAGCAGATATCCCCCCATTTTCCATTACTAAAATTCGGTCCGCCAGATGGCAGCATCTTTCCAAACGCTGTTCAATCATAATTATGGTAGTTCCATTATCTTCATTTAACCTACGAACTATATTGAGCAGTTCCTCGGCAGCAACCGGATCTAGTTGCGAAGTAGGTTCATCCAAGAGCAAAATCCCAGGATGCATGGCCAAAACCCCTGCCAGGGCTACTTTTTGTTTCTGTCCCCCGGATAATTCCGCTACACTACTCGGTAAGTGTGGTGAAAGCCCTAATGAACTGCTCATCTCCATCACCCGGCGTTTCATCAGTTTGTCCGGCAACCCTAGATTTTCCATACCGAATACGATTTCTTGTTCCACGTTCATCATAACCAGCTGACTTTCGGGGTTCTGAAATACTATCCCCACTTCCTGTACCAATTGGTTACGGCTCATTTGAGCAGTATCGGTTCCATCCAGAAATATTTTCCCCTGCAAATTTCCATTATAGAATCCCGGAGCCAGGCCGGAGATAGCCCGCAACAGGGTGGATTTTCCACTTCCTGAATTCCCTACAATTATTATGAATTGTCCTTCGGGAATATCAAGATTTATTTTGTTTAAGGCAGGTTTGATTGTTTCCGGGTAATAGTAGCTTAAATCTTGGACTTTAATCTTGGCCATTTCATCCACCCCCAGTTTAGTATAGCAGGAGCCAAAAGAGTTAAGACGGTAAGGCCTGCTCCAATTAATTCCGGTGGATTTAAATGCTCCAGTACCGGATAATAACTGAAGGCAGACCAACCCACTACTGCTGACCATATGCCTACTGCCAGAGCAACTGCTGTTACTATCAGAATCAAATAATCCCGAGGCCGCCAAAGGTCCTTATTATAATAGCTCCGGGGACCGCTTCCATAGGCTCTGGCATACATGGATTCCGCCAGTTGCAAAGATCTTTCCAGGGAAGAAAGCAACATGATGCTGATGATGGGAATGGAATTCCTAGCCCGCTCCCACCAACTGCCAGTAGTGAGCTTAACTCCCCGACAGCGCTGAATATCACTAATTCTATGAAAGTCCTTCATCATCAGGGGAAACAATCGTACTGACAAAGTTATAGCCAGAACCGATTTTCCTCCCAACCTGCTGAAAAGCCTTAAAGCCTTATCTGGATTTACTGCATAAGTGTAGAGGCAAAATACACTTATGATAACCAGTAAACGCACACTCATCCCCAACCCATAAGCAACAGCTTCCAGACTGATTTCCAAAGGTCCGATCAATGGTATGACCGGGCCACTGTAGATAATGGTAGTTCCTGCCCTTGAAAACAGGGTGTTTATTACCACGATGACTACCACCATTATGATACTGAATCTCATATAACCTTTCCACTCGGCCAGATTTCCGGCAGCTGCTATAACTACCCATACTGATACTAATAAACCCAACAGATATATGGGATGGGAAAATATTAATGACAATACAAACACTATGCCAATAAAGGTCATCTGGGTAAATGGATGCAGTTTAAATATTAGATTGTCTTTATACTGATAAGTAAGCATTGATTCATCCTATCTTAAGTTAGTTCCAGGGCAGGGATATTACTTCTCCTGCCGTTATGACCGCATTGTACTTGCCGGCAATTTTGCCCGGATTATTTAGCAGGATGTTCAAGGCTCCTTCAAAACCCTCATTATCAGTACCGGATACTATCCACAATGGGCAGGTATCACCCAGCCCACTTCCGGCAGCTGTTATCACACCTGCTTTTTCCCTGGTCTGGACCACCTGACCCTGAATGTCGATTAATTCCAGCTTCTTTTCGTTAAAATGTACCCCGGTGCCATTACGCTTGTAAGCCTGGTTGAAATCCTGCATAAAAGGAATTTGTTTCAATTTCTCCCACTCCCCCAAGACTATAGTGGGTTCCTGCCGCTTACTAAGAAGTCCTTCATCAATCTGTATCACTTTTACACTCTTTACTCCCCTGGCTTTTAAAGACTGCTCCAGTCTTTTGCCTCTTTCCAGATCGTCAGTTAAGCACATGATAATGGTGGTTTTCATTTGGCCATTATAACCATGCAGAAATGGTTCTGGATAACAGCCTATTACAGCGGCATTGGCAAACCCTGCTTTCCAGACATGATAATCCCACCATATTACTTCCCCGGGGTTAATTTTGTAATCTAATCCGCCAACATCCGGACAAATACCATTTACATAGTAAAACCAGTCCTGCATTTCGCCGCTTAATCCGGCACTGGAGCTTTTAAGGCCATTGATACTGTCAATAAAGCCTCCTCCATATCTGGTTTCAACCTTCATTTTAGCCTTTAAAAGATCCATAATAGTCCAATTTTCCTCAACTTTAACCGTTTCCTGAAATAGGATCTGACTGCCAAAATTGCGGGTAACCAGCAGCTTGACCGTCCCAACTTTGTTATCCACGCCCAGGGGCTGTACTTTCTCACTGCAAGGGGCGGCTGCCTGATTTTGATCTGCGGTTTGAGTTGCGGTCTGATTATCAACCTTTTCTTGATCTCTTGATTTTTCCGGTGCATCTTCTTCAGCATCGACTACTTCCCCCATGTCTGAGCCAACCTGCTCTTGATTATCATTTGAGACTGCCGGAGGGCTGTTACCTTTAGTAACAGCACACCCAGCTATCATCACCATCAATACTATTAATAGGGTTACTAACCATATCTTTTTCGTCGTCATACCGTGTCCTCCATATCGCCTTTCCCCCTGCGCTAACCTTAAGCCTTCATCCCCAGGAAGTTTTATATTTACCTTTTAGACACTGAATGTGTAGTAAACCTACAACTTATAACCGGTGTCATGCAGATAATTTAAATATCTGTATATTGTAACAGCGGCTTCAGCCCGGCTGAGTGAATTATTACCCCGGAAACTCCCGTCCTCATACCCATTCATCAGTTTAGTCTGACTGGTGAATTTAAGCCCGGCTACTGCCCAGGCTGGAATATCGCCTTGGTCAAGATAATTCAATTCAACTGCTGGTAGCTCATCATAGTCCTGCAGCCTTTGAAGAATACTGGCAACTTCATGGCGGGTTATGGGCTGGGTGGGTCTGAAAGTATTATCTGGATATCCGCTGATAATTTCATTGACACAGGCGGTTTCTACCGCTGCTGCAAACCAGTCCCCGGGTTTTACATCAGTGAATACTTTTCCGGAGTCAGATGTCTTAGGTAAATCCAGGGCTTTGGCCATTAACTGTACGAATTCAGCCCGATTGATATATCGGCCCGGTTCAAACCCACTGCCGGTTCCCTTAATAATCCCTTGCCCGGCTAGAACCTCTATTGCTTCCTGTGCCCAAGCGATATCGTTGGTAACATCCACAAAACTACATCGGGTAGGAAATTCCAACACCGCAAAATCAGTAAAATGATCGATTTGGAACATTACCAGCCCCGTTTCCAAATCGATTAGGGCGGGAACCGGAATCCATTGCTTGGTTTCAACGTTATACCAAGCCGGGCTCAGCTGCTGAACATCCAGATCCTCAGTTATAGGGATTTTGATGCCTATGGTTATCGGTTCTTTGAACTGGCTGCCATCGGGACCAAAATGGTAAACAGATGAACCCATTCTAATGGCAAACTGCTCCCGACTGCTATCATTTTTCACTTCCTTTATAGTAAGGGTCATATTTCCTGAAACCGCCTGGGCCGGTATAAAGACAGTGATCTCGTCCAGTTCATCCTTTATCAGCTTTTCATTTTGATTAACAACCTTTTGCTCCGAAACCTGGTTCTTCTCGAGCTTTTCCTTTAAATCCTCAGCCTCTTTGTCAGTCATACGCTTATTATCATTTATCAATGATGTACCAGCCTTTATCTGTTCTAATTGCCCGGAATACTTGCTGATATGAGTAAGAGGTTTGGTAGGCCCTGCTGAATACGGGTCCATACTATACCACCAGACCAGTTCATCATTTTGCTTTACTTTGCTTTCAAATGCCGATATGGATAAAGGTTTATTGTTAATTTTGCACATCCATCCATTCATCCCCTGATTCTTTTGCCCTTCAATCTCGGTAACCAATCCGGGAGTATATGACCAGCTTAGACCGCTAGCATCCAGAGCTCCCACGGGAGTCAAAACATAGGGGTCTTGAGGATCAAGGGTAACCTGGCGACTAGATAAGAGAGTTTCACCATCCATTCCCACTACTGTAATGAATACCTTTATTTTATTATCAACCTGGCCACCGCCGGGACTACCACCTGTTATGTTTATACTGCCGAAATAAGTAACCACATCAGGATATCCTGCATCATTACCATTTATTATTGAATAGTCCAGGATTCCCTGGGCAACATTAGCTATGGTTGCCTGTCCATAACTGCTGGTATACTCTTGTTCTCCTACCTTTACTGTATAATTACCAATTGCATTTACTTCCTCAGCAGTTAGAGCTTGCAATCCCAACATCCAATTATATTTCTGGGCGGTTATGTTTATCGTTACTGTCTGCCCTGCCGAGGGAGCTGCTGGATTTACGTTTATCACTGGAAAGTAGGTTTTACCTTCCCAGGTATCAGGATCATCGGCTCCTATGTAGAAAA
>CAZXIR010000016.1:12717-24727 GCA_964640845.1 uncultured Syntrophomonas sp.
TACCTTCCCAGGTATCAGGATCATCGGCTCCTATGTAGAAAACCACTTCATCTCCGTCTTCAACATTGTAACTTCCTGGACCTGTGCTGAAGGCACCTTCCTCAATGTTTCCGCCCCTTATCACATAGTAATGCCATGAGGTGTTAATGTCTGTAACTCCGACCTCGCCAAGTATCTCTGTCACGAACCCCCCAGGCGCTACTACATTATCTGCACCAACTGCTGCCCTTAAAGCATCCAGAGCAGTTCCGCTTACGGTTACTTCACTGTCACTTAAGCTGGCAGTGGCTCCTTCTACCCTCACCCGGACCATAGAATTCACTGGTTCTCCCACCGTTATATGGCCTTTATAGGTGACTACATCAGGATACCCTGCATCATTGCTATTTCTTACTGAATACTGTAGCGTACCCGGGAGTAGATCCGGGATGGTTACCTGCCCAAAGCTGCTAGTATACTCCTTCTCGCCTACTTTTACCGTATAAGGATCAATTGCATCAGTTAGAGCTTGCAATCCCAACATCCAATCATATTTCTGGGCGGTTATGTTTATCGTTACTGTCTGCCCTGCTGTAGGAGATGCTGGATTTACGTTTATCACCGGAAAGTAGGTTTTACCTTCCCAGGTATCAGGATCATCGGCTCCTATGTAGAAAACCACTTCATCTCCCTCTTCAACATTGTAACTTCCTGGACCTGTGCTGAAGGCACCTTCCTCAATATTTCCGTCTCTTATTACATAGTAATGCCATGAGGTGTTAATGTTTGTAACTCCACCCTCGCCAAGTATCTCTGTCACAAACCCTCCGGGCGCTACCACATTATCTGTACCAACTGCTGCCTTTAAAGCATCCAGAGCAGTTCCGCTTACGGTTACTTCACTATCACTTAAGCTGGCAGTGGCTCCTTCTACCCTCACCCGAACGCCTAGTTGTTCGTCACCATTAGATCCACCTGTTTGCCCACGGGCGATATTATAGAATACATTTCCATTAACCAAATCCGAAACTGCGATTAATGCCTGCCTAGTGGCCATATCATTGCTATTACCATCAATGGTATGTGAAAAAGAATGATTTTCTAGTTGGAAGGCAAACAATGCATCTATCATAGTTTTCTCATTCTTAGTCCATTCACTTGATGCAATATCTTCACCAATCGCAATTAATCCTCGAATAACACTTGCAATTGACTCAGTATTCTCAACGCCACTGCTGAACCCACCACTGTCTAATTGCAAGCTTTTAAGACATGCTTTTGCCTTATTAATAACTTCAGTAACACCCGCTATATCAGTATGCGCAGCTAATGCTAATAAACCAACACCGGTTATGTCTGGATCTGCTATCTGTCCACTTAAAGCAAACCCTCCATCATTTGTCTGCAGATTTACCAAATAATTAACCGCTTCAGCAGCTTCATAAATCCCTCCCATGGTATCTAATGCAATAATTGACCATATGGTGTTATTAAGACTACCTGCAAAACCACCAGTATTCGATTGCATACTAGCGAGTTCGGAAACAAGGTCTCTTCCATTAATGTTAGCTGGGTCTTGTCCAACCGATGCCATTCCAAGAATTGCACTGCTATAATTCACTGCCGAAGATGATTGAGTATTTAATGATTGTACATTCCAATCTGGTAATTGCCATGGGTCATTGGACAAATAAACACCACAATTTGATAAACCAACAACTTCTTCCCAGCTATCTAACGACGTTTTATTATTACTATAATAAGAAACAATTTCTTCCATAGCTTCTTCCAATGATATTTTTTCAGAAGCATAAGTATCTACCGGATTTATTGCCGGTGCCATCATACTGATAATAAACATCATTACCAGCATCCAGCTTAATATTGAATTTCTTTTGTTTCTTCCAAACAAAATAATCCCTCCATTCAAATTTTACAAAATATGAATACTTAATCATTACCTGCTAAAGGCTGGGTAATTTTAGTCCCATACTTGCTAACCCTGGATATTCAAATAGAGGAAATCGTAGTTATTTCCATATTTAAAAATAAATGGAACTCCGTAAGTATAAACGGAGTTCCTGTTGAGAAGGGCATATATCAAGTAATGGGAACACTCGCCTATTCCGCGTAGACAATGGTGTTCATTCAACAAGTTCCGGTCTCCTGGCTCAGGATCATCATTCCTCCACGCCTTCCCAGATTCCTAATATCCAGTGGCATCTTGGTGGATTCACTTCCCCTTTACAGTGGCGCGACCACGCCGGATTCTAACCGGCTTCCCGGGTTCCTGTCTAATAAACATTATTAAGTTGTTAATCCTGATTGAAACAAATTATACATCAAATTAGAATGCTACAAAACATTAATAAGGAATAATACCAAGATCGTCGGGCAGAACAGAAATTTTTTCAACTCCATGTTCATTCAGCACCCAGGTATTCTCAATGCCAGCAATCCCTAAACCTGGAATCACGAATTTTGGTTCTAGGGCAAATACCATACCTGATTTTAATTCTACTTTGAAACCTTTAGCAATAACTGGTCTTTCATCCAGCTCCAAGCCAACCCCATGCCCAATAAACTTTACTCTTTCAGAACCATAACCCATGAAATTATTGCTCAGCCCTGCTCGGTCTGCAATATCTATAGCTAGATCATACAAGTCACTGGCCACTACCCCAGGTTTGATTTGAGCTATGATCGTTTCCTGGATTTCCCGAGCCACCCCGAAAGCATATTTTAATTTTTGGGGTAACACCCCTATAACATATAGACGAGTCTGATCGATATTGTATCCATCAAATACACCCACATAATCAAGATAAATCGGATCGTTGATCTGTACAATCCGCTCACTTGGTCCCTGGGGGAAAAATGCTCCCATCCCAGTTCCGGCAGTAACCCCATCATTGAAACTGGCCAAGCATCCGTTGGGACCAGACAGAAAATGTCCGAAGAAAAATTCCTGATTAAACCCCCGCATGCGTACACATCCCTGGTGGCTATGATCTCTTAGTACTTTTTCTACCTCCGCCGCAATGGCTAGTTCTGACCGGCCCGGTTGTATCAACTTGGGGACTGCCGCAAAAGCTTCTGCCATGCATTTTCCAGCTGCTCTAATAATCTCTATTTCATACGGACTTTTTATGGCTCTTAAATCACCAATCCAGTTACTTGCATCAAGTAAATCTGCGTTAGGAAATGCTTTTTTGACTGCCAGATAAGCAGATACCGGGATTACATCATATTCCAAACCCAATCGTTGGGGCGCCTTATATGCAATATCGCCCAGCTTATCAGGAACGTACTTATAATTGTTGATTGAAATAATATTCCACGGACATTCGTTACTGGCCCGGGAAAGGCTTTTCCGGCAGAATAATACCGGTTCACCAATGGCCGGAACATAAAGCTGGGCACTCTGCAGGGTACCACTGAAATAATACAAATCAGCATTCTGCATAATAAGAACGGCGTCACAGTTATCTGCTTTCATCTTATCCTGCAAACCATTAATCCGCCTTTGCAGTTCCTCTTTTGGTGTCATCCCCTTTCTCCTTCCGTATTTACTTCCATTTTTTATAACTACAGTGTGTTATTTATCATTCTAGATGGTTAATTTCTCAGTCATCTTTTATAGGCAGTTCAACTAATAAATAATTATGGGTCTACAGTTTTAACGATGACCTGTATACTCCTACAACATTCATCATTTTTAACTATAAAGTGATCTGGTCTTTCCATTATTAGATAATTGCCACTAGACTCAACAATAATATCCTCTTTGGTGATATTACCCTCTTTGGGTATAAATAAAGGACGTCCCAGTGGAATAATAGCCTCTTTTAAAATAGCCATTCACTTCCTCCTTTTTTATAGACATTAATGAATTATTGCATATGGTTTATTAAGCCTTTATATATGCTCTTAACCCCTAAATCCTTAAGACCAATATTCTTGGATCAAGTGCGGCACAAAGATGCCGCGATCGGTAATTATAGAAGTTACCAAACCGGGTGGAGTCATATCAAAAGCTGGATAAAACCCCTGCACTCGTTCGCCGGTAATCTTCACCCCTCCACAATGGAGAACTTCCTGTGGATCGCGTATTTCAATGGGAATATCAGCTGCACTATAACAGCGCCTATCAGGACCTCCATACCCCAGTATATAGAAGGGCAGTTTATGATATTGTGCAGCTAAAGCCAGTTGAAAAGTACCTACTTTGTTAGCAATGGTCCCATCCATTGCTATCCTATCCGCTGCGGTAAATACCTTGCTTACCATACCTTGATCCATACAGTAAGCAGCCATATTATCACTGATAAGAGTTACCGGTATGTCCAACTCGGAAACTGACCAGGCTGTAAGTTTAGCTCCCTGTAAATAAGGTCTGGTTTCCGATGCTATCACTTGTATCCTTTTACCCCTAGCGCTGGCCATACTTAGCATATGTAACAATGCTGGCCCGGGAAAACAGTGGGTTAGTATGATATCACCGTCTTCCAGGACCTGCTCTGCCCACTGCCCAGTCGATTCTGACCGTCGTTGCTGTTTTTCAATGGCCTTATTAATACCAATTAATATTTGAGCAGACCAATAATCATGCTCTACCTCCAGACCATTCAGGATTTTGTCCAGCAAGGCTTTAAGGTGGTGTCCAGTTGGCCGGGTATTTACTAACCTATGGTAAGCAACCTGTAAACCATCCCAGGCCTTACCCGGCCTCCCTCCACCTTCACGCTCTAATTCTCTGGCAGCCAAGTATAAACCGTATCCTGCCGTTATGGCAATATCTCCTGCACCCTGCACCGCCATATCCTTTATAGCCTGTGCGGTGTGTTGGTAGTCCGGACAGACTAATTCTCTTATCTCACCTGGGAAACAACGCCGGTCTATTACTATCAGTTTTTCATCACGCAGGAAAACTGTACTATTTATATCCATTAACAGTGGTTGTTTCAATTAATTCTCCTCATAATTGTCGTTGGCTGGTGGATTATTCCTTTTTGGCCATATTTTTGCCAAAGGGTTGGACAAAGCCTTCCCGGTCGCCTTGATAAATGAACTCTACTGCCATAACCGCCGCTTCCATCACGATATTCATACAATTCCGAAAACGGTTTTTATCAAACCATTCCGGATAGTCTTTATTTAAAGTTTCACAGTCAATAGCTCCAAACTTCTCTTCAAACTTATGGGGAATCTGATTTATAAACCGATAGCGACCAGGATTACCATATAATCCATCAATAATTTCATCCATGGTACCTTCAGTGGGGTTACGGCGCCCATGAACTGCCCCGACACCCATGATTCCTCCTACCAGAGCACCACATGTTCCTCCATATAGACCCATGCCGCCCCCAAATGGAGTAGCCAGTGCCACCGTTTCCGGAGCAAAATCTATCAAACCTACTTCAACCAAAGCTAAATAAACTGATTCTGCGCAGTTGGGTCCACTGCGGAATTTGTTCTTAGCAGCCTGGCGAACCCGTTCCTTCATTTCTTCTTCGGGTACGGTCTTAATTAAATCCATTATTCCTCCTCCTTATGTTGATGAGTTATGCTATTACCCATACATAAACTCAACGCTTAGCAACTGTCTGCCTAATCCACTCTATAATCGTTTCGGTACTTGCGGAAGGCGAAAATATTTCTGCTACTGCACCGGATGCTTTGAGAGTTTCTTTTTCCTGTTGAGCCATCAATCCTTCGCCAAAAATAATGATTTGCCCACAACCCCGGTCTTCCAGAGCCTGCCGCAACTCAGGAAACACTGACATGTGGGAACCAGTATAAGTACTGATTCCTACCAGGTCAACTGCTTGCTGATATGCTTCTTCCACGATTTCATCCATACTCCGGTATAAACCAGTGTATATTACATCCATACCTCCAACATCTTGTAGCCCCCGGGCTAAAGCTCTAATTTTTTTATTATGGAAATCCAATCCTACTTTTCCCAATAATACCTTTATCTTGCCTATACAAACCCACCTGCCTTTCTATGCTGCCTACTTGTTCATGTACTTTTTAGATACCTCTTCAGCAAGTGAATAGGGGTCGGTTTCTTTATCCATCAGTTTTTTGACCATGGAGTCGAATTCTCCAGTTGCTGCTAATTCATTCAATACCGGTTCCAGTATTGCAGACCGAAGAGCATCGTTCATTTCGGTAATAACCTTGCGAATCGCCCGCTCCCGCAATTGATGACGTTCAACCAGATGCTGGTAGTGTTCATCAATCTTCTCACTCAGTTTTTCAACGCTAGCGGCAAAGGAATGTGGTTCCAGGTTGCTCTCCAACATTAATATCGGGGGACGCCAACCATTGGGGAAGTGTCCCGAGTTCAACATATTTAGAGTCTCCTTGTAAAGCTTCCTGGCCCCTTCTTTATCAGCCTTATTAATGACAAAAATATCCGCAATCTCCATTAATCCTGCTTTAATGGCCTGAACTTCATCACCCATACCCGGAACCAGAACTACTATAACGGTATGAGCATGATTGATAATATCGACTTCCTGCTGTCCTACGCCAACAGTCTCAACTAGGATTATGTCTTTACCCATGACATCAAGGACATGAATTCCATCCCCAACTGCCTTGGATAGACCTCCCATTGCTCCTCGAGTAGCCAGACTCCGAACAAAAACTCCTTTGTCCTCGGCATGCCTAAGCATGCGAATTCTATCACCCAACAGTGCCCCACCCGTAAAGGGACTGGTCGGATCTACAGCAAGAACTCCTACAGTTTTCTCTTTTTGACGCATAGTGAAAATTAATTGATCAGTTATTGTGCTTTTCCCTGCTCCCGGTGAACCTGTTATACCCACCACATGAGCTTTACCCGTATAAGGGAAGATATGCTTTATGGCCTTAGTGGTTTCGGGTATATCGTCTTCAATATTTCTTATGAGGCGGGAGGCCGCACGAACGTCTCCCGCCATAGCTCTTTTACCTAATTCTTCCATATCATCAATTCCTCGGTTTAATATTTTCATTGATCCAGTCTACGATGGAATCAAGGGTTGCACCGGGAGTAAAGAGAGCTGTGAGTCCTGCGTCATAAAGAGGTTGCATATCTTGTTGGGGTATAATTCCACCGCCGACAACGGTAATGTCGCCAGCCCCCTGTTCTTTAAGTTGTTGGGCCACTGCTGGGAAAAGGTATTTGTGAGCGCCAGAAAGGCAACTCAATCCAACCATATCCACGTCTTCCTGTATGGCAGCTCCCACTATCTGTTCTGGAGTTTGATGACAACCGGTATAAATTACCTCAAAGCCAGCATCACGAAAAGTCCGGGCTAAAACCCTGGCTCCCCGGTCATGTCCATCCAGACCAGGTTTAGCAAGCAGTATGCGTATCTTTCTATCAGCCATATTGTAAAAAACCTCCTTCAATTCTTCTAGTACATGCCAGGGTCACGGTATTCACCGTAGACTTCCCGATATACATCGCAAATTTCCTGGACGCTGCAGTAACTCTTAACTGCCTCGATACAATAAGGCATAACATTTTCACCTTTTTTACAGGCATTCTTAATATCATCGAGACATTCTTTAACTTTCCGGTTGTCACGTTTCCTTTTAACAGCATGCAGACGTTCAATTTGTTCCTTTTCAACGGAATCATCAATCTCAAGGAAAGGAATTTCGACATCTTCCTCAGTATTATACTTATTAATGCCGATCATAATTTTTTCACCAGCATCTATCTGGCGCTGGTATTTATAGGCAGCGTCAGATATTTCCATCTGTGGGAATCCTTTCTCGATGGCTTTTACCATCCCACCCATATCATCAATCTTATGGATGTAATCCCAGGCCTTTTCTTCCATTTCGTTGGTCAGAGCTTCCACAAAATAAGAACCAGCCAAGGGATCAATGGTATTAACAACCCCGGTCTCCTCAGCTATAATCTGCTGGGTTCTCAGAGCAATCTGCACCGCATGGTCAGAGGGCAGACAGAGAACTTCATCCAGAGAATTGGTATGCAGTGACTGGGTACCTCCTAGAATTGCTGCCAATGCCTCGGTTGCAGTTCTGATAACATTGTTGTAGGGTTGCTGGGCAGTAAGTGAACATCCAGCCGTCTGAGTATGAAAGCGCATCCACCAGGATCTCTCATCTGTAGAACCATACCTTTCGCGCATGGCCTTGGCCCAGATTCTTCTGGCAGCACGGAGTTTGGCGATTTCTTCAAAGAAGTCAATATGAGAGTTGAAGAAGAATGATAAGCGGGGAGCAAACTCATCTACATGCAACCCTTTACGCTTGAGAACATCCTCAACATATTCCATGCCATCCCGCAAGGTAAAAGCGAGCTCTTGAACAGCTGTGGCCCCTGCTTCTCTGATATGGTACCCGCTTATACTTATGGTGTTCCAGCGGGGAACATATTTGGTACCGAATTCTACCGTATCACTGATAAGTTTCACAGAAGGTTCCGGTGGACACATAAGTGTCTTCTGAGCAATAAATTCCTTCAGCATATCATTCTGAATAGTGCCGCCGATTTTGGTCAACGGTATACCCTGAATCTCGGCAGCCGCACAATACATAGCCCATAAAGCTGTAGCTGGCGGATTAATGGTCATCGAGGTAGTAATACTTGCTAAGGGAATACCTTTTATTAAGGCAAAAAAGTCATCGATAGTATCTATAGCTACCCCACATTTGCCACATTCTCCCCGGGCTTTGGGATCGTCGGTATCGTAACCCATAAGGGTCGGAAAGTCAAAAGCGGTACTCAAGCCAGTCTGACCTGAATTTAAGAGGTAATGCCAGCGTTGATTGGTTTCCTGAGCACTTCCCATACCAGCAAACATCCTAAAGGTCCAGTATTTACCACGGTAACCGGTAACCTGGTTGCCTCTCAGATATGGATATTGACCAGGATATCCGATATCTTTTTCAAAATCCATGTTCTTAATATCTTCAGGTCCGTACAGCCGTCTTATTTCCAGATCGGAAACGGTAGTCCACTTTTCCTTTTGATCAGCATGTTTGGCTACCGTCCTTTTGACTTCATCTTCCCACTTTTTACGCATAGAACTTGATTTATCCAATAATTCTTCAGTAAACAACTATCAATCCCTCCTCAATTAAAAAAGCCATTACATTGTAAGGCAATAAGTCATCAAGTATCAGTACTCAATACCAGCTCTGTCTTTAATACCTGCATTATAATGATGTTTTATCTCTCTTACTTCACTTACCATATCCGCCAAATCTTGTATTCCCTGTGAAGCATATCTGCCGGTTAAAATAAGGTCCAGTTCCGGGGGTTTGTTTTTAATCAGCTCGATAATCTCATCTTCAGGAACCAGGCAGAAATCCGCAACCACATTTATTTCATCCAGGATGACCATATCATAATCGCCACTCTGGATTACTTCTTTTGCTTTAGCAAATCCCTCTTCGGCTAACTCCATGTCAACAGATGCCGGATTATCGCGCATTACAAAGCTATCCAACCCATATTGAAAAAACGCCAAATCAGGTAAATACTTCCTTACTGCGACAACTTCACCGTATACTCGTCCCTTCATAAATTGGATCATGCATACCCGAAGTCCCTGGCCAGTAGCCCGTAAAGCCTGACCAAACGCAGATGTCGTCTTGCCTTTGCCATTGCCGGTAATTACCATCACCAATCCTTTTTTGGGTGATTTTTTTACTTCATTTTCGCCGGGCAAGTTTTTCATCCCCTTTTCCAGTTAATAATCCAGGTGGAAACTAAATAAATAATTAATCCTGGCGAGACTATCTAACACAGTCCCAATATTCATTTATAAAAATATTACAGCAAACTAATCCAGAGGTTTAGCAGGATTAGACATGCTCGATAAATATAGAAGACTATAAAAACCACTCAAGGTTGTGTTTCAGTCTGCGACTGCACCCCTCATTTCATTCTGTAACCATTTAGGTTTCCAGTAATTATGTGGTTAATAATAAAGCGTTGGTTAAGTATTTGTTAATCTAGTTCAGTATAGATCTGACCCAGAACCCAACTAATAGGACAATTCAAGCACCACACTCAACATGAATTGGTACCTGCAATGGTCTCAATCTTCCCTCCTAGCAGTTGAAATCCCTGTGGTCAGAATTATGCCACTTTCCAGTCACCCCCTCTCAAGTAAAACACCCCTGAATACTAATGCTTCAGGGGCTCAAAGGCTCTCAATAATGGAAATATACTTTATATTAACTAAATCATACTAAATATATATATTTTTAACTATTTTTAATTATTACATAATTGAAGATAAAGCTTTGGGGTTTGAATCAAGGACTTGCTTTGTATTAAATACTATATGTTTACCCTCTGCTTTTTCAAGAATATTTTGTAGGCCAAATGCTTTTTTTCCACGGTATTTCTATTAAATTTAACATAATTCGTCATTTATTTGTTGTTTATTGTCAATTAAAAGGAGCATTCCTCATTATTTGTATTATTGTCTCACTATTTCTGTGGGACACGGGGACAGGTTCCTTGACCCAGTTTGGATTGCGGGGTGGGTTTGTGTTCCGTCTATGGTTAATCCATATTAGCGTAGCAGATCAATATTAATATGGACAGATGATAGAGGACGGTGCAGGCATAGGATGGTTTTCACTATCCAATATGTAAGAAATACACAAAAATACTATATGGTAATATAAGGTTAGTATTATAGTAGATGAATTATTATGAATTGCACAAGACAATTGGCGAAAAAGGAGGATATGGTTTTATGAGGCTTATCAGATCAAAAAGTTTTCTGGCTGCGGCAGCTTGGCTTCTCTTGCTCATTATGGTGAGCGGATGCTCAGGGGTTGCTAAAAACAATGGCGGGGTAAAACTTAACCAAACTGCAAGTGCTGCCGAGTTTGCAGCCTATTCCGAATTTCCGGTCACTATAAAACCGGCTGTTGCACCATATGAAATAGCAGCAGATTTCAGCAATGTAGTTAATATTAATCGTTTTGAGTTTTCCCCTGAGGCCAGAGAACTGTTGGTTAAAAATGCTTTCGTGGTTGTGCCCTTTTGGGGTGAAGAGTTTTTTGCCATGTATGAACCTAACCGTTATGATGGGATCCCCAATTTCATAACTACAGATGCCATGCTGCACAATTACCACCTGTTTTTTAACCACCTCCTGGAGAGCATGGAAACGGAACATATGATTCCCGAGATCGAAAATCTTAATAAACTTATGATGAATGAAACTCTGCAGCAATATGAAAGTTTAAAGGGAAGTACCTGGGAAAACGCCGCTCGGCGCAATCTAGCCTTCTATGCGGTCGGCAGTATGCTTATGGATCCGCAGTTTCAGGTTCCCTCAGCGGTTGAACAGGAAGTATCCATGGAAATTGATTTGATCAGACAGCATCAGCAAATGACTGTATCTCCAGTTATGAGTATAGGCCAATCGGAGCCTGATATGCTGGAAGATCTAAAGGAAGACTATACTCAATACATACCCCGAGGCCACTATACCAAATCGGAAGAACTGCAGCAATATTTTCAGACTATGATGTGGTACGGACGCATGACCTTCCGCCTCAATAACGAGGATGAAACTCGTTCCGCAGTACTTATCACTCTGGCCCTCAACCAGGGCAGCAATCTGCAAAATTGGGAGAATATTTATGAGCCGACCTGCTTTTTCGTAGGTAAAAGCGATGATCTAGGATTTTACCAGTATAATCAGCTCCTGAATCAAGTATATGGGAACTCCGTTAATATCAAGGATCTGCCGGATTCGGAAGATAAGTGGAAGCAATTTTTAAGTGAAGCACAGAAGCTAAACCCTCCCCAAATCAATTCCATCCCTATTTTTGATGAAAACATACAGCCGGATAGGGAAAAGGAAATTAAAGGTTATCGCTTTATGGGACAGCGCTATACTCTGGATGCAGATGTATTTCAGAGGCTGATTTATCGAGAAGTTAAAGAAAACCCAGAAGGTGAAAGAAGAACCCTGCCCCGGGGCCTGGACATTCCGGCAGCTATGGGCAGCGGCGAAGCCGTCTC
>CAZXIR010000017.1:0-2095 GCA_964640845.1 uncultured Syntrophomonas sp.
TTTTGCGGTAACGAGTAAGGTCACGCAGTTCTCTGATTTCTTTATCAGGGATAAAGCTGACCTTTAACAACCCCGCTCTTAAAAGGCTTGCAATCCACTGTGCATCTTACATCCGTTTTTCTACCAGGTACATTTCTCATATTATGAGCATTAACGAGTAATAACCGTATATCTCCATAAAATTTGCTACCCATTTATTTCCATATTATGCATTGCGCCAGCTCTCATTAATTAGTAACATTATCATCAGGAGAATACCGTCCGGGTGATCGCTACCTCATTTTCATACTCGGTTGTGTTCCCTAATCATGGTGGTTGATAAGTTGGTGCCAGGCACCTATTGACATGCTCTGCGACAAGGGTTAAACTAAATACGTGATAAAAAAGATAAATAAAGTCCACAATAAAAATAATAGCAGATTTGGAAGGAGCAGTGATTTATGAGTATGTTTTGTTACCAGTGCCAGGAAGCGTCTAAAAACAGTGGTTGTACCGTCAAAGGGGTTTGCGGGAAGCCGGATAGCCTGGCCAACTTGCAGGATCTTATGATCTATGTATTGAAGGGTATATCCTTTTATGCGCTAAAGGGAAGACAGATGGGAATCGAGCTAAAAAGAATAGACCGGTTTACCTCTGATGCCCTTTTTATGACCATTACCAATGTGAATTTTGAACAAGCCCGGTTTACAGGGAAGATAAAAGAAGGATTGGTTTTAAGAGATGAGTTAAGAAGCAGGATTGTTGCAGCGGGTGGAATAATAGAAGGAGCAATTCCAGAAGCAGCAAGCTGGTGGGGAGATACGGAAGCAGAGTTTATGGAAAAGGCCGGGCAGGTAGGCGTACTAGCTACAGACAATGAAGATGTCCGTTCGCTCCGGGAATTATTGATCTATGGTATCAAGGGAATAGCAGCATATGCAGAACATGCATATAACCTTGGTTATGAAGAAGAGAATATTTATAAATTCCTGCATCAAGCTTTAGCAGCAACCTTGGATGATAGTATGTCTGCAGATGATTTAGTAGGGTTGGTCCTGGAATGCGGTAAGCAGGGGGTGGACGTGATGGCCCTGCTGGATAAGGCCAATACTTCAACTTATGGTAATCCCGAGATATCCAGGGTCAATATCGGAGTAAGAAACAATCCGGGTATATTAATAAGCGGCCATGACTTGCGGGATATGGAAGAACTTTTACAACAGACTGAAGGCACAGGTATAGATGTTTACACTCATGGTGAGATGTTGCCTGCTAATTACTATCCGGCTTTTAAGAAATATGCTCATTTTGTAGGGAACTATGGAAATGCCTGGTGGCAGCAGAATGACGAATTTGAAAAATTCAATGGACCGATAGTGATGACTACTAATTGTATAATCCCCCCACGGGACAGCTACCGCGATCGAGTTTATACCACTGGATCGGTTGGCTACGAAGGGCTTAAACACATCGCAGACCGCCAAGGCTTAGAACCTAAAGATTTTTCGGCAGTTATTGAGCATGCTAGACAATGTTCAGCACCGGAGGAGCTTGAAAAAGGTGAGATTATCGGCGGATTTGCTCACGCAACCGTGTTATCATTAGCAGATACGGTAGTAGCAGCAGTTAAGTCGGGAGCCATAAAGAGATTCTTTGTAATGGCTGGTTGTGATGGGAGAATGAAGAGCAGATCCTATTATACTGATTTTGCTCAGCAGCTGCCCCCGGATACAATAATTCTTACAGCAGGCTGTGCTAAATACCGTTATAACAAACTGGATCTTGGTTTTATCGGTGGAATACCTCGGGTATTAGATGCCGGACAGTGTAATGATTGTTATTCACTGGCAGTAATTGCCCTCACATTAAAAGAGGTATTTGGTCTGGATGATATAAATGATTTGCCCATATCATATAATATTTCCTGGTATGAACAGAAAGCTGTGACAGTACTCTTGGCCTTATTATATCTGGGAGTTAAAAACATCCATCTGGGACCTACCCTTCCGGCCTTCCTATCTCCAAATATCGCGGATGTTCTGGTTAAGAACTTTGGTATTGCCGGGATTGGAAGTGTAGATGAAGATATAGCCCTGTTCATGGGAGAATAAGGGAG
>CAZXIR010000017.1:2195-9903 GCA_964640845.1 uncultured Syntrophomonas sp.
TGTTATTAACCGGAGGTTAAAAACAATTGCCCAGAAGGTTAACCTGGATTATCGGAATATCCGTTATGATACCGGGAATGCTCATTTTATTGGTTCTTACGGCCGAGGCACTGCTATCAAAGGAACGGGAATATTTAATATAATGGTAGTGCTACCGCCTCAACATTTTAAGCGAATTGATACATATGATGGTAATGGCCAATTATATTTGTTAAGGGAATTAAAGGAGAAAATGGTGGAGATATACCCGGATACTATTATCAAGGAAGCGGAAAAAGGGGAAGTAGTAATTCCGTTTCAGGATGGAATGCAATTTGAAGTAATACCGGCTTTCACGAATTCGCGCGGAAATCATCTCTATCCTAATATAGCTGATGAGGGCAGCTGGAATGAATTTAATCCAATGAAAGAAATAGAAGCTATTAATACCTTGAACTATAAATATGGTGGTAAGATTAAGCATCTGGCCAGGATGATGAGAGCCTGGAAACATGCCAATGATGTTGCGCTGCCGGGTATGCTCTTGGATAACATGGCCATGAATTTTATGGAGGATTGGGAAGGCAGGGAAAAATCCTACCTGTATTATGGAAACATGATTCTGGCTTTCTTTGAATACCTGGCCGGAAAAAGGGATGACCAGGAGCACTGGTATGCTAGGGGAAGCAACCGAGAATTGCCCAGAAACGGCTTATTTGGGGATATGGCCAATACTGCCTTTAAGGAAACGGTAGAAGTACTGAAATATGAAGAAGAAGGGGATTATGTACGGGCTAACTCCGGTTGGAATAAAATCTTCGGAAGCTATTTTCCGTCTTAACGTAAGAAGGATTTGTATATGTGGGAATATAAATATGGAACAAAACCGTGTTGGTATACTCGGTTTTGTTCCATAAAGGAGGAAGTATAAAAGAAAAGTAATTATAATCATATCTATGAAAAACTCGATTGTTTAATTTACTTATCCTTATCCTTTTAAGCAAACTCATTTATTAATGAGGGGCCACTATTTATTATCACCAAGTCCCATTTTTACCTGTCTCAATTCTTCTTCTAAATAATTCTGGTATTCTTTCAAATACGCTTCATCCATATTTCTTCCGGCTGTTTGAACACCACCTCTACCAGCACCAAGGCCATAACCATTACCAAAGCCGAACCCACGACCGAATCCGCAACCTCTGCGTCCTCCCCGGGTTCCGGCATATCCCTGGCAAAATCCCATGCCTCTTCCTGTCCGAGGGCCTGCACCCATAGGGCCACTACCATCTCTTCCTGGCATTTTAGCACCTCCTCGCTATATTTCATATGGGCATATGCACAGTATCATTATAAAATTATTACGGGCATATGTCAACAATGGTCTGAATAAAAATATCAATTGAGTGGTAAGTAATATTAAGGAAGTGTAAAATAATTTTATTGGGAGATGTGCCTTATCAACTTAGAGTTTGCATAAATAGACTGCATCTGTAGCAATAAATGGACATATAGAGGAGAGGACAAGCATTGGATACTTTTAACGAATCCCAATTCCAGCCCTCTGTTCAAGCTGATAACTTAAAATCAAAAGAGCAGTTAATTAATGAACTAGATAGTCTGCGCAGAAAATTGCATAATGAAAAACAAAAAGCACTGCTTCTATCCGAAGAAGGCTTCCAAGTCAAGGAGGAAATGTACCGGCAAATAGTGGAGTCTTCTCATGAGGGAATTTGGCTGGTAGATGCTGGTTATCGAACTACTTTCGCCAATGAGAAAATGGCAGAGATGTTAGGATATACGGTAGAAGAAATGGTCGGCCAGCTATTATACCAGTTTATGGATGAGGAATGGAAGGCTATTGCCCAAGAACACGGTAAATTGCGCAGAGAGGGTACAGCTGAGCAGTATGAGTTCAAATACCGGAGGAAAGATGGACAAGAAGTATGGACTCTTACTTCTGTAGCACCTTTTTTCGACTGCAATGGCAGTTGGTCTGGATCCCTGGGAATGATTGCAGATATTACTCATCGCAAGGAAGCTGAAAAGGCTTTAGAAGAATCTAATCGGCGGGTAGCAGATATTCTGAACTTCTTGCCGGATGCAACTTTGGTTATCGATTGCAAGGGTCGGGTGATAGCCTGGAATAAGGCAGCAGAGCAGATGACTGGAATCAAAGCAGAAGATATTTTGGGTAAGGGTGATTATGAATATGCCATACCCTTTTATGGATACCGAAGACCGATTCTGGTTGATCATGTTTTAAATTATGAACAGGACTGGGAGCCCAATTATTCTAATATAGAGATTAAAGGTAATGTATTAATAGGGGAGAATCTTTGTACAACCATAGGTAATTCTCAGACTTATTTGTGGGCTATTGCTACGCCCTTATATGACATACAGGGTCGTATTACGGGCGCAATTGAATCCATACGGGATGTAACCGATCGGAGAAGGGCTGAAAACGATCTAAAGGCCAGTGAGGAACAATACCGGCGTATAGTAGAGACAGCCAATGAAGGGATATGGCTCAGTGATTGTGATAACAAGATTACTTTTGTTAATGAGAAGATGGCTAGCATGCTGGGATACCCGGTTGAAAGTATTATGGGTTGTTCATTATTCAAATATATAGCCTGGGATCACCGACAAATGGCCTCCATCATGATAGAAAGAAACCGAAAAGGTATAAGAGTAGAACATGATTTCAAATTTTGTTGCCAAGATGGGAGCAGCTTGTGGGCGGTGGTTTCCATGACCCCCATTTTCAATACCGGCAGGAAATATGCCGGTTCACTGGCTATGATAAGCGATGTAACAGAAAGAAAAAAACTGGAAATGCAGATGGCTCGGCTGGACAGGTTGAATCTGGTGGGACAGATAGCCGCCTGCATAGGCCATGAGATAAGGAATCCTATGACCTCGGTACGGGGTTTTCTGCAAATACTGAGCGGGAAAGAAATGTATTTACAAGATAAAGAGTACTTTGAATTGATGATTGAAGAATTGGATCGAGCCAATGCTATTATCACCGAATTCCTTTCTTTGGCTAAGAATAAGGCTATAGAGCTTAAGCTACATGATCTAAACAAGATAGTTAAGGGCATTTTCCCCTTAATAAATGCAGAAGCGCTAGTCCAGGATAAACTAGCCCAGATTCATTTAGAAGAAATTCCACCATTATTACTTGATGAAAGAGAGATCCGGCAGCTGATATTGAATTTGGCTCGAAATGCTCTGGATGCCATGCCTGCAAATAAAGGTCTCATGTTAAAAACATTGCAGGAAGGGACAGAAGTTTTTTTAATCGTACAGGATCAGGGGAGTGGAATAGATCCGGATATTTTAGGAGAAATTGGGACGCCCTTTATCACCACTAAAGAAGCAGGAACCGGTCTGGGGTTACCTGTATGTTATAGTATAGCGGCCCGACATAATGCTACCATAGAAGTGGAATCAGATACTGGAGGAACCACCTTCTTTGTGAAATTTAAGATACCGGCCGGTATTTAATTTAATGGTTGGGATTATTTCATACTGGCCGCATCTGGTTTGGACTGCTGCAGCAGTTCACCAGCAAAATCAATCCCGTCAAAATAAAGCCGCAAATTTTTAATTTTATTACATTGATCAAACTCCATAACCTGAGCCTGTCTGGCTTGAAGCTTTATACCATCAGCAGTTACTACGTTTAAAGCAGATTCTTCGAATAGAATATTATCTTTCACGATTACATTAATAATTATGAGTCTTAGTTCAATCACATTCTCAAACAACCAGTCCAGCCATTTACTTACTCCCTTACGCCCCTTTAATGTTTTACCTAATAATTCTATCTGACCATCTTCAGAAAAATATAAAGGGATTTTTTCCAGGTTTTCAGATTCCAGGTCATTGCCGAAATTCATAGCCAGCTTAATGATCAGGTTTTCTCTTTTTTCACTTCCCATATTGCTTACCCCCCTCGTTTGAAGCTAGAACAATAATCGACTCACAGTCTGCCTAACTATATTTTACCACTTTTCAAACAACTTACCAGCAAACAAAGGTACGACCAGGGGGACGGTTCTTAGACCAGGGGGAGGTTCTTATGGTTGCTACCATGGTAGCAACCATAAGAACCTCCCCCTGGTCGTCCCATTGTTTGCTTTGATGGCCTGTAGTAAAATGATGATGGAGGAATATTGATGAAGTTTAAATATGGGTTAGATGACCGTCCCCCTGCTTGGGAAATGTTAGCGTATGGATTGCAGTGGTTAGCTTTGACCATTCCCGCTTTAGTGATCATAGGTCAGGTGATTGCGGGAGTTCAGTTTACTAATTTGCAGGATCAGGTTTTATATCTGCAAAAACTAACCTTTGCCACCGGGACATTGTTAATTATCCAGGTATTGTGGGGACACCGCCTACCGCTGGTAATCGGACCGGCTACGGTACTCTTGATAGGCATTTTGGCCAGCCAAACCAGTTCTTTGGCCAGCATATATTCAGCTATTTTTCTGGGTGGATTAGCTCTGGCGGTCTTGTCTTTTTCCGGCCTTTTTAGCTATCTGCAGGGTCTTTTTTCTCCTCGAGTAGTAGTAGTGATCCTGCTCTTGATAGCTTTTACGATGGCACCGACTATAAGGGATTTAGTCATGGCCCGGGATAGTTCGGTGCCGGTTATTTACAACCTGTCTTTTGCACTGCTGGCAGCCAGCCTGTTATTTGCTGCCGATCATTATATTAAAGGGGTTTGGAAAGCGACTTTGGTGGTATGGGCTATTCTGCTGGGGAGTGTTTTCTATTATATTATTTTTCCTTTAGCACCGGGATCTATCGATGCAGGTAGTACAGTATATGGGGCTTGGTTTTTTGGTGACCTTTCCTTTAATTTAGTAGTTGAACCGGGGGTGTTAATATCGTTTTTGCTCTGTTTTCTGGCATTATCTATTAATGACCTGGGGTCTATCCAGTCACTGTCAAGCTTTCTGCAGGCAAGTGATGTGAAAGGGCGTACCAGAAGGGGGATAGGAGTAACCGGATTGGGTAATATGCTGTCCGGATTACTAGGAGTAGTAGGACCAGTTAATTTCTCCATGAGCCCCGGAGTTATTGCGTCCACCGGGTGTGCTTCCCGGTATCCCTTGATACCTGCGGGTTTGGGACTTATTATTATTTCATTTTCTCCCTGGATAATGCAATTTATGAGCAATATTCCCCAGGTGATAATCGGGTGTATACTAATCTATTTAATGAGTATCCAAATTGCTGCCAGTCTCTTGCTGCTTATGGAAAAGAATGCCCTATCCACCTTCAGCAATGGTATCATTATTGGTTTTCCTTTAATTACCGCTACTGTTATAGCGTTTATGCCGGCAGAAATAGTAGGCACCTTTCCCCAGATGTTGAGGCCGATAGTGGGGAACGGTTTTGTTATGGGTGTAATAATGGTAATGATATTAGAACATGTATTGCTGGCAGACAGAAAGTAATCCCTTGATTTTATTACAGCGAATCTGTTTCCAGGTCCTCTTCAAAAAAAACACTATCCATATTAGAAGATGGCAAGTCATTATCTCCCTTTAATAATGGAATTAATGACTGAGATTGGATACTGAACTTCTTACCTCTCTGGGTGGTCTCAATAAGGAGGCTTTTATTATATAAGGTGGAGGAGTCTTTGTATATTAATCTTACATTAGTTTGGAAGGTATTGTCATCTAGGGGAGTGATATCATAAGCTTTTATATCATCAATGTTAGCCAGATCCAAGAGTAGAAGAGTGTTCCTGCTGCCGGTATCTAATAACTTGCCGGCAATAATTATTTCTCCTTGGTCCACCGCTGCCAGGAAAACATCTATGGTATCTATGGCTGGTAAAGAATTAAACTGCTGATCCAATAGGCCGGCTGATTTCCATATCATTAGCTGATGGGCAGTGTCTACCTTGCGGCTGCAATGAGTTTTACTATCTTTGAAATGAATAC
Organism: uncultured Syntrophomonas sp.; assembly: GCA_964640845.1. GTDB lineage: Bacteria > Bacillota > Syntrophomonadia > Syntrophomonadales > Syntrophomonadaceae > JAAYJK01. Next base: position 8,147 of record CAZXIR010000017.1, read on the forward strand.
AGAAGTGCCCGTCAAACTCATTTTCTTTGATATTACCCAAGCCATGGGGCATTCCATTCATTGATCCGGCTATCTTGCGACCGTTATCCAATTCAACGATAATGGCTCTTCTTTTCCAACTCCACTTATCATTGTATATCTTTTTCATGACCTGGGTATCCTGGGCAGTTAACGGCTGCACATCGGCATGATAGGTTCCCCCTCTTCTTTGAACCATAAAATGCTGACCGGTTTTTAGATCAACTACTTTTACCTTACCATATTTCGGGAACAGCTTATTTACTTCTTCCCAGCTAAGAAATTCACCATATTGAAAAGAATCTTGTATTATCTGAGTCTGTTTCTCGCAATTATTATCGAGAGCAAATAAATAAATTATCGATAACAGCACCGCAATGGTTGCAAAAGAAATTATGGGCAGGCGGTATTTATGAATATTTATGATCATTTATATCCCCCTAATTTAGGTTTTATTTGGGAATTTGCATAAATTGATCAATGACGTAATTTAGTCTTCCATATGGTATTAAATATGTTTTCGCACCACTATCTGAAAATAATTACCTTTAATATTGAATTATACAAAATCCTCATAATAAGAATATGAGGGTAGGAGGGGAGTTATTACGGCATTATTATTTGGTTATGTTGGTGGAAATGAATTAAATATCTGCTTAGGGTTGGGACGGGGGATTTATAAAATATAATCAGGGCGATCTGGTATCGCCCTGATAAAGATCAAATTACTATTTTACTAAGAAGAATCAGCTTTTCGTACTACCGCCTGGGGAATCTGTCCGAAGTTTTAGATGTGATTTAAACGACCTGCCCACCAGCGGGTTGGCGGCCGCTGCGGGAATTCCCAGTTCTTCTAGTATGCTCCTGCACCAGCGGGGTTCAGATAAAGAGGAGAAAGCAGGGGCATTGTTTACAACTACCTCATGGATATTTTGAAGATAGTTGAGTCCTCTATTGATCACATCATAGGCCTCTTGATCCCTTCTGGGCTCATCCCAGGCAGCCAGCATAACCTTTATTCCTTCTATGGTTTGCAGTCTTCTGAGAGAATCCAGGGATTCTTGAATATCATCGTATATAGGTATATCTCCAGGCAGAGGAACTACATCTCCTGAAAAGAGAGCCTTATCAGGGAGCAGCATCAGTGAGATCGAACCCATGGAATGGCCGGGGGTGTGATACACCTGTAATTGCAGGTCATCTTCCAGGGTTATAATATCGCCATCTTGCAGCCGTTGATCCATTTTAAGTGATCCTGCTACCAAGGAATGAAAGCCAGGAACGGTACGTTCTCTATACTGCAGATCGACATCTTCCATCCAGGGTACTTCACTGGTATGGGCCGCACTGGCACATCCGATCGCATCTTTAATAGTCCGGGCCGACCCTATGTGATCCGGATGGGAATGGGTCAGAATCATGAGAGACAATTCAGCAGGATCCCGACCAGTTTTCTTGATATATTCAAATATATTTTTTTCAGAACCGGCCACTCCGGTATCAATAAGGTAGATTTTCTTGCCATATATCAGATATACATAGACAAACCTGTCCAGCGCCGTATCTGCATTAATATGAACCTGGAAAGGAATTTTTAATGCATGAATATGTTCGGTAACGTGCAATTTGATTTCCTCCATTCTGTGTCTATTATTAATCACCATTTTTATGGTCAAGGTAGTACAGGCAATACATGATTGATTTGTAATTCCGGTGTATCAACTGTTAACCTTTTCCAT
>CAZXIR010000017.1:10003-11742 GCA_964640845.1 uncultured Syntrophomonas sp.
AATCACCTGCCATTTTTTAGAGTCCATATATGGAAAGCATACAGTATTATTAATTTCATTTCCAGTTCCTAGATATGGGGTTGATTTATGAAAAAGATGGTTAAGAGTTGCCCGGTTATTCAAAAATGCAGAGACGCAGGTGCTACTATTGTTTGTCCACCCAGTGCAACAGACTCATACCCGGCTAAGCTTTCGGACTATGATCTATTCAAGTAGCAATACACTACATTATATGTTTTAATATTACAAATGGCAGGGTTAAGCTTTAAAGAGGCGAAACAAGTTAAAGGATTAATGCGGAGGAGAGGATTAATATGACCAGAGTTATAGGGTTCACTGGCTATTCCAATTCAGGCAAGACTACTGTTATTTCTAACCTGATTCGAATATTTAGCCAGCGGGGCTTAAAAGTGGCGGCGATTAAGCATGCTGCTCATGGCTATGATATAGATACCCCCGGCAAAGATTCCTGGCAGCATTATGAGGCTGGCGCGGCCAGAGTAATAGTGATGGGACCGGAATCCATTACTACTCATAAACGTATAACCACCCGTCCGCCACTCCAGGAAATACTGGAAACCATTACCGACATTGATCTTGTTCTGGTAGAAGGATTCAAACAAGAAGTTAATCCTAGAATACTTGTTTATCGAGCCGGGAATTACGATGAATCCAGCTATCCGCCGGGTAGTTATAAGGCGGTTATTTCTGACTCCAAGCTTCCAATGGAGATTCCTCAGTTTGGCTTCGATGAGCTTGAACTGGTGGCAGATTATATTTTGGATCTGGTAAGTCTATAAGCTGGTTCGTTGACAGAATACATTAGATTGTTTATTACTACAACACCTCCACCAAAGATTCGGGGGTGTTTTTCTTATGGCCGAAAACCGGGGATTAGATATCAAGAAACCCAAACTCAGGAACATTTTTCTTATGCAGGTAATAAAATGTAGTATATCAATATAGAAAGGAGATGAATGATTATGTTCCGGAATACTCTTCATCCCAAAGAAGATGCCTATATATCGCAATATTATGCCAATTCTAATTTTGGAGCAGAACCTTATTTGTATACCAATAGATACCAGGGGCCTGGTGATGAATATCAGTCACTGCTAAAATTTAATGGGGAATTCCACTTTCGCGACTTCAATCACCATCATAACTTTTGCCATCCTGTGCGCAGGTTTAGATCTAAGCTTCGTTTAAGGATATATCGCAATGAAATTCCTTCTGCTGCTACATTATTAGTACACAAGGTAATGGGTGACTGGAATGAATTGAACGTTACCTGGAACAACCGGCCAGCCATAGACCCTACACCGATAGGATCAAAAGTTATACATGCAGGATATTTTGGCTGGGTAGAAATCGACCTTGATCATTTCCCTGATGATGCAGTAGATCACGGGTTGCTCTTGAGATGCGATGAGCCTTTCAATAGTCTGGTAGGCTTCTATAGTCGTGAATATAGCAATTCAAGTTACTGGCCTCAGTTACAGGTAGCAGGAGCCATTGTAGATGAGGCTGAAAAACCGGTAATCACTGTTACACCTATGGCCGCAGCTGTAACCCTTTCACCAGATCTGATCAGGGTACCCCCCTATCGTGACAGAAGAAGAAGAAGGTTGCCAAGAAGATTTGATAGAGCAGACAGAATATGCGATAGAGAAAGAAGATTTGATAGGGCAGACAGAATATGCGATAGAGAAAGAAGAATCGATAGGGCAGACAGAATA
>CAZXIR010000017.1:11842-24534 GCA_964640845.1 uncultured Syntrophomonas sp.
GATAGGGCAGACAGAATAGGGGATAGAGTCAGAAGAACTGATAGAACAAACAGAATAGGCGATAGAGCAAGAAGATGCCGATAAAGTAAGTAGAAGAATACTAGGTAATAAATTTGAAATATGAGCATGTCAGGCTGGGGTTGTTTAGACACTCCAGCCGCTTTATTATTAGGGTAAAAAACAAGCTGGGTACATGTACTAACTTGTTTTTCTGCCGTATTATTAAAAAAAACCATCTAGCTTGTAAATACTCCTTCTCCCTGATATAATTGCTACGTTGCCCAAAAAACAGATTTCTACGATAACTAGTCGATTATATATAAATGGAGAGGGATATTTACATGTCAGAAAGAATGTTACGTAATATTGCTATTATAGCCCATGTAGATCATGGCAAAACTACCTTGGTTGATCAATTGCTGAAACAATCTGGGTATTTTAGAGTTAATCAATCCGTTCCGGACCGAGTGATGGATAGTAATGATCTGGAACGTGAACGAGGCATAACTATTTTATCGAAAAACACCAGTATTATTTATCAGGACACTAAAATAAATATTGTTGATACTCCTGGTCATGCGGATTTTGGCGGGGAAGTAGAAAGAATTGTGGAGATGGTAGACGGAGTTCTTCTCTTAGTCGATGCCTATGAAGGACCAATGCCGCAGACTCGTTTTGTGCTTAAAAAGGCACTGCAGGCTGGATTAAAACCGCTGGTGGTCATAAACAAGATTGACCGAACTGGAGCTAGTATTGATAAAGTGAAAGATGAACTATTAGATCTGTTTATCGATCTGGAAGCTGATGAGGAACAGCTTGAGTTTCCGGTCATACTGGCTTCTGCCCGGGATGGATATGCCAAATGTCTTATGAAAGAATGGTCAGATGACATGAAACCTCTTTTGGATGCCATACTAGAGCATATTCCCATACCTTCAGGAGATCCTGAGGGAGAACTGCAGTTGGGTATTTCATCTATAAGCTATGATCCCTATGTGGGTAGAATAGGGGTGGGTAAAATATCTCGGGGCACCATTGAAAAAGGGCATGATTATGTGCTGTGCAATTCCGGTGCTGATGGGCAGAGGGTAAAAATCAATACCCTGTACACATTTGAGGGCTTACAGCGATCTGATGTTGATAGTGCTTCAGCAGGTGAAATTATAGCTGTTTCGGGAATTGAGAATATCAATATAGGGGACACTATCTGCTCACCTTTGGATGTAACTCCTATCCATTTCGTGAAAATCGATGAACCGACCATTTCTATGAATTTCGTGGTAAATGATAGTCCTATGGCTGGATTAGAAGGCAGGTTCTTAACCAGCCGGCATCTGCGCGACCGATTGATGAGGGAATTATTGTCCAATGTCTCGTTGAGAGTGGAAGAATTAAGTCCTGATACATTCAAGGTTTCAGGTCGGGGAGAGCTGCATCTGTCAATTTTGATTGAAACTATGCGCCGGCAGGGCTACGAATTTGCAGTTACCCGCCCTGAGGTGATTATTAAGTATGAAGATGGAGTAAAGAAAGAACCTATAGAGGAACTGTATATAGAAGTTCCAGAGCTCTATGTGGGTACCGTAATTGAAAAGGTCAGCGGGCGCAAAGGTGAACTGGCTAATATGATTAACTCCAACAGTGGAACGGTTAAACTTGAATTTAGCATACCTGCTCGGGGTTTGATTGGATTTCGGTCTGAATTCCTTACTGATACCAGAGGAAACGGAATAATGCATCATGTCTTTTATTCTTATTCGCCTTATCGAGGCGAGATACCGGGACGTACGAGGGGGTCCCTGGTTGCTTCTGAAAGCGGCACAGCAGTTGCTTATGGATTGTATAATGCCCAAGACAGAGGAATTCTTTTTATTGGTGCGGGAACTGATGTTTATGAAGGAATGGTAGTCGGTGAAAACAGCCGTAAAGAAGATATAGCAATCAACGTATGTAAGAAGAAGCATCTAACCAATACCCGCTCGTCCGGGGCCGATGAGGCCTTGCGGTTGGTTACTCCAACTAACATGAGTCTCGAGAAGTGCCTGGAATTTATTGCAGATGATGAACTGCTGGAGGTTACTCCTACTGCTCTACGGCTTAGAAAAATGACCTTGGATAAGGTGAAAAGGGAAAGAATGGCCAAACAAAAGCAAGTATTATGAGTATCGCAAGTATGTTATAAAGTATATCGGGGGTGGGGCTGAAGTCTTAAGAACGCTTGGGGCCGGTCTTAACTTTTGAGTATAAGTTGGCTGAGTGGTGCTTTGGAATAATGACCGAATGTGCTATGTTGCCGCTTATAGAATCGCCTTTCACCCCTACGCTAACCTTAAGCCTTCACCCATGAGGTTGTTTATGTCCTTACTAAAAAATAAATAGGAAAACAAAAAAAGGGTTCAGTATTTTCATACTAAACCCTTTACTTACTTTAGAAGCTTATCTGTAGCTACTGTTCCTTCTAGCTTGGAAACAGTCTCTGCAATAAACAGGTCTGTCACCGGTAGGCTCGAATGGTACTGTAGTCTCTTGACCACAAGAAGCACAGATGGTCTTAAACATCTGACGGTCTTCTCTGCCACGTGAATTGCCGAAACCATTGCGCTGTTGTTTGCGTGCTTTTCTACAGGACGGACAACGACCAGGTTCATTTTCAAAGCCTTTTTCTGCGTAAAATTCTTGTTCAGATGCTGAGAATAAAAATTCATTCCCGCAATCTTTACATACTAGATACTTGTCTTCCATGAAATAGTCAACTCCCTTCAGGTAGTACTCTTGGACTTCGTTACCCGAAAAGGAGTAAGCGTCAAGAACAAGGCACTAAAATCATAATCTAACTACATCACATTGTCAAGTCAAACCACATATAAAACTGCGATTTGGAGATATTTTCTAAATTAAATGGCCTTAAACTGTTTAATTGTAAGATAAAAAACAGGTAAACGCTATTTTTTTTTCCCACCGGGTAACCGATTGAATACTATCGGCATAAGAATAAGTAAGTCTAGACTAAAATAGTAAGCCCGGATTAAGAACAGGAGTGAGAGCGTATTGCTGGGAAAATAGGGAAAATTACCAACTGGCGATTGTTTCTGTCAACACTGGGAGTAGTTTTCTTATCTGAAATGGGAGACAAAACACAAATAACTACTTTGTTATTGGCTGGAGCCAAACCAATGTATGTTTTCTGGGTAGCCATAGGATCGGCTACCGCTCTAATCTGTGCCTCATTTTTGGAAGTTATTATAGGGTCTCAGGTAATTGCTCGATTTCTAAAACCTAATACGATTAGTATGATTTCGGCACTTGCTTTTACTATTCTAGGATTATTATTAATATTTGGTGTAATTGGCAACATTAAAATACCTTAAAGGACTGGTAATATGAGTATAGAATTTTTAACCTTGCTTACGACATATGCCATCATCATCCTATGTGAATTGGGGGATAAAACCCAGCTGGCGGTTCTGCTGATAACCAGTAGTAATCCGGATAAAAAATGGATGATATTCATAGCCAGCGCTCTGGCATTAGTATTATGCGTGATAATAGAAGTAACCATCGGTCTTTCACTGGCACGCTATTTGGGACCTGATAAAATCAACCGGCTAGCAGGAGTAGTATTTTTAATACTGGGACTATATGTTTTATTTATTAGCATAAAAACGGGAGATAAACGGGAAGAGGGATTGAAGGAAGAATCATATATTTTAAAAGAGAAAATATAGTATTAAAAAGATGAAAAAGATTTCCCATTGAATCTTTGAGGTGAAAATATGAAACAGGATAAACAACAATTCTATACCGCCAGAGGGTATGAACTTCTGGGAAAGGGGAGTAGTCTGTTAACCCCCAGTATGGAAGATTATTTGGAAATGACTTATCGCTTTACCCTGGATAAAAACTATATTCGAATAAGTGATCTGGCGGATGCGCTTAATGTGCAGCCGCCATCAGTTACTAATATGATAAAAAAACTAGCTGAAATGGATCTGGTCAATTACGAAAAGTATGGCTTGGTAATCCTCACTGATAAGGGACGGGAGTTAGGTGCTTATCTTTTAGAAAGGCATGCTGTCATAGAGAAGTTTTTAAGACTCATAGGGGTAGGAGAGGCCATAATTCTTGAAGAAACGGAAAAAATGGAACATTATCTAAGTATTGAAACGGTGGAATCCATAAAAATACTGCTGCGCTTATTTGATGAAAGAAAGGGGCTGCGGGAAGAACTGAAGTTAATGAGAGAGGGTGTGTAGGGATAGAAGCCGTGGAAGAGATCCCACGGCTGGATGTTGAGTTTTGAGTTGTTAATGTAAACCGTCTTCTGTCCTTGACTTATCCGTTAATAACAAGTCCAAAGCATTATGATAGAAGCTGCACGTTAGAGGCTTGCTGCCCCTTGGGTCCCTGAGTAACATCGAACTGCACCTGCTGTCCTTCACTCAAAGATCTTAATCCCGAGCTTTGCAGAGCTGACTGATGCACAAAAACGTCCGTACCCTGTTCAGTTCCAATAAATCCAAAACCCTTGGTTTCATCGAACCACTTTACTGTACCAATCAAATTAATCCCTCCTATTAGAAAAAGAATCTGCTAATATCATTCCCTAAAAAAACATTAAGATTGCACGTACATTAATCCATTATAGTAAATTTATTCAATTGGTTTTGTCGGCAGTAACAATTAACCGAATGCAGTATCGACCGCTAGTCAACGTTTTTACTTTTTAAAAAAATCAGGTTTCTTTAGTTCGCGGATATACGGTTAAGGTTTCTCCTCCGGCTCCCCAAAAGAGTACTCTAGCATATTCTGCTGCATCGGAACTGGACAATGCTATAGCTTCTCCAGGGTATCCCTGAGGTTCAAGGCAGTGCCAGGGTCCGGTATCGAAAAACCTTGAATCAGGATGGTTATCGCATCCCAGCTGGACCTTGACCTTAACATGGGGTGAGTCAGAAGTGTTTAAAATCATAAAAGTAGCTTTTTTTCTTGGCCCCAGTGCAATCGGTCTTGATTCAATAATCGGTGTATCAGGACATGCCGGGATCATTATCTTCTCCTGCTCTATTATTTCCAAGATGCCGTTAACGAACTTAACGGATAATTTTGGCCATTCATTACTATACAAATAGTTGGTGCTTCTAAAGGCAATCAGATCGTTGTTATCTTCACCACCGGCCAGCAATAAGCCATTGTTAGGGATCGACCCCTCATGCCATCCCCGGACCAGGTCACTTATATCCATAGTCTTGAGCCCTAGTGGGGTTGTTTGGTCAATGGGCATAGAGCTATCCCAGAGTGGACTGAAGGGGGGTTGAGTGTCCCAGTTTATAGTGTGGTTGAGCCACTTATTCAGTAGGCGGTGTACACTAACACAAATATTCTCTGAAGTTACCTCGTTCCGGAACAAAGTTAGCTGTAATTCTGCTTTTTCAATAGTACTGGCCTTTGGAATACTGCTTAAGTCAAACTGAAGTAAAGATCTATAATCATCTCCTAGCTGTTGATACTGACTGACAAAAAGAGCCTGGCTGTGGGCAAAGTTTTGACCATAATACCATTGGGATATATAGGTATCCATATTAGGCAGGAAGGTAATGGATGCCACGGTATCACATCCCCTTTCATACATTTAATATAAAATATTACATAACAAGGAATAATGTTAACCTTCAAATCAATTTTTAACGATTTTGGATTGATTCCCTTTATTACTCCCAGAAATAATTATTTGAATAGTAGCAAATTTTGGTGTATTGAATAAATTATTCTAGAAGCAGTAATTGCTAACAAATCATAACTGCAACCTTTCAGATAACCCGAAAAAATTTTTAGGAGGTATAAATTTATGTCAAATTACAGATTGCCAGAAGAGGATAGATGCGCTCCTCCTCACAACTTTCATTACCCCCATGATACTAAAGCCGTTATGACTTGTGGTAACGGCAGCGGATTGACTCTGCCTGTAGATTTTGGCCGCCGCAAAGGCGACTGTCCAGCAGACTTCGTTGCAGGTACGGTAGCCATCGATAGTAGAGGACTAAACTGCCCGACGGTTAAAGTTGACTTTTCCGCCATGATTAATTACCAGGTGGAAAGCAGAGAAGGTGAATTTTCCATTCGTCTTATCTTTCAATTAAGCAGAGCTTGTGACAGCGGCCCCAAAATTCCTCTTGGGACCTGGGTCTATGAAAAAGAAGTGGATGTTGATCGCCGCAGGAGGGTTCTTGACCCCCCCGCTAACGCAGTGCAGGTTATTCCCAATGGTATCAGCAGATCAGAGGTGGAAATAAACCTTAAGGAGGCTTTTAGCCTTAGTTGGTGTGAGTGCGTAAAATGCCCGGGTTGCTGCCATTATGTGGTGGAGGTTGTTGACATTGATACCGATAATGTCAGGTGCTTATCTCTTACCAATGTGGCTATAAATGCCCTAGCAGTATAAACCCAACCTAAGTATATAGAAAGCTAAATAAACCATCCGAGTTTCCCTGACCTGTCTTACCAGTCATTCTATATAGAACGAAACTGGATATAACTAGGATGAGCGAGATTCTCCAAAGAGTAGACCGCAGAAACATCTGCGGTTGCTTTTTTTTTCATCGAGACTATCCTGGCAGATTAAAACAAAGGGATTAAAACAAAGTGAAAATGGATAAACATATTTACCCTATCCCTAACAATTTATGTTAAAATAAATGCTAGCTTTATCTTGGGGCGGCAGAAGACACCCTCCTCTAAGCGGTAGCGTAGGTGGGTGATGAATGCCGCAGTTTTCGTATCATATGAATAATGCGTTGCGCCACTTCTAAATGAAGTGTAAGTGGGAGTAGTTCACTAGTACAAGCATCAGTAATACAAACTAGAAATAGGAGAGTAGGTAAAGTGCGAGGAGATCATATTAAAGTATTTCGTTATTTTTATTTTCACCATGCTATCGATATGGGCGATGGTACCTGCATACATTTTACTGGTGAACCCTTTAAGAAATTTGATTCGTACATTCAAAGAACGGATATGGATGTATTTCTTAAGGGTGGTACTAAAAAGACGGTGGTCTACGATGAATGTAAAGATATCGATGAAGTAGTAGGCACTGCATTGTCTTATGTAGGACAAGCCGGTTATCATCTGGTATGGAATAATTGCTATCATTTTGCCCGTTACTGTAAGACAGGCATACCTATGCCGCTTAAATTCCATGAATTAAATGAAAAGGCAGCATCACTTACCGGATTCAGTCCCTTGATGGTAGGTCCGTCCAGGTGTCAGCCAGAGATGACAGTACACAGTTTCAGCGCCCAAATACATATGGCGGTTGAAACCCTCAGGAATATAAATAAGTCTATATTTGATAAGATAAAAAGAGGTCGTAGATTTTAAACTGATAACAAGAACCAGAAAAACCGATAGCTTCATATAAATGGGCTATCTGTTTTTTGTTACTATTCACTTCTTCCAATTCTGTATTTCCACAAAATTACCTTCCGGGTCCCTGGCATAGACAACAGTCAATATACCAATGGTGTCATATTCTTTTACGATTACTTCCCCCAACTGACTCCCACCATGCTTAAGTAAGTTAAGCAAAACATCTTCCACCGATTCTACCTCAAATGCTAGATGACCAAAACCCTGCCTATTTATTTCAGGTTCAACATTTCGTATATTATTCGGCAAATACTCAAAAATCTCCAGGGTAGGTCCATCTTGACATAAAGCTCAAAACTATTGTATAATACCGTGTGTCGGGAACGACAGCACTACTTGTGTCGGAGTGGTGGAACCGGCAGACACGTACGTTTGAGGGGCGTATGCCGAAAGGTGTGCGGGTTCAAGTCCCGCCTCCGACACCATGATAGCCTATAAATAGGGGTTTGCGAACTCTACTGAAAAGTGGAATACGCAAGCCTTTTTTCATTGGGTCGTACGCGGTGAGCGTATGCGGTCAGGACGTATGCGGCCTCTTCCTATAACAAATTAGGAGGTATTGGCTATGGCAAAACGAAGAGGAAGAATTGATGAGATGGCCCTGGAGTTGGACTCCAAGGAAAGTAATCCCAAGGGATTACATGATTATGATACTTGTGTGAAAATGTTCCTGGATGAAATGGAGCTAAAAAACTTAGCGTTCCACACAAAGCGATGGCACAAAGAGAACCTTCATTATGTTAAACAAGCCCTTATGCATTTTGATCTTTCTACCACACCTACCGAGATAAGCGAGGGACATTTAAAAAAGTGTATTCTCTACTGGAAGAGGGATTGCAGCCTTGCGCCTACCACTATTAATCATCGCATTCGCAGCATTAAGCAATTATATGCCTTTCTTATAACTAATGAAATGATACTAACTAGCCCAGCAGAGAAGCTTGGTAAATTAAAGACTCCCAAGGTAATAATTCGTCCTTTTGAAGAAGATGAATTAAAAAGATTATTGGCACAGCCAGATAGGTCGTCATTTGTTGGATATCGTGACTATACTATAATGTTGATCTTGCTTGATACAGGAGTTAGATTATCCGAGCTGATAAACATGAAAATGGCTGATGTTGATCTCCAAGGTGGAAAGATAGTGGTTTGGGGTAAAGGTTCAAAGGAACGGGCGGTAATATTTCAGGCAACTACCAGACGTTTTCTTCAGCGATATATTCGGTTACGTGGCTCAGTAAATCATGATTACTTATGGATTACCGACCTGGGAGAAGATTTGAAACATAGGACACTACAGGAGCGTTTAAAGATGTACGGGAACCAGGCAGGATTAATAAACGTAAGAGTTTCGCCGCATACCTTCAGACATACCTGTGCAAAGTTATATATTATGAAGGGTGGAGACATACTGAGTTTGCAGAAGTTGCTGGGCCACTCTTCTTTGGAAATGGTACGTCATTATGTGGAGCTATGGGGATCTGACCTTCAGCAAATGCATAAAAAGTTCAGCCCTGTTGAGGGGTTGTTTAATAAGTAATGTTGTTATAGGAATGAGAATCATGTTTCATGTCGAAAAAATCATGTTTCATGCAGCGGACGGTTTTGCAGAGAGATTTCTGATAGACTGAACGTGGAGAAATAAATGTTATTTCGTTCAATCAAAAAGGAGGAAAAACTATGAAAAAACGATTTATGGGCATCCTGCTCACCATCTGCATGGCGCTGACCATGCTGTCGACAACGGCGTTTGCGGCGGAAGCTGTGACCATACTGTCTTACCCCGCAAAGACCGAATATACGGTTGGCGAGGGATTTGACCGAACCGGGATTAAAGCGACGGCTATTGTAGGCGGCGAAAAAAAGGACATCTCTGACGAAATCAGTTTCAGAAACTCCGGCAATGTGACGCTCAATCAAGGTACGGTATTTGCGTACATCGCAGGAAAGCAGGAGATTACCCTGCGGTGGACTGCTCCGGGCGAAAAAACAAGCCAAATCGTGGGAAAATATACCGTCACCGTCACCGGCGAATATGTTGCCCCTGAGAAGACGGCACCTGCACCAACCGAGACTACTTATAAACTGTATGATGCGATAGACAACGGCTGGTACAGCGTCCGTCTTGGCTCCATAGGCTCTGGTTCCGACGGTTTGTGGTATGGCGCTGGGGATGACACGTTTATCAATATCGATGCCGCAGGCAACGCGGTGCTTTGCACAGGAGGCAGAGACACGAAATTTTATGTTGAAAAAAAGCGCGTTGTAGACGCTAATACGGCTGAAATAACCATAAAGATGGTGGATGGACGCTATCTGGGCGTTGCGGGCGAAATCGATGACGGAGTGATGTATAAGGTCGGGACGAACCCGGTCTACCGATCAAAGCCGGATGGCGACATTGTCGGGACACTTCCGTCAGACACTATTCTGGAAGTGACCGAGGTCAAGGGCGACTGGGCAAAGGTAAAGTATGAAGGTAAGGCGTATTATATGTGGGCTGCCAGACTGACAAAAATAAGTGCGGGCGAGACCCAGGTGGCGGCTGTGAATAAACCTTATTTATGGCAGATAGAAATCAAGGATAGTGCTGTGGCAGCTGGTGTTGTAATGCGCCCTTCCGAGAACCCAAAAATGACGGTAGTCATGTCTGGAAAAGGCTATACGGACGGGGCGAGGGTTATCCTAACTGAACGATTTGCTGATTCTAACGTGCGTTTTGAGGACTGGGGCGTACTCGTTAGCAACGCGGAAATGGCGCAACTCTTCTCTGGCGTGCTCCATAATTTAGGTAATTACAATCCTGAAGAGAGCCCGGTGAAATGGACCAACGAAAGAATCACAACCTATTGGCAAACCGCTGTAAATCAGTGTTACGGCTGTCGGGTCTTTACCAATCCTAATATGAATTGGAGCGCGAATCCCACCTATGGGGAGTTTACATCGTACCTGATCAAACTCATGGACTATAACAAAGGCCTTGTTAGCCGCAAGGTGGCTCCCTTTACCATGGACACCATCAAGAGCTTTGCCATCGGTGGCGACACCAGCGCCAATGCAAAAATTACATGGGAGCAGGCAGCGACCCTCCAATATAAAACCATCTGGTGGGGAGAAGAAGAAGTTGTGAGGGTAGGCGACGTAAGCGGGGTGAGAGACAAAGTAGAGAATCTTCGGTTGGCCGTGCCGCCGCGGAACCTGAAGTCTTCCGTGGGGACGCCTGGTCAGACACCCGCTTCGACACCGACACCTGCGCCCGCCAACACCGTTACGGCAACACCGACCAACACCAAGTTTATGCTGAACGATGCTGAGGCCGCGCTGCCCGCATACAGTATCGGCGGCAACAACTACGTCAAGCTGCGGGATGTGGCGGCACTGTTAAAAACACGATTTGATGTGCGCTGGGAGGACGGCAAGGCGAAGCTGTATAACCATGCGGCGTACACCAAGACGAGCGGCGAGCTTGCCGCAATCGGCAAAGACAGTAAAAGTGCGACACTAAGCACCACAGACTTCGTATGGGGTGACACCGGCACAACGGTGACGGGATTGACCGCCTATACCATCGGCGGCAACAACTATATCAAGCTGCGGGACATCGCCAAACTGTTTGACTTCGATGTGGACTGGCGCGATGGCAAAGCGTGGATCGAGCCTGACGTGTCGCCCTACACGGAAGATTAAGCGCCACGGATGATTTGTGGAGAGCGGAAAATTTCTCCGCTCTTCGGCTACGCAACCATGTTTTATGTCGATAAAATCAAGTTTCACGCAGCGGAAAGTTTTTGGGAAATAGCCGCTACAAAAATATATTAGGAGGAAAAACACTATGAAAAAGCAGCAGCTTATGAGCATACTGCTCACCCTTTGTATGGTATTGACCATACTGCCGACGACGGTGCTGGCGGCAGACACTACCACACCGAATCAGAACAATTCGGAAACATTTGCAAATTTTGCACTCAGAATGCAAAGCGAGTATGACGTTAAAGTTTCCTGCGCCGACTCTGTAACGATAACCCCTGAAGAACAAGGCTGGATAGAACAAGGGCTATCTGTGTGGGGAAAAGACTTCATTAAGGTTGTGTCCGCAGGGTTCGGCAACAACAAACAGTTTCGAATACATATTACCAAAGATGGTGGTTCATCCGGGGACTTCCAAGCGAGTGGAATGACGATGGGTAGCACCATTTATTTGTATCCCGGATGGACTTATATTACGGTAATACATGAAATCGTACATGCTACAAATTTTTCTTTGGAGGCGAAAGCCCTTGCAGACCTATACAAAAGAAATGTAGACGCAGAATTTAGCATTAAAATTGCGGCGGTGAACGAGAAATTCGGGAGTGAGCCTCATGGAGGCAAATATGGGGACGCGATAATCACTGCTTACGAAGACATTGCCCATATACTCCAAAACGGATACGATTCCGATTGGATAGCGAAAATAATGAGGGGCTCGTCTCCGGAAATAGTAGCAAAAATTGAAGTGTTTCGTGACTTTTACGTTGAGTACCTGACCGGCGGAGCAACGCCCTGCTTGCTGGTAGACAGTATATTGGGCACGAATGGTGTCTCTATCAGCAGCCAACCTGCGGCTACTACAACCGTTATCGAGGGTAACATTGAAGGCAGTTTGTCTGTTGACGTCATTAATAGCAAAGGTAAGAAAATCTCGTACCGCTGGGCAACCAGTGAAAGGAATATATTTCCGCCGCATGGCTCGCTAACACAAATAAAAACGGCTTCAATGGAGATTCCAAAGTCGCTGAAAGCGGGCACTTATTACTACTTCTGCGTTATATACGTTGACGGCAAAGAAGCGTTGAACTCCAACATCGCAAGTGTAATTATTAAGCCGAAGCAGACCAATTCTCAAACTATCACAGACGTTGACCCGTTAACCTTGAACTACGGATTAAATATACTCTCTGTGCCTACAAAAACCGTTTATGCTGTGGGTGATGGTTTCGACATAGCCGGAGTGAGAGCTGTTAATAAGCATAGAGATGGCACCATCGTGGAAGAAACCAAAAACCTTAAGTTCATCACATCAAAAACTGTTGAACTCACGCAAGGCAGACCGTTTACGACCACGGGTACAAAAGTGGTTGAGATTCGTCACGCCAATTCAGGCGTAAAGTGGGCGGAGTACACCATTACTGTCTCTGAAAAGGCCATTAAAACACCGTCTCCGCAGCCTGCCCCCGCTTCGACACCGACACCTGCGCCCGCCAACACCGTTACGGCAACACCGACCA
>CAZXIR010000018.1:0-23677 GCA_964640845.1 uncultured Syntrophomonas sp.
ATAAACTTTACATCCCTGATTTCAGGCGGTATCTAAAGTTATGCTTCAGCCCTGGAAGAGATAGGGGCAAAAAAATTGTTCAGGCAAAAATTGTTCTACAAGTAGGGCAGTGTTGTAGCGGTAGCGGTGAAAGAAGCTACCGAGGTTCTAAAGTGGTCAATGCCTGGTGCTGGTTCTAAGTAAAAAGGTGAACTTCAAGCCTAAAGGTTTACTATTTAAGCAGTTAAATTAGTTTATTGTTTAATGTCAGCAAGTCGGATGTATAGGTTTGGTTAATGCTGCTAAAAATACATAAAAATAACGATAAGGAGGAAGCTTCAGGCAATGATGAAAAAAGCTATTTATTTTGGTTTGGGAGCTATTAGTCTGAGCAAAGAAAAGGCTGAGAAGATGATACAGGAAATGGTGGAGAAGGGTGAAATGAACAAGGAGGAAGCTAAGAAATTTGTGGATGATGCTATAAAACGAGGCGAGGAAGAGAAACAGGAATTAAGAAATGTTATTCGAGAAGAACTTAATGATCTTAAAGACTTATTTGCCAACAGCCAGGCAGAGATTAACGACTTAAAAAATAAGATCAAGGACCTGGAAGGAAAAATATCCTGATAATATCCCTGTTGGTAAGAACTGCCGGTAGAATGCTTGGCAGTTCTTTCGGGTTGGGAGGAAGTTGATGAAACTAAATAGCTCCATAAATACGGTTAAACACTTGCCCCGCTATCGGGAAGTAGCCAATGTATTCATCAAATATGGTTTTGCCTCAGCCTATGATCGCCTCAACCTGCCTTTTCTAAGCAGACGGAGCAGGGCTGATAAAGTCGACCACCGGTTGCAGCAACGAAATGCTGCTCGCCGGCTCCGGGCGGCATTTGAAGAACTGGGACCAACCTATATAAAAATGGGTCAATTGCTGAGTACCAGAGCTGATTGGCTAAATCCTGAATATATAAAAGAACTGGAAAACCTGCAGGATAATGTGCCTTCCTTTGCTTATTTGGAAGTGGAGAAAATTCTGAGCCGGGAGGGTATAGATATAGAGAAAGATTTTAGCTATTTCAATCCCCACCCGATAGCGGCAGCATCGATTGGCCAGGTACACGAGGGCACTCTAATATCGGGTGAGCGGGTAGTAGTAAAAGTAAAACGCCCCGGTATAGATGAGATGATCAAAACCGACCTGGAAATACTGCGGGAAATATCGGTATGGTTGGAAAGACGCAGTGAATGGATACGGTTTTACCAATTATCCGAAGTCATCGATGAGCTAGGGCAGGCCTTGGTAAATGAATTGGATTTTGAAAAAGAGGCTCGAAACATAGAAATATTTTATCGTAATTTTGAAGCTGTCGATACCGTTATTATTCCTGCTGTATTTTGGGCTTATTGTGGCAAACGAGTGGTAACCATGGAATATGTTGAAGGGGTAAAAATATCTGACTTAGCCAGCCTGAAACAACACCATTATGATACCCGTCGTATAGCCGCCCATATTGTCAAAGCCCTTTATCTGCAGATATATGTACATGGGTTTTTCCATGCCGATCCTCATCCTGGGAATATGGCCGTAAGCAGGGGTGAAAAAATCATTTTCTATGATTTTGGCCAAGTAGGAGTTATTGACGAATATGACCGGGATAAATATATGATTTTGGTGATCGGCATGATGAACCATGATGTTACCGGGGTAACCCGGGCTTTGTTGGAAATCGCCGATAATACCCGCCATGTTAGTGTGGAAGAATTGAGGCGGGATGTGGCTAATCTGTCCCGTAAATATTACGGACTGCCCTTATCACGAATAAATATTGGCGAAGCCTTGGCTGAGCTAATTGATCTATCGGTTCATTATCGAGTTAGACTTCCAGCCGAGCTGTCTTTAATGGTTAAGATGCTGATGACCATCGAAAGCACCATAGCCCAGTTGGATCCCACCATCAGCCTGGTTGATATTGCCGAACCCTACGGTAAAAGAGCATTGAAAGAGAGATTTTCCAGCAAGAAGATTAAACAGGAAATCGCTGAGGTCTTCTTGGATTATGGGCATGTCGCCAGGACTATGCCCGGGGATATCAGCACTACCATTAAAAAATTGAGTGATGGACAGATCACCATTAAAATGGAACATCAGCGTCTGGAATTTCTGGGGTCCAAGTTGGATTTAATATCTAATCGGCTCTCCCTGGCCATTATTTTAGCCAGCCTCATTATTGGCACTTCTTTATTTGTGAATATAAGCGGTAATAGCATAGTGGCACGGATACCTATAGCTGAATTGGGGTTTATACTGGCGGTAATCTTAGGATTATTTCTGGCCTATTCAATTTTACGCAGCGGCAGATTCTGATGATATGAATATTAGCACCTTCCGGTCAATATACATTACCATAAACCGATAAGGGGGTGATGTGGTTGCGCAGGAGCTTGGGCCTGTTATTGAGGGTGGTGATATTAACCCTTTTATCTACCATGGTATTTATGCTGCCGCCGACTATGGCATCTTCTGAATCTGTGCAGCGGGTAATATTAATCAATGTTGAAGGCTTGAATTACGAAGGTTATGTCAGTACACCGATGCATAACTTGAGACAGATGGCAGCCCAAGGGCTGATGGACGAAAAATGCTTATCTGTTCGAACCGATTCAGTGGAAGCAGCCCAGGCATCAATTTTGACCGGAACCCTGCCGAGCGAACATGGATATTATAACAACAGTAATAATATAGAAGTTGAATCTCTGCTAGCCCTGTTGCAGCAACGGGAGAAGACATTTCAGGTGATCGATGGCTCCGGTGGAAAGCTCAAGGTGTTTAATTATGGAGAAGATAAATATGTAGGATTGAAATCCGGTAGTAGTGACCATAATGCATTAGCCAGTGCAATGGATAATATCCCCGAAAAAATGCCTTATTTCTCTTATATATATGTCAATGATAGCATGGAAAGACTTTTGGCTTTGGATAAAACCGGCTATTACGATTCCTTAATAGCATTTGACAGCAGCCTGGGCCAATTTATAAGCAGTCTAAAAAACGCCAACATGTATTATGATTCTCTGATTATTGTAACCTCAGCCCGAAGCACATCTCCCAGTGATCTGGTGCCTCTGGTAATTCATGGACCAGGCTGCAAATCGGGCACCAAAACATCCTCAACTATGATACTGGATGTTCCAGCCACCATTGGCAAATTTATTGGCCTGAATCCACCAGCGGCCTCAGTGGGCATTCCAGTTTATGACGCCATGACGGTTCGGGAAGAGGATAAACATTATGTCTATGTTAAGTGGGTAGCTGATTTAAAAAAAGAGAGAATTCTCCAGTGGAACAGGTATTACGATATTCAAGATGAGTTGTATAAAACCATTCATCAAATGACCTCTTTAAAGGAAGAACGTCAGAGTATTGAGGATTTTATTAGTGAGAAAGAAAAGGCTATTAATAGCATCAATTCTAGGTTGACCTGGGAGCGGGCCTCGTATTTAGCAGTATTTTTCCTTATGCTGACAGGTTATCTGGTAGAATACCGGTGGCTGAAGAAGAAGTTTACCCTCTTTAAGTAGCAACAATTAAGGCTGGATTGAGGCAATCCAGAGGGTCTTATTCATAGGGGAATTTGTTAAGGAGCAGCAACAAAATATCACGAAACTCCAGTATCCTGGATTTCTCAAATTCATTACCGTAATATTGGGCGTCTAATTCATGCTGGGCAATGAGTAGGGCATTAAATAATTTTTCCTTAAAGCTCATATGGTCGATGCGAAAATAATCATCAATTCTACGAGCTACCTTGAGCTCTTCTTGAGTCAGATCTGATAAAGGGTACATTAGCATCACCTCCAGATAGAACTATAAATATGCAGCAGGTAAAAAAATAGTGCAGGAAATGTTTACCCGAATTAGCAGTCATAATTTTGTCTTGACGTATATTACTGAGAATGTTAGCATATTTAAAACCTATATTTAAAAGCGATGATCAGAAGAGTATCTTTAGAACTTGCTGGCAGAGAACCGGGGTAGCTGTGAACCGGGAGCAGGTTAAAAGGGAAAGCCACCTGAGAGCTCCGGTGTTAATGCTAACCAGCACTAAGCCGGACGGTTTCAATGGGACCGTTATCATTAATAAAGCAGGCAATTTATGCAATTAGGGTGGTACCGCGGGAAATAACTCTCGTCCCTGGATAGGGATGAGAGTTTTATTTTTTTTTATTTTGAAATATATATAGTTAAGGGGGCTTTGTAAGAAAAATGGAACTTCAAAAAAAGATATTAAAAATTTTAGAGAATGATGCGAAAATCAGTCCGAAAACTATGGCGACCATGCTGGATGAGGACGAAGCGCATATCCGGGAAGTTCTGGCGTATCTGGAAAAAGAAAAATATATACTGGGATACAATGCAGTTATAAACTGGGACCGATATGGCGAAAACGGGGTAGAGGCTATGATTGAAGTCAAAGTAACTCCGGCCCGGGAAGTGGGTTTTAACGGGGTGGCCGAAAGGATCAGCCGTTTTCCGGAAGTTAGGTCAGTATATCTGATGAGTGGAACTTATGATCTATCTATTGTGGTCACTGGTGACACCATGAAGGAAATTGCTCTGTTTGTTTCTCATAAACTGTCTACCCTGGATGAGGTTCAGAGTACAGTAACTCATTTCATACTTAAACGCTACAAACAGGATAATTTCATTTTTGAAAGTCCACAGGAAGATAGAAGGTTGGTGATCAGTCCGTGAGCACTATGGATAAATATGTATCAAAAACAGTACAAGGCATTCCCCCTTCCGGTATAAGAAAGTTCTTTGATCTGGTTTCCCAGATGGAAGGGGTAATTTCTTTAGGCGTGGGTGAACCGGACTTTGTAACACCCTGGCATATAAGGGAAGCTTGTTTTTACAGTCTGGAACATGGTTATACCATGTATACCTCCAATCAAGGTTTGATTGAATTAAGAGAAGAGATTGCCTATTATATGAAAAAACATATCGGAGTCAACTATTCACCGGAGCGAGAAATTCTGGTAACGGTAGGGGTTAGTGAAGCAGTTGATCTGGCTTTAAGAGCGATCATCGAACCTGGAGACGAGGTTTTGGTTCCTGAACCATCGTATGTATCTTATTCACCCGGAGCATGTCTGGCTTATGGGGTTCCGGTACCGGTGGAGACATTGGCGGCAGATGAATACCGCCTTAGACCCGATTTGTTGGAAAAGGCTATAACCCCTAAGAGCAAGGTGCTTATACTGGCCTATCCCAATAATCCCACTGGCGGTATTATGCGTAAAGAAGACCTTGAGGCTCTGGTGGACATAATTATAAAAAATGACTTGATTGTTATATCTGATGAAATATATTCAGAACTTACTTATAATGGACAGCACGTTTCAATCAGCTCTCTGCCGGGCATGCGGGACCGGACTATCGTTTTTAATGGTTTTTCCAAAGCATTTGCCATGACCGGGTGGCGTATTGGCTATGCCTGTGGCCATCCAGACCTGATAGGGGCTATGACCAAAATACATCAGTATACTATTATGTGTGCTCCTATTATGGCCCAAAAGGCTGCCCTGGAGGCTCTTCGTCATGGAGAGAGTGAAATGAGAAAGATGGTTGAGAATTATAATTACCGCAGGAAGATTATTGTATCCAGTTTTAGGGAGATTGGAATGGAGTGCTTTGAGCCGCAGGGAGCCTTTTATGCATTTCCCTCCATAAAAAATACCGGCATGAACAGTGAGGAATTTAGTGAGAAGCTGATTATGGAAGAAAAAGTGGCAGTAGTACCCGGAAATGCATTTGGATTCATTGGCAATGGTCATGTAAGATGCTGTTATGCTGCCAGTGTAGCTGATATCGAAGAGGCATTGAATCGAATCGGAATCTTTCTGGCTCGACACAGAAAAGGATAATCTTCCAAATAAAGCAAGCTCAGGTGTCGAAAGTATACGAATACATTAGGATTAGCCATAAATAATACGATAATTTACTAAAGGATTAAGGCTGTACCGGGTGGAACTCCTTAGTTAATAAATATACTAACGAAGGGGAGAGGTATGGTGAAAGGTGAGGTGTCAGACAGGGAACTGGATATGCTAAAAGGATACTCACTGCTTCGATCTTCGGCTCAAAATGATTTTCTCGATTACATGCGTTACTTACTATCCAAGCAGTACCGCAAGGAAGTAATGGCTGCCATATTTAACAACCGAATGCTTAACAATCTTGTAGACGATCTGGTAGCAATGGTTGATCTGGAAGGGGTAGAAGTCGAACAGATCACGAAACGAGTGATCCACATTCGAGAATTGTATTTCGGAGTATTTGAACAGGTTCACGCTCGTTATTGTGAGGTAGTGGAAAACCTGGACAGCAACGAAGTAGTAAAAGACTTCGGACGGATCAGTTTTGACAACTTGTTGCGTGCATTGAAAACCCAGGACAGGGGTGTAATCAAGGCTGAGATTTTTGATTTCTATGAACAGTATTACAAGCTTTCCAGAAATAAAGACGCCAGGAGACTGGTTGCTATATAATTATAAATAAATGAGGATTTTGCATAATTAATTTTTTCATATCATTAGCCAAGTATTTCAGTAATGTCATCCTGAGGCAACGCCGAAGGATCTAAAAGATTCTTCGCTGCGCTCAGAATGACAAGCTGGATTTTTGAATTATGCAAAACTCTCAAATATATAAAAAATTTTTGGGGGAATAATTTATGAAGCTACGTTTCCTGGGGGCGGCCAGGACTGTAACGGGGTCTTTCTTTCTAATAGAGACTGAGACCAGCCGATTCGGGGTAGACTGTGGACTGTTTCAAGGTCCTCGGGCACTACAGGATAGGAACTGTCGGGATTTTGCAGTAGAGCCGGCAACTATTGATTTTCTAATATTGACCCATGCCCATATTGATCATATCGGTTTGGTACCGAAACTGTGTAAACATGGTTTTACAGGTAAGATTTACTGCAGTCATGCTACTGAAGATCTGGCTGGGGTACTACTTCCGGATTCAGGGCATATACAGGAATTTGAAGTAGAGAGAAAAAACCGGAAAAATAAACGAGCTGGAAAACCCTTACTGGAACCGATTTATACTGCTAATGATGGCGTGGAATGTTTAGATCAATTTCGCTCGCTTAATATGGATGAAATTATCGAGTTGGCGCCGGGAGTAAAGGTCCGTTTAAGAAATGCCGGGCATATTTTGGGAGCCTGCGTTGTCGAGCTCTGGGTAGAAGAGCAGGAAGAGAAACTAAAACTGGTCTTTACCGGTGATCTGGGAACGCCCGATCAACCCATCATAAAGAACCCCACGATTATCGAAAATGCCGACTATATCATCATGGAATCAACTTATGGCAATAGATTGCATCCTGAAACCGAAAGCCGTAAAGAAGAACTGAAAACGGTTATAGATCGGGCTATGGCAAAAGGTGGCAATTTGATTATTCCCGCTTTTGCAGTAGAGAGAACACAAGATCTCCTGTATGATCTTAATGAACTCAGTTCCGAAGGGAGATTGGACCCAAATATTGAAATATATATTGATAGTCCCCTGGCCATAGCAGCCACCCGAATTTTTCAAAAGCACATAGATTTGTATGATGACGAGGCCAGGAAGATACTAGAGGATCAGAACAGTCATCCCTTGATGTTGGATCAGCTGAAATATTCCCACACCCATCAGGAATCTATGCAGCTTAATTGTAAACTGGGTAATATGATTGTAATATCTGCCAGTGGAATGTGTGAAGCAGGAAGGATAAAGCATCACCTGAAAAATAACATTTGGCGTCCGGAAGCAACGGTACTCTTTGTAGGCTATCAGGCTAAAGGTACCCTGGGCAGAAAGATTCTGGATGGTGAAAAGCTGGTAACTATTCATGGAGAAAAAATAGCGGTTAAGGCAGAGATAGTAAATATAGAAACCTATTCCGCCCATGCCGATCAAAAAGGACTGTTGGAATGGCTGAGGCATTTTAAGTCCGATGTTAAAGGTATATTCCTGGTACATGGTGAGGAAGAGTCGCAAGACGGTCTGGCGGCAGCTATAAAAGAGGAATTTGATATTCCCGTTTATATACCCGAGATACTTGATGAGTTTGTCCTGGAAGAGATGGAACAAACACCAAAAATGCATTATTATGCGGACAAACGAAAGGATCAAGCCAGTCGGGCAGAAAAGGCTTATTTGGATTTATGTTTGAAACTGCATGATATGTACCGGGATAATGTAAAGGATTCGAATTATCGGCAGATTATAAAAGCGGTGGAAAAAATTGAAGAGGCACTTGGATAAATAGAAGAAGCAATAGTGATGTAATGGGAAACACCAATAGTCAAGTCCAGTTACAGGTGAAAAACTGGATATAGCAGAGATAGTAACTAAATACATCAATCTAGATGCTGTTTTTGATTTAAATCTAGAATTATCTATTCTTGTGGTATTATTAACGGTAATGCTATAATTTTCATACATTATTTGCAGGAGGATAATACATGATTCAAAGCTCAGCCATCATAGAAGTTTTTCGCTGGGGATATGTAAGTATACCCGGCGTTTTATTCGCCTATGCGAAAGAACTGAACCTGGAAATGGAAGATATCGGCATCCTGGCATCGATATTATATGCTTATGATAAAACTAGACCGCTGACCCAGACCGGGGTTGAAGTAGGTCAGGTGCTTGAAGGATGCACCGCCTTATCCAGGCAGAAATTATCCCGTAAACTGAACAGTCTGCATCAGACAGGGATAATCAGTCTGGAGGATGGTAAAAAGAGCTTTACCGAGAAGGAAATATCCCTGCAGCCATTGATTATTAAACTGGAAGCCTGTATCGTTAGAGATCATCCTCGCCTGTCAAATAACGGAAATGGTGATAAAGCTAAAAAGCAACAGATTGAAAAACTTGAAGATATGCTGGATGAATATAGAGGCAAGATTGAACAATTGGAACTTAAACTAGAAGAAACCCATCATCAGGAGCCCAAAAGAGCCCTTCATATCCCCATAAAAAATGATGATAATTATAGACGGGTGGCTGACTTTGTGGCGCGTAAAACCGGCAATCTATTGAGTGTCAAAATGTCCAATGAATTAAGGGTGTGGCTGGATGAAATGGCCTTTTCACCGGAATTCTTGCTGGTGCTATTGGAGCTGTGTTTTGAGAGAAAGCTAGTAAATCCCACGGATATATCCAAGATTGCTCGTGATTTAAAAGAGTATTCCATAAACAGCCTGGATGGCCTGGAAATGTATTTTAAAAACTACGTAGATACCGGCAAAAACATATCATTTAAAACCAGAAGGTTTGACCCGGACATTGTGGAATTTGGTAATTTTACCGGTATCGATATGAATGCTGAAGCCAGACGCAGGATTTATTACAAATGGAGATATGATTGGGGTTTTTCTCATGCCATGATTATGAAGGCCGGTGAAGTCATGTGTCAGCGCACCAAAAACGGAGGGCTGGAATACATGGATAGTGTTTTGAACAATTGGATGGCCAAAGAAATTCGTCAGGTCCACGAAGCTGACAAAGAAGTAAAAGAATTCAAAGTTAAAAAGCGCTCCGAAAAGATTTCTGCTAAAGGGATTCCGGCCAAAAAACCTGCTGCAACCGGAGATGAATACGAAATATTTGTTCCGCCAGTAAAAAAATAGTCCAATACTATGTGGTAATACAGTAAAATAACAATAGATGTGCGCAGGACAGGCTGATAAGTAGCGGAGATTATTTCTCCGCTATCCTTAGTTAATTAAGCCATACTTTTTCTTGCCTTCACATAGGATCAGTAGTTAAAAGAGCTGGATGGTGATTATTATGAATGTCAACTTTCAAACGGCATTGCCGGATGATTTATTAATGGATATGGAAAGTGAAAGAAGGGTCATATCATCCATGCTGCACTCAGAGGATGCATGTATTGAAGCCTATCATAGTTTGCAGACGGCTGATTTTTATGCACCGAAACATGCTACCATATTTGATCTGCTCTGTTCTTTGTTTGAAAGAGAAGTCCGGCCTACTTATGTGGAAGTCTTAAAAGAAGCTCATAGTTTGGGAATGTTGACTAATCCTCGAGATATTGAGGAAATCAAATACATAGCAGAACACTATATAGATGATGAAAATATAAAGTATTGGATAAAAAGGGTTAAAGACAAAGCAAAAATCAGGAAATTTGTTGACTTCTTAAGAACCAACTACCAGATTTTGAATGAAAAAACCGAGCAGGATGTGGAGCAGCTTTTAATGAAAGCAGAAGACCACCTTACCAATCTGACTGCTTTGGAAATGGATGATAAAATAGACACTCCAGAAGATATGGCTAATCTGGGTTACGATGAAGTTGAACGACGTTTTCTAAGATACCAGGAGATACAAGTAAAACATAAAGGGGTAATACCCCTGGATGGATTGCCTACTGGTTTTGACAACCTGGATCACATCACCCTGGGGTATAAAGCCGGCGATTTGATTATCCTGGGTGCCCAAACTGGACATGGAAAAACCGCCTTTGCCCTGCATACCGCTAAAGCTATAGCGGTAAATTATGCTAAAAACATTCTTTATCTCAATACTGAAATGAGCCGCGAGCAAATTGCCTTAAGGTGGGCTTCTATATTATCTGAAATTGAACATGACCGGATCCGTATGGGGGACTTAAGTCAGAATGAATTATCTATGATTTTGAATGGTTATTCCAAATTAAGATCCAGTGGTTTCTATTCTTATCCTTGTCCTAACCTTACTCCGGAAAAAACCATTTCTATTGCTCGTAAATTCAGAGCTCAAAAAAATATCGATTTGATGATCATAGATTATGTGGGCAGAATGGAAAAACAGGATCCCAAACTGCAGGAATGGCAGATATTGGAACAGATAATAAAAACCCAGAAGTTGTTGGCCCAGAATCTGAAGATCGCGGTTATGGTCCTGGTTCAACTCAACCCGGATGGAAGTCTGCAAGGTGCTAAAAGAATGAAAAATGAATGCGACCTGATGCTCAAACTCAGTCCTTTTTCCAGGGAAGAACTGGAAGAAAACGAAGAGCTGAATAAATATGCCCGGAAACCTAACTACTACTTGTATATTGAAAAGAATCGCGATGGGCGAAGCGGGGTTAGAATACCTATAAACTTTGATCTGCAGAAACAGACTATGAAAGATGCCGAAAGGGTTGGCAACTAATGGGCAGCGGCCAAGAGGATATCTTTAGAATATACGATGAGACGGCCAGTCTTATAGCGGACCTGGGCATACGAGGGCGGATATCAATAGACGAAATGAATTTTTTATTGGATTTGCTGGAGCTGGTATTGATTAAGAAAGATAAAAGGGATTTTATAGACCTTTTAAAACAATGGAATCCCGGTCAGGGAGACCAGGAGATAGATCAGATTATAAAAGCTACTCTATTAAATGTTAATCTTAATAATACCCGCTCGGTAGAGGAAAATATGGAAATCATTGGGGTATTGATGGAAGAACAAAATAAAGACTGAGTAAGGTAACCGGGCTGTTCAAAGGAGGCATAACAGTTATGAATCAACTGTGGTTTTATGAGCAACACACCTCTGGATATGGTGTCCATTGGAGAGTTAATGAGGTAATACACACCGAGAAGACAGAATATCAGGAACTGGCGATTATTGATACTGTTGAGTGCGGCAAGGCTTTAGTTTTAGATGGGAATATTCAGGTCAGTGAATTGGATGAATTTATATATCATGAAATGATTGCTCATACTGCAATGAATTCCCATCCAAAGCCAGAGAAGATTCTGATTATCGGTGGGGGAGATGGAGGAACGGCCCGAGAGGTACTGAAGCACGACACGGTCTCACAAGTTGATCTGGTTGAGATTGACCACCGAGTAGTCGAAAACAGTAAAATCTATCTGCCCTCCATGGCCTGCTCTTTTGAGGATCCCAGGCTTAATCTATATATCGAAGATGGTATCCAATTCGTGCAAAATTGCATAAAGCTTTATGATATGGTAATAATCGATTCATCTGATCCCATTGGTCCTGCGGTACAGTTGTACAGTAAAGAATTTTACTTAAATATTTACAATTTGCTTAATAATGACGGTATGATTGCAGTACAGTCTGAATCGCCGGTTTTTTACCAGGATATCTTTATTAATGTTTTTGAAAACTTGGGTGTAGTTTTTGACATCGTAAAAGTCTGCCTGGCACCGATAATGACTTATACGGCAGGCCCCTGGTCATTTACCGTAGGCAGTAAAAAATGGGACCCGGAAAGAATTGCTGGTGACAAAAGACAGATAAATGGTTTAAAATATTACAATGAGAATGTGCATAAAGGTGCATTTATCTTACCTCAGTTTATAAAGGAAATGTTGAGGTAGTACGGTAGTAATTGGAGTAGTATTTTATTAGTGGTACAGGAGGATGGTAGAGTTGTTATTCGCTAAAGTTGCTATGTTGCTTTGTTTTTTTGTGGTGATTATTGGACTAAGTTTTTACACTCGCAGTAAAACCAATACCGTCGATGATTTTGTAGTTGGCAACCGGTCCGTTGGTCCGTGGATGTCAGCCTTCTCTTATGGCACTGCCTATTTTTCAGCCGTTCTTTTGATTGGCTTTGCTGGTAAAGTGGGATGGGGATATGGAGCATCTGCTCTGCTAATAGCCCTAGGGAATAGTATTATCGGTACTTATCTGGCCTGGAGGATTCTGGGTCGAAAGACCCGAGAAATGACCAGCAGGCTCAATGTCTTGACTATGCCTTCCTTCCTGGAAAAGAGATATGACTCTTCCAGTATGAAAATGGTTTCCAGTTTAATCATATTCATATTCTTTGTTCCCTATGCCGCTTCGGTGTTTATGGGACTAAGCTATCTGTTTGAACAGATCTTTGCCATACCTTATGTGCTGGCTTTGGTTATGATGGCTCTCCTGGCTGGATTGTATCTGGTCCTGGGAGGTTATATGGCCGTAGCCTTGGTAGATTTTGTACAAGGATTGGTAATGATAGCTGGAGTAGTCCTAATGGTATATTTTGTAGTGGGACATGAAGTGGTTAATGGCTTCGCCAATGGCTTTGCATCATTAGAAGCTATCGATCCGGGATTGATAATGCCCTCCACCACAATAACCTGGATCGGCCTGATATCAATTATTATATTAACTAGTCTCGGTACCTGGGGATTGCCTCAGATGGTGCAGAAGTTCTACGGTATAAAAAACCAGCAGGTTATACCACTGGCCACCTGGGTATCTACCATATTTTCATTAATAATCACTATGGGCGCATACTATGTGGGATCAACCGGACATTTGTTTTTTGCAGAATTACCAGTATTTAATGGTATTGCTACACCGGATTTGATCATGCCCACCATTATTGGGCAAACCCTTCCGCCCTTGGTGGGAGTGTTGATTTTGATTTTGGTCTTGTCTGCATCCATGTCAACTTTGTCATCACTGGTTTTAACTGCCAGTTCTTCAGTGAGCATAGATTTAATAAAAGGGACGGTCAAAAAAGATATGGGTGAGAAAGCCACCATGAGCCTGATGCGGATTTTATGTATAGCATTTATTGGCTTCTGTCTCTATGTGGCCTTGAATCCTCCCGGTATAATCCTGACCCTGATGGCCCTCTCCTGGGGAGCGGTAGCAGGTTCATTCCTGGCCCCATATATTTATGGTCTATTCTGGAGCGGAACCACTCGCGCCGGGGCTTGGGCAGGTATGGTCACTGGTCTGGCAATAGCAGTGGGGGGTTACATAATAATTAATACCAGCCCGACGTTTATTAGTAGTAACATTATGGAACTGTTTAAGCAATGGGGTACCCCTTTCTTTGGCTCCTTGGCCATGATAATACCATTGGCAGTAGTACCCCTGGTAAGTATTATTACCAAATCTTATACCCAAGAACATATAAATCAGATTTACAACCAGGATGAGTCTGCAGTTGCATAATCGATATTAGATTGGGACTGCAGTTGGTTATATGCTGTTTAAGGATAAAAAACAGGATAGGAGAGAATGATATGGCGGTGTGGAATAAAGAGATAGAATGTATGCCCCGGGAAAAAATGCAAGAACTGCAACTGCAGAGATTGAAGGATACTCTGGAGTATGTTTATGAGCATTCACTACTTTATCGCAGCAAATTTGATGCAATAGGGTTTAAGCCAGGAGATTTAAAGAAGTTGGATGATCTGCAAAAACTGCCTTTTACCAGTAAAGAAGACTTTCGTTCCAACTATCCCTTTGGAATGTTTGCAGCCCCGATGGAAAAAGTGATCCGACTTCATGCATCTTCCGGAACTACTGGTAAACTGACCGTGGTAGGTTTAACCCGTAATGATATGGAAATATGGACTGAACTGCTGGCGCGGATGATCAGCATGACCGGAGTGGACAGTACTGATGTAACCCAGATAGCTTTTGGCTACGGTCTTTTTACCGGGGCGCACGGACTCCAGTATGGCATGGAGCGGGTAGGGGCCACGGTAATACCTATTTCTGGCGGTAATTCTGAAAAACAATTGATGATTATGAAAGATTTTGGAACTACCACTTTGGTAAGTACTCCTACCTATGCATTGCATCTGGGCGAGGTAGCTCTTAATATGGGTATTGATCCCAAGCGTGACCTCAAAGTTAGGTTCGGGCTGTTTGGCGGCGAAGCATTTTCGGAAGAATATCGTAAACAGATTGAAGAGGTGTGGGGGATGCTGGCCACCGACAATTATGGACTCAGTGAAGCGGGCGGGCCTGGATTTGCGGGTGAGTGTCACCTGACCAATGGCCAGCATATAGCCGAAGATTATTATATTACCGAGATAATCAATCCGGAAACTATGCAACCGGTCGAACCGGGAGAACCTGGTGAGGTAGTTATAACCACCCTATGCCGGGAAGCTATTCCGGTAATAAGATATCGCAGTAAAGATATCAGTTCTATAAATTATGAACCCTGTGATTGTGGCAGAACTACTGCCAGACTAAGTAAAATAGCTGGTCGCACCGACGATATGATGGTTATTCGGGGAGTGAATGTATTTCCCTCCCAAATCGAGAGCGTGCTCATGAATATAGAAGGACTGTCTCCCCATTATCAGATTATCCGCTATAATAAGGGATATCTGGAAGATATCGAGATCCAGGTAGAAGTATCAGAGAAGATATTCTCAGATAATTATGGTGAAATAGAGGCCATCGAGCGGAGACTCAGTCAACAGTTATATAAGACCCTGTCGTTAAATCCCAAACTCAAATTTGTAGAACCGTTCAGCATCGAACGAAGTGCTGGCAAAGCCAAAAGAGTTATAGATTTACGCAATCAATAAAAGCAGGAGGGATAAAACATGAAGGAATTTATACAAAAACAGGCCAGACCTGAAATATTCAATTTAAAACCATATACTCCAGGAAAACCCATCGAAGAAGTTAAGAGAGAATTGGGCTTGGATGATATTATCAAAATGGCGTCCAATGAAAACCCTTTAGGTCCATCTCCTTTGGCTTTGGAGGCGCTCAAAGAATCGTTGCATACTATTCATTTTTATCCTGACGCCAACTGTTTTTATCTGAAGGAAAAACTGGTTTATTTTTTAGGGGTACAATACAATCAACTCCTAGTGGGAAATGGATCAGATGAATTATTAAAACTACTGGTGGAGACTTTTATTAACCGAGGAGATGAAGTAATCTTTGCATCGCCTTCGTTCTCAGAATATGAGTTTACTGCTACCATCATGGGGGCCAAATGTATTAACGTCCCCCTGTGGGAATTCAAACATGACCTGTCGTCCATGGCAGATGCCATTACCGATAAAACGAAAATTATTTATCTGTGTAATCCCAATAATCCTACCGGGACCGCTGTGAGCAGAGCAGAGTTAGATGAATTCATGGCTCGGGTCCCGGAAGATGTTATAGTGCTATTTGACGAAGCCTACTTTGAATACGTAGAATGCCCAGATTTTCCTAATGGCCTGGATTATCTGGCTCAGGGCCGAAATGTTATCGTATCCCGTACCTTTTCTAAAATATACGGCCTGGCCGGTTTACGCATCGGGTATATGGTTACCACCCCGGAAATTGTGGCCGCGGTAGAGCGAGTTACCGAACCCTTTAATGTCAATCTCTTAGCCCAAATCGCTGCACTGGCCGCATTGGATGATAATGACCATGTAAAAGCCAGTCAGGAATTGAATTCTGCCGGCAAGGTCTACCTTTATAACGAATTTGAAAAAATGGGCTTAAAATACGTACCAACCGAAGCCAATTATATTTTTGTTGATACCGGCAAGGATTGTCAGGAAGTATTTAAAAGCCTGATGGCTAAAGGGGTTATTGTTCGCACTGGAGATATTTTTGGTTATCCCAGCTATATACGGGTAACGGTTGGAAATCAAGTTCAGAATCAGCGTTTTATGAGTACTCTGCGGGAGATTTTGGAGGCCTAGTTGATGGATACCAGGTTACTAACTGCAGTGCACTATGATCAACCTGATGCTAGATTGATTTTAAGCAAGGCCTTTTTGGAGGTGTTTAAGGATCAGACTGAGCAACCGGTATTCATTTGTATCGGCACTGATCGACATTTGCTGGATTGTCTGGGACCATTGACCGGAACCATGCTACAAGAACAGAGTTCTGATATACCGGTATTCGGCACTTTGCTGGAACCTTGGCACGCGGGCAATTTGAGCCTCAAACTACGGGATCTGAGAGCCGGATATCCTTTGCATCCCATAGTGGCTATTGATGCCTCTATAGGGGATACGGAGCTGCCCGGGCTGATTAAGTTTAAGACCGGTCCCATTAAGCCAGGAAAGGCAGTACAAAAGAACCTGCCCAAAGTTGGGGATTATGCTATAACAGCACTGGTGGGAAACCGGGATAATCGGCCTTCATCATCGGTACCGGGAAAAATCAGCCTATTTCACGTTTACAGTATGTCCCGGATAATCAGCGATGCCATCCTCAACTGGCAGTCAGAATTTAAAGGACGGCTATCTTGATTATCTGTGGTATTATTCAAATATAAAGTTAAGATATTAGACCAGGCACTGTTAATAGGGTCAGTGAACCTCTCATCCGTCTGGAAGAGAGGTTTTTATTTGATAATTGGCTAAGGAGGATTACCATGAAACGACTGATGATTGGAAATGAAGCTATTGCCAGAGGTGCCTATGAGGCTGGTGCCACTGTGGCTGCTGCCTACCCTGGTACCCCCAGTACGGAAATAGTAAGTAACTTCGCAAAATTTGCTGATGTATATGCTGAATGGTCTCCCAATGAGAAAGTGGCACTGGAAGTAGGGATTGGAGCTTCAATTGGAGGAGCCCGTACTCTGGTAGCCATGAAACATGTAGGAGTAAACGTAGCAGCAGATCCATTATATACTTTTGCTTACACCGGTGTTACCGGGGGATTAGTTTTGATTTCGGCTGATGACCCGGGAATGCATTCCTCCCAGAATGAACAGGACAACCGGGGTTATGGGAAATTTGCTAAAATTCCGGTGCTGGAGCCGTCGGATAGTCAGGAAGCATTGGACTTTTGTAAAATGGGTTTTGAAATCAGCGAAAAATTCGACACCCCGGTTATGCTGCGGATAACAACCCGCCTGGCCCATTCTCAGACCATGGTGGAAATTGGGGAAAAACAGGAATATGAGATAAAAGGATATAAAAAGAATGCCCCTAAATACGTAATGCTCCCGGCTAATGCCCGGGCCCGGCATGTAGAAGTGGAAAAAAGGATGCTGAAGCTCAAGGAATATGCAGAAAGCAGTGAATTAAACTGGATAGAATTAGCCGATACCAAGATTGGTATTATTACCAGTGGGGTTCCTTATCAGTATGTGAAAGAAGCAATGCCGGGGGTATCAATACTCAAATTAGGTATGGTAAACCCCTTGCCAGAAACATTAATAAAGGAATTCGCTCAAAAGGTGGATCGTCTGATAGTTATTGAAGAATTGGAGCCGGTAATAGAAGAACAGATTAAATCCTGGGGCCTTAAAGTTGAAGGCAAAGAATTATTTTCATTATTAGGTGAATATAGTCCGGAATTGATAGAAAAAGTATTAAAGGGTGTTGATAACCAGGATCGGTACGGATTGGTAAAGGAAATACCTGGTCGGCCGCCTCTGCTTTGCCCTGGATGCCCGCATCGAGGAGTATTTTATACCTTAAGAAAGATGCGTTTGATGGTAGCCGGAGATATCGGCTGTTATACTCTGGGTGCTCTAAGCCCCTTGGATGGGATGGATACCACCATTTGTATGGGGGCCAGCATTGGCACAGCTATGGGCATGGAAAAAGCACGGGGTGAAGAATTTGCAGAAAAAATGGTGGCAGTAATCGGGGATTCGACTTTTGTCCATTCCGGAATAACCCCGTTGATTGATATAGTATATAATCAGGGAACCTCCACGGTCCTGATATTGGATAATGATACCACCGCCATGACCGGGCATCAGGAACATCCCGCTACCGGCAAGACCATCACCAACCAACCCACTAAAAAATTGGACCTGGTAGGATTAGTGAAGTCCATCGGTATAGAGAATGTACAGGTAGTGGACCCGCTGAAACTGGATGAATTGCAACAGGCTCTAAAAGAAGAACTGGCCAGACGGGAGCCATCAGTAATCATAGCCAAGCGGGCTTGTGCCTTAATAGATAATAAGCCGTCCGGAGTTAAATATTATGTAGACCCGGAGCTTTGTACTGGTTGCAAACTATGCATTAGAATTGGCTGTACCGGGATTAATTTCCTGGACGAGGAGAGGTTAGCGGTTATGAACGATAACAACTGTGTCGGCTGCGGTCTCTGTCCCCAAATATGTAAATTCGATGCTATTAAGGTATTGGAGGTATAAATGATGAGCAAACAGGTAACTGATATTCTAATAGTAGGTGTAGGCGGACAGGGTACCCTATTGACCAGTCGCATACTAGCCGATGTAGCAGTGCAAATGGGCTACGATGTTAAGGTGTCCGAGGTCCACGGCATGGCTCAACGGGGTGGCAGTGTAGTAACCCAGGTCAGATACGGAAAGAAAGTATACTCTCCAATTATTAAAAAAGGAGATGCGGATATACTGTTGGCATTTGAAAAACTAGAAGCCGCCCGCTGGCTGGATTATCTAAAACCAGACGGAATGGTTATAATCAACGATGAAAGAGTCGACCCCCTGCCGGTCATGAGTGGTAAAGTCAAGTATCCCACCGACATCGTAGAGAAAATAGAGAAATTAGTTCCCAATACTCACTTGATTAATGCCACCGAAACAGCCATCCAATGCGGTAACGCTCGGGCCGCCAATGTAGTTCTGGTCGGTGTCCTGGCCGCAGTCGCCGGTCTGCCGGTGGAGGAAATGCAAAACGCCATCCGGACCTTGGTACCCCAAAAAGCAGTGGATGTAAACCTGAAAGCCTTTGACGAAGGCATGAAGATTATTTCCTAACAAGACTCCAATTTGTGACGGGGACGGGGTTGTTGAAACATTTCTTAATGTTGTCAACAACCCCATTTTATAATTCAAAGAGTATTTCTTCAAAACGGTTATTGTTTTTAATATCGGAGGGAAAAAAGATGAAACTAATCTCATGGAATGTCAACGGACTCCGCGCGGTTTTAAACAAAGGATTCATGGAATTCTTCATGGCAGAACAACCAGATATATTCTGTATCCAGGAAACAAAAATGCAGCCGGGGCAAGCGGTCATTGATGCCGAAGGATATGAACAATACTGGAATAGTGCGGAAAAAAAAGGCTATTCGGGAACAGCCGTATTTTCTCGCCGCAAACCGCTGTCTGTCACTTTCGATCTTATCCAGGAAGAACACCGCACCGAGGGAAGAGTGATCACCTTGGAATACGACCAATTTTTTCTGGTTAATGCCTATACGCCCAATTCACAGCGTGAACTGGCCAGGCTTGACTACCGGATGAAATGGCAGGATGATTTGAGCGCCCATTTGCAAAGTCTGGATGAGAAAAAGCCGGTGATCATATGCGGGGATCTGAATGTAGCCCATCAGGAAATTGATTTGAAAAATCCAAAATCCAATCAAAAGAATGCTGGCTTTTCTCCCCAGGAGCGGCAGAAGATGACGGAACTCCTGGGAGCCGGTTTTATCGATTCATTTCGCTATAAGTATCCGGACCTGGAAGGTGCTTACACCTGGTGGTCCTACATGTTCAAAGCCCGGGAAAAAAATGTCGGATGGCGTATCGATTATTTTCTGGTGTCAGAGAGAATCAAAGAACAGATCAAAGCAGCAAATATTTATGCAGAAGTGATGGGCAGCGATCATTGTCCCGTAGGACTTGAGATAGGTCACATTTAGTTAATGTACATGATGTTGCCAGCCAAGCTCTACCATAAATTGCTCAAGGGAATCGACAACCTGATGAAATCAGGGTGTTCCACTAGTTCTTCGTCCAGTCCGGCAGCCACCAGAGAGTATATGCCATTCTGCAGGGAAAAACATTCCAGAGTTTTTTCCTGCGGATTGACCAGCCAATAGTGCTGCACCTGACCTTCCTGGTAAATCTTAAGCTTTTGCAGGCGATCCTTGCGGCTGCTGGAAGGAGACAAAACCTCCACTATCAGCGTGGGCGGACCATCAATACGGGTATCTTTCACGATAAGTTTTTGCTCTCCGGATACATAGAAGAGATCCGGTTGAACTACGGTAATATCATGGAAAGTAACATCCAAAGGTGCGTCAAAAACCTCACCATCAGGATCAACCTTCCAGAAATAGTCTTCCAAGATTCGCTGCAGCCTGCGGGAAACTCGCTGATGCATAACATTGGGTGAAGGTTCTTTGATTAATACACCGTCCAGGATTTCATAACGGTAGCCTGGTTCTTCCGACAATAATATATAATCCTGGTAAGTGAGTTTTTTGTTAGGGTCTTGTTCCTTGTATTCCACCGCGTTCTCCTGCACAGTTGGGTCAGTTAATGATCGTATAACATCAGCCAACTTATAACGGTAATTCTTACTTCCTAATGCAATGTAAGGTATTTTATTTTCTCTGGTGTATCTCCAGATGGTTTCCACTGACAGATCCAGAGCCTCAGCCAAAACCTGAGCGGTAATAAGTTCCTTATTATCTGACATAAAATCACCTCCACTTATATTATAATATAGTTAGTAAAGAAAAAACAACAATAAACAACTATAATCAAGTAGCGGGCCAGGAATCTAAGAAACTAAGTTTCCCGCATCCTTATGGAATGACTTTGCTTTAAGACATATCTGGATTAATTATATTGACTACATTGAAGGAAATAAAAGCGATACGGACTTTGCTCAACTGGCTTACAAATATAAATTATCCCATTTTTGTGGCTATACATCAAGGTAGCTCTGACATCCCCATAATATTCGGGCCAAGGTAAAATCATGCCAAGCTACCATAAATCGCATGTGCGGTGGATTATCATGTTCCAAAATGTAAAGAGATCTTGACATTTTTCTTCGCTTATTATAACATAGCAAATGTAAAGAACTTTTAACATACGGAGGTGCTGTTATGAAACAATTCTTCAATAAAATAGGAATTCATAAGATGGATGAAATGGAAAAGAACATAGCATTAAAAGCCCAACGAAATGCTTTAATCTATTTGATAGTGGCACTGTTAGTGTGGTCTTTACATGAATCGTATAAGGTTCATATGCAAAATTCTTCAATCAACTTAACGCCGAGTTTTTTATTGGTTTCAACAGCATTCGTTTTAATATTTTCTCAAATGTATTTACAAAAACAGGCGGTTAAAGGAGACGATGAATACAAAGAGGAAAATCCGTTTTACAAACTAATAT
Organism: uncultured Syntrophomonas sp.; assembly: GCA_964640845.1. GTDB lineage: Bacteria > Bacillota > Syntrophomonadia > Syntrophomonadales > Syntrophomonadaceae > JAAYJK01. The sequence goes on from CAZXIR010000018.1 coordinate 21,849, forward strand.
TGGCAATCGCTATCATAGTTGGGGTAATCGTTTCAATTGGCTCCTGGTTGTTGATGGCAGGCAGATAGTAATGAAAAATCATATTAAGCAGTTAAGGAAGAATAAAGGTTTGCGTCAAGAAGATTTAGCGAGGGAATTGGGAGTTTCGAGGCAGACCATTATTGCTATTGAAAACGACAAGTATAATCCTTCGTTAGAGCTAGCCATGAAAATGGCTAAACTATTAAACACAACAGTTGAAGAGTTGTTTATTTTGGATTAACAAGTAAACAAGTTGGATGTGGGTGAAATTAATGACAGAAAACCGGGAGGATGAGCATGCCAAAAGCAAGAAAAATGCTAAGTGACTGGAATGCGCCGTATATTCAGTCGCTGATGAAATTAATTGAAACCCAGAGCAAGGGTACGCTTACAAATTGGGCGGTTGATTATGCAGAGGGGGTGATACTGCTGCTGTGGCGCAAGCACTATCCGAATGACATTCGTCCGCAAAACGCACTGAATGTCGCCCGCGAGTGGCTGTCAGGTGCAATCAAATTGCCGCAGGCAAAATCGACAATCCTCGAGTGCCATGCAGCCGCCCGTGAATCGGAAGGAAATCCCGTTGCGCAAGCCGCCGCCAAGGCGATTGGTCAATCTGCATCGACTATTCATTCGGCAAGGCACTGTATCGGACTCCCACTATATGGAGCGATAGCCGTTGCGTATGACTCGCTCGGAACAAAGGCGACCTGGGTTCAGGTGGAGCAAAGGGCCGCCGAAGAGTGCGAACGTATGCTTGACGCGTTGCGTGCTATTGCCGTGGAGAACGAACCAAACCCGGCGAAAATTGATTGGAAATGCTAACTGCGGCCCGCTGAGGGCAAGGATATTTAAGTGAAAAGTATCTCCGGTCTTTTTATGTCTTGTGAACCGCCCTTCTGCATAATTGAAAACTGTTCCATCATTTAACTCAACTTGCTGTTTCTTATAGCCAGCCTGATAGGTTTTTTCCAACGGCTTTTTATCATAGTTTATAGCTTATGAAAAACAGGCCTCATTCTATCAAAGGTGGCGTAGTATTTTACCCCGGCCCGCCTAGCTATTTCCGCCGCATCATCCAAACGATAGTGGATATATTCAGGTGAATGGGCATCAGAGCCGAAGGTGATAAATTCACCACCCAATTGTACATAGCGGCGCAGCCAGTCTTCCCCCGGCACCTTCCGTTGGACCAGGTTTCGGTAAGTGGCAGTGTTCACTTCAATACATTTGCCTTGAGGAATAATATACCTGAACAGAGCATCAATTTCATCTGGAGCATAATGGTAAAACAGTCGGGAATCCTTTTCCGAATGAGCTCCCTTGGCTGGGAAATCGATATGTCCCACACTACTGTAAAGGTCCGAATTCAGCTGCTTGATGCCGCCCAAGATAGAACCGATATAATCCCTATATACATGGGCTATGGTTTTACCTTCATAAAAGGCAGGATCAAAGGGATCAATACCATTGACCAAGTGGGCACTGGCCAGCACAAAATCACATTGCACAGACCGCAGTTCATTTTCCAGTTCGGGAAAATACTCTGTTGCTAAAGCAATGCCTGCTTCGATCCCAAACTTGAGGTTGACACTGGATGATGTTAATTGGGCGAACTGCTCTTTATAATCATGCAGGTTCACATGCCAGTCTTCACCTCTATAAAAATGTATTTCTAAGTGTTCAGTAAAACAAATCTCATCCAGGCCCAATGCTTCGGCTCGTTTGATCTGCTGAAAAGGACTGGTTGTACTATCGGCTGAGATCGAAGAATGTAAATGGTAATCACAACGCATTATGGGAATACC
>CAZXIR010000019.1:0-7587 GCA_964640845.1 uncultured Syntrophomonas sp.
CTTCAAGAGACCAGCGGAGGATTTTTTGAAATCCTGGTCGATGGAGTGAACTTCGATCAGTTTACAACTGAAGACCTGACCGGGATGAGGGTTTTGCTGAGGGGAGAATATCCCAACCAATATACTCTCCCGGTTACCAGAATAAATGACAGGCAATTAAAGGCCCTAGTTCCTCCGGTTATGATCAACGATGAAGTATATAACCTCCACCTGGTATTAAATGAAGGAACCAGCGAGGAGCAATGGCTGCCCAACCCTTTTAGTTTCTATCTGCCGGTAGTCAACGGGCAAGCCTGCTTTGTATTTGAAGGGACTCTGGAGCAAAACGAAGTGTTGGCCAATGACCAGTGGGCTTCCGAGCAATTCCAGGTTCCTGTAAGCTGCCAGGGCTACAATATGCCAGTGGAACAGTTGCAAGGCATGATTAAAAGCGAGTACCTGGCTGCACCAATTCCTTTGCCCCTGCTCATGATTAACGATCAATTGATCATGGATGTGCCGGCCGGACTGCTCCGGGTAGGTTATCATCAAATTGCCCTGATCAATAAGCGTACCGGAGAAGAACTGGATGACAGGAATCTGTTCATTGACAATCAGACCATACCCGTAATTTTTGACGAAGATCCGGAACTGTTCAAATACGGCAGCACCATGTTTGAGCTTCAGTTTGATGGCAGCAGCGCAATCAAAAACTCAACCAGTTATAATGTAAAACTCCTCAAATCATCTGATCAGAGCGTTGTCGCCACGGCTTCTCAAGTAAATTGGGATATAGAGAGGGGCAGATACCTGGATGCAAGGTTTACCAACACCGCCGACATTGTCCCGGGCGAATATAAATTGCTGGTTGAAAGCGGCACCAACAACCAGCCAGTAGAGTGTTTATATGGAAGCAATATAGTGTACGTAACCGATCAACCATTTGTCTACACCGATGTGAAACCCTGGGCGGTAACCGGCCAGACACCCTTTGCCATTACCTTGGCCGGCCAGAATCTGATGGGTTTAACGGGATTATCACTATCCCTGTTTAATCACGATGGAATGGAAGTAATTACTTCAGACTCCGTAAGCAGCGAACAGAATGACCAAAAAGATTTTATTACGGCCTTGTTTACCCCGGCCAGTGCACCGTTAGCAGAAGGCTGGTATACATTAAAATCCAACCAGACTCCAGAAATAGAAGGCCTGCCCTATTTGCAGCTTTTAGTCAGCAGCCAACCGCTGGTTACGAGTGCAAATATTCAGTATGATGATACTCTGGATGCATATACCCTGGTGATTGCCGGTATCAGCTTTGATAAAATTCCCGCCAACGATGGCCTAAATGTACTTATCCTAAGGGATGGCGATTTCTTGGCCGAGGTGAGTGCAGAAATTGTGTACAATGATGAGATTACTGCAGTGTTAAGTGATGAGCTGTTTGCTAATGGTATGAATGGATACTATGAGATCAGTTTATTTGCCGAGCAAACCGACCAAACCCGCTTATGGTTCCCAAGAGATGCGGAATTTGAAATAAGGACCGATCCCACAGCTGCCCAGGTAATAATTCCTGACCTGAAAGGCGCTCCCGGCTCAACCGTCCTGGTACCGGTTAATGTAGTAGGTGCCGCCGGCCTGGCTGGATACCAATTTGATGTTACCTATGATCCGGCAGTCGCAGAGGTTATCGCTATAAACAATGGCACCCTCATGACCGGACTTTTCCAACCCAATATTACCAATGCGGCCACAGGTTCCGTGACCATCGTGGGAGCAAACAGTACAGGAGTAAACGGCGACGGCACTCTCTGCATCCTTAGCTTTACCGTCAAAGGACAGGTGGGGGACAGCACCGTGCTTACCATAAACAACCTTCTGTTAAAAGATGATTCCGCTCCTAATCCGTTGACCCTGCCATCCCAGGCAGTGAATGGCAGCTTGACCGTAGCCATAAAATATGGGGAACTGACCGGTGACCTGAGTGGAGAACCTAATGTAGGCGATGTAATTAAGCTCTTACAACATATTGCTGAAATATCAACCCTGGATCCATCACTATTAGTCGCAGCTGACGTAGATGGTAACACTGGTATCGATGTGGGTGATGCCATAGTCTTGATGCGCAAAATAGCCGGATTAATTGAAGCATACCCCGTAGAGGAGGTGCCAGGAACCTAAGAAACTAAGTTACTTGAAAACATTGTCGAAAGGGCAGATGCTAGGTGTTAATTAATGCTATCTCAATTGCTATCCGATCTAGTGAATGCTCGTGCCTGAACATCAACTTATTGTGGAGTGCTGTTAATATTAGGCTTTATTTGGAATATTAATTAGGCTATAATTATATTAATAAAATTTTCCTTGAATGGGGGTGTTTACCATATTAATTCTAGATAATTTATTATATTCGTCTGAACATATTTGGGTCAGGGTTGAGGGAGATCGGGGTTATATTGGAATTACTGATTTTGCTCAGCATTATATGAACGTAATAGTATACATTGAACTACCTGAATTAGAGATGCAAGTGGAAGCCGGAAGTGAGATTGGAGTAATAGAATCAATAAAAGGTGTTTCACCTATCTTCAGTCCAGTAGGCGGTACTATTGTTGAAGTTAATGAGGAAGTACAGGTTGATACTCAGCTTTTACAGGACGATCCGTATTCTAATCATATCGCAGTTATTTTGATGAATAATAAAGAAGATCTGAAAAACTTATTAACCCCTGACGGTTATAGAATCTTGTGTGATGAAACCGAACAGAACTAACCTTTATTGCCTGTGCGTGGTGCCAGGAACCTAACAAACTAAGTTACTTGAGAAGACTGTCGAATGAACGTAGTATTAAGACAGAATATTTCCGTTCAATGAGACTATATTATAAACTGAAAACTAGGCCAGTCTGTCAGAGTGAAATACTGTATCGGTGAAATTTTGCCCCTCTGTTTCAGTGGGGGCCATCAATTGGATCCCCTGGATACAGGAATTACCATGGGGCTTTGGTAATGTGGGCCTCATGTATGGTGTAGCCTGGTAACAGTGCTTATGTAGCGGTAGGCCCGCGAAAACGAAACACGGGGACGTTCTTTCTGTAACATTGGCAGTTGCCAATGTTACAGAAAGAACGTCCCCGTGTTTCGTTTTAAGGTTGCAACACCCTGCGAAGCCGAACGACAAAAGGGGCGAGCCCTACAGGGCGAGAGGGCTACTGAACAGGGATGTGAATCTTGGTCTGGTACCCCTTTCGTCATGCGACAAATAGATTGCATTCGACAATTCTCTCGAATAACTTAGTAAGTTAGGTTCCTGGCACCCTTGACGGTAGAGCTTTGCGATGATATTATTGCTTTGTAAATTAAATTATGCAAAGGATGATGTGTTATGCCTAGCGTTACAATTTCCAGTAAGAGGCAAATTACCATACCTGCTGAAGTTTTTCGTTTATTAGGCCTTAAAGAGGGACAAAAGTTAATGGTCGAAGTTGAGGGAGATCGCATTATATTGACGGCTCGACCACTCAGCTTGACCAAGGCCCTCGGGGGAGTTACCAAAGGGCTATATGGCAGCAGCGCCGATGATGTCAATGAATATGTAAATAAGGAACGTGATACATGGCAAGAGTAGAAGAATTCATTAAAGAGATATCGTCATTTAAAAACATAATGCTGGATACTAATGCTATAATTTACTTCCTTGACGGTACACCAAATTTTATTGACCTAATGCTGCCATTTTTTGAGTTAGTAGAACAGGATCGTTTTAAAATTACCCTGTCGGTAATAACTGAATCGGAGTTACTGGTTAAACCATACCGGGAAAAGAATTCAACCGTGATAGAAGCAATACACTTTTTTCTTGAAGAGTTTCCTAATATGGCAATAAGTATGGTAAACCGGGAAATTAGCCGACAGGCTGCTCAAATTAGAGCCGAGTCAGGTTTGAGACTGCCTGATGCTATTGTTCTGGCCACAGCAATAAATAATCATTGTGATTTATTACTGGGGAATGACAACACACTGATGCATAAAGCCAAGTCATTCATACCAACTGTCACTTTAAACAAATATATCGTGCCAGGAACCTAAGAAACTAAGTTACTTGAAAACATTGTCGAAGGAGGGGACTTCGGTGCCTCACAGTGCGGCCGAGCAAGGTTGCATCATATAACGGGTGGGAATCCCGTCCGGTAAGGTTAGCCAACCGCCGGTAGTTAGTCTTGGAGGGCAGGGGGTAACCGCTGTCTTTAAGCGTAGACAAACAAGCAAACGGGCCGAAAGCAGTAGCTGAAGGTGTTGAGCCCCGAAATACCGAACATGGGAAGGCAGATGCTATTGTCAGAGCAGAATGCAACATCTTGGAAGTCGATAAGGCTAGACGACAGGACTTCCCCGGGGTCGGAGGCCTCGGCACGTTTGACATGGTTATGATGTAGTAACTCGGGAGATCCTATTTTCTCTTCTCCAGCCACGGAGGAGTATGACCGACAAGCGATAATAAGCGAGGGAGTCAAATGGGAAATAGGAAGTCGGATCATTGCGTAGTACTTATGATAACGGGTAATGCCGGAGGAGGAAAGGCAATGACACAATGGAGCCCTTACAGGGGACACATTTACCACACCGGAGGTGGAGACAAAGTTAAATGGAAACAGGACTTGTAAGGATAGCAGAGATAGCTAGACAGAACCCGAAAGAACGATTCACAGCCTTGATACATCATATCAATCATGAAACTCTGAAAGAGTGTCATCTAGCGATCAGTGGATCAAAGGCAAGTGGAGTAGATCAGGTAACAAAACAGGCGTACGGGGAAAATCTTGAAGCCAACATAGCAGACCTGATCGGAAGAATGAAGCGGCAGGCATATAAACCCCAGCCAGTTCGAAGGGTATACATCCCTAAAGAAGGCAGCAGTAAAATGCGGCCCCTGGGAATACCTAGTTATGAAGATAAACTAGTGCAGAAAGGACTTGCAAGGATACTCAATACAATCTATGAGCAAGATTTTCTGGGCTGTTCATTTGGATTCAGACCTGGCAGAGGCTGTCACGACGCATTGAAAGTACTCAATCACATTATTGAGCGAAAGAAAGTAAACTATATAGTCGATGCAGACATCCGCGGCTTCTTCGATCACGTTGACCATGAATGGATGATGAAATTCCTAGAATTGCGCATAGCTGACCCTAATCTGCTGCGCCTGATTAAAAGGTTCCTCAAAGCAGGGGTAATGGAAGCAGGAATCGTGTACGATACACCTCGAGGAACACCCCAAGGGGGTATAGTATCACCAATACTTGCGAATGTATATTTACATTATGTGCTGGATCTATGGTTTGAAAAGGTAGTAAAGAGAAGGTGCCAAGGGGAAGCATACTTGGTACGTTATGCCGATGATTTTGTGTGCTGTTTTCAGAACAAAAGCGATGCGGAATGGTTCTACGCAAATCTGCGGGAAAGACTGAACAAGTTCAGTCTGGAAGTAGCAGAGGAGAAAACTCGAATCATAGCTTTTGGGCGCTTTGCAGATAAGGAGAGTAAAAAGCAAGGAAAGAAGAAACCAGGTACATTTGATTTCCTAGGGTTTACTCACTACTGCAGCAGAAGCGAAAAAGGCTGGTTTCGAGTTAAACGGAAAACAAGCCGGAAGAAATATCGAAGCAGTCTACTTAAGTGCAAAACATGGCTAAGAAAACACCTGACCTCACCCACGAATTATGTAATAGAGATGTTACAAATTAAACTGAGGGGATACTACCGATACTATGGAATGACAGATAACACCATGGCATTAGGGAACTTCTATGACAAAGTACGAAGAATGTTATTCAAATGGTTCAACCGCCGTAGCCAGCGCAAAAGCATGAACTGGGATAAGTACATACGCTTTCTTAATAGATACCCCTTACCAAGGGCGAAAATATACGTAAGCATATACGATGTAAAGCCTGAACTGCTAAGCTATCTAAAGTGAATGACATTGTGAGGAGCCGTGTGCGTTAATTGCGCAAGCACGGTTCTGTGAGGAGCATAATGCCAATCAGCCATGGAGCAAATATTGTGACACTCTCAGAGGAAACGGAGAGAAACAGATTAACACAAAGCGTCTCCTAAAGCTGAAAGGCATATGTTTACTCGACCCAATTTATCTAGTATGTGCAGTATGGATTAGAAGAGCTAGAGACTTGCATTATACTTTATTAATGTATTTATAAAAATAAATATGGTAAAATAAGGTTATTAAAATATTTTCATTATAACAAGGAGTTTTAAGAAAGATGTATTTATCTGATGAAGTAAAAAAGAATATAGTAGAATTCTTAAGGAAACAATTTAAGCCGGAATTTATTTATCTTTTTGGTTCCTTTGCCAGGGGTGAAGGGCGAGAAGACAGCGACATTGATTTAGCGATTTATACTGACAAGGTGATCAGTGCATATGATCTTTTAATAGCTGCCGGTAAGCTTTCTTTTGAGATTAATAAGGATGTTCAGATTGTACATCTAAAACATATCAGTACAGTATTCTCCGCGCAGATCGTGGGGACTAGAGAGGTTTTGTATTGTGGAAATGAAGAATTGATGGCTACCTATGATACCAGAGCTTTCAAGGATTATGCCAAGCTTAATGAGGAAAGAAAAGTGGTCCTGGATGCCATTGAAAGGGATGGAAGAGTATATGGTTAAAGATGTTTTATATAATAAAATTGCTATCATTGAAAAATGTTTAATGCGGATTGAAGAAGTTTACGATCAAAAGCCGGATAGCTTAAATGATTACACGAAACAAGACTCCATTGTGTTAAATATTCAAAGGGCTGTTGAAGCAACTATTGATTTAGCAATGCATATTATTTCTTCGAAGAAACTAGGGATTCCCCAGAATAGCCGAGACGCCTTTGAATTATTGAATAGTAATAATATAATTGATGATGATATGTTAAAAAAGTTAAAAGCAATGATTGGCTTTAGAAATATTGCTGTTCATAACTATCAAGAGCTAAATATTGATATTTTGCAAAAAGTAATTGAATATCATCTGGAAGATTTCAAAGAATTTGTGGAAGCTTTGCGTACCAGGAACCTAATATAAGACAAGGGGACGTTTCGGACGTTTCGTCCGTCTTATTTCAATGCTCTTTTCCGGATACCCGTTGAACTTTTCCCCATTCTATATCCATTATTCTTTTATCATCAAATATTCTACTCATCTGCCCCACAGAAAATATTGGCTCCCATGTCAGTCAAAAGAAATCTCTGCGTATTCTGTATAAAGGTCTAAAGGTCCTGCAACCCATACCTAATCAACCTTCAGCCGGCGGGCTATTAACCGTAGTGCTTAGTATCAGGGAGGTTCAGGACTAAACAGAATTAGGATATTGAAAGGGAGAGTGGTTAATTTGGTCGGCAAGCATTTGAAGTTTGTTGTTTGGTTGGTTTTAACTATGTTTATGGTGAGCATTGGTCCGGCGATGGCTCTGGCTGACACCAGCCCGGGCATTTCTCTGGAACAGGCTATCAAGATAGTAAAAACCAATTTTGAGGTACCGGGCGAGTATAAGGATTTTAGCTCTGGATTTTCTAATTATGATAACCGACAGCT
>CAZXIR010000019.1:7687-22491 GCA_964640845.1 uncultured Syntrophomonas sp.
ATGGTGCTGATGTAGCGATTAACATGAGCAACGGCCAGGTATCCAGTTACTCCTTGCGGTGGAACAAAATTGAAATGCCTGATCCCACTGGGGTTGTTACCCAGCAAACAGCCCAGCAGGCATTTAAGGATGCTGAAATGCTGGAACTGCAATACCTGTTGAATAGCCAAATCCGGCCCTTAGCATCTGATTCGGACGAAAACCAGGCAGCCCTGGTTTATCGTTTGGTGCATAACTCATCCGGGATTATCGATGCCATAACTGGTAAGCCCTGGGAGAGTGACCAGCGGAATTTGCTTATGCTTGAAAAGAGTATGATGGCCGGGGGCGGAGGTGCAGTTGCTGACCAAGCGGCAATTCCATTAACCCCGGAGGAAGAGAGCGAGATAGGCGTGACTGCTAATTTGCTTACCCAGGAACAGGCAGTGGCCGCCCTGCAAAAGTGGATCAAAGCTCCCGAAGGGGCCAGGCTCCAATCGGCCAACCTGGAAAAAGACTGGCAGGATCCCAATTTGCGCATCTGGAATCTGCAATGGTCTTCCCAAAAGAGTGAAACCTATTCTTACCTGTGGGCCCGGGTAAACGCCACCACCGGTGAAGTGCTGAGTTTTAGTTTGGATTATCCCCGTACCGGTAATGAGAAGCTTATTCTGGACAGTCAAGGCGCTCGCCGCATAGCGGAAGCCTTTTTAAAGCAGATTCAACCGGAACGTTTCGCCCAGGTGAGCTTTGAAGCTGAGCAAGAGAACGAGCTTAGACCGGTAGAACCATATGACCAACCTATTTGGAGCCTGCAATGGACCCGCCTGGTAAACGAGGTAAAATGTCCGGGCCATGGATTTACTGTAAGTGTGGATCGCCATACCCGCCAGGTAGTATCTTTTAATATGAATTGGTCGGAAAAGGATTTTCCCTCCCCAGATGGTATTTTGAGCATGGATCAAGCGGAACAAGCGCTGCTGGATAACACTCCTCTTACCCTGGTTTATTCACCGGTCTATGGTCGGGATAGGGTGGAAAGCTACCAGCTCTTTTATGCACCTCAGGATCCCCAGCAGAGAATTACTGCTCAGATTATGGATGCCTTTAATGGTGAGCCTCTGGATTGGCAGGGCAAACCTTGGTCTGAGCAACCACAGGCCTATTCCTTTGATGATATTGCCGGACATTTCGCCGAGAAAGAGATCAGTGTGGTAGGAAAAGCTGGTTTTATGGGGGAATATAGCAGTTCTTTCCGTCCCCAGGAAAACGTTGGTGCTGCGTCTCTGTTCCGGGTGCTGATAGGGACTCGCAATGGATTGCACAGCGTCCAGAATTACACCGATGATGAGGTTTTAATGCAGGCCAAGAATATGGGGTGGTTAAAGGAGACTATCGCTAAAGATGCTCCGGTAAGCCGCGAGCTTCTGGCTAAAGTGGTCATCCGCTCCCTGGGATTGGATTACCTGGCTCAAGTCCCCGGGATCTACCGGTACCCTTATCAGGACCAGGTAAGTCCCGATATAGAAGGCTATGCTACCCTGTGCTGGGGATTAGGAATTATTAAGGGTGACGGAAAGAACTTCCACCCCAATAAATCCATCACCCGAGCCGAAGCCGCCGCCATCGCTGTCCGCCTCTTAGGTGCCAGGAACCTAAGTTACTAAGTTACTTGAAAAGATTGTCGAAGAGATGTAGTTTTGTTAATTGAGACTTTTGCATAATTCAAAAATCCAGCGTTGCCTCAGGATGACATTACTGAAAACAAGTTTGCAAAAAATGCAAAAGTAGCCAAAATTACATTTTTAGTAGTGTGTGTGGGGCAACAATTTTCTTGAAGATACTTTTTGCAGTGAAACCAAATCACAGGGCAGGTCCCTGTGATTTTCCATGTCGACCAGGTGCCAGGAACCTAAGTTACTAAGTTACTTGAAAAGATTGTCGAATTTAACTCAGGGTGAGGGTGCAGGCACCAACTTATCTTATTATATTTTCATATAACTGAAGGTGCTGCAGTAGATGACATCCACCATCAGCCTACTAGCTTAGTGGGATATCTATGGTGTCAAAAAATATAAAAGTATTATTGACATATGCCGAAAATAATATATAATAGTATTTGAAAGTAACATATGTCATAAACTAAAGAGGCGAATCATATGCCAGGAAGAGATGGTAGTGGTCCAGCTTAGAGCAGGCGGAGGTGGCGGTCTAGGTCGTCAACCTGGACGTGGAATAGGCAAAGGCAGAATGGGAGGCCCTGCGAGTGCAGGTCCTGGTGGTTATTGTGAATGCCCTAAATGTGGGACAAAAGTGCAACATAAACTCGCGCAGCCGTGCAGTGATCTGCAGTGTCCACAATGCGGCTCGAGTATGGTAAGAGTGTAAAACAACAAACAGAAAGGGGAAGATTAATATGCAAAGAGATGGATCTGGCCCAATGGGATATGGAGCAATGACTGGAAGAGGTATGGGTGTTTGTACAGGAGTTAATGCACCTATTTACGGCGGCGGTTTTGGAAGAGGCTTTGGAAGAGGCTTTGGCGGAGGTTATGGCAGAGGTTATGGCAGAGGCTTTGGTCTGGGATACGGAAGAGGTTTTGGCGGTGGATTTGGGCAAGGTTATGGAACTTGGCCAAACGCAAACTATAATCAAACTACATCGAAAGAAATGTTGCAAGCGCAAAAAGAACAGTTGGAAAATATGCTCGATGCTATTAACAAGCAGATAGATGGCTAATAATAAACAGGCAAAAAGCGACAGGAGGATGCTGCTGTTGCTTTTTGCTGTGCGAAATGAGGTAAATAAGCCATGCCCAGACCACGAAAATGGAGAAATGTTTGTAGTCTACCGGAAATAACCATATTTGGTCCTCTTGATTCTCCAATTAATACTATAAATATTATAAAGATGACCATTGAAGAGTACGAGACTATAAGGTTGATTGACTTGGAAGGTTTCACTCAGGAAGCGTGTGCCAGTCAAATGAATGTAGCCCGTACGACTGTGCAGGGAATTTATAGTGAGGCAAGAAAAAAAGTTGCGGAATCACTAGTAAACGGAAAAGTGCTAAAGATAGAGGGTGGAGATTACAAACTCTGTGATGGTTATGCAAAATCATGCCGCGGTGTTTGTCACAGACACAGACATGGCCGGGGGCAATAGAATACAACAGATCAATGACTATCTATGATTAGATGGTTATACAGAGCTGTACATGATTCATGGTTAATGAACTGTGAATGGAGTATTTGCTTTAGGTTTTTTCACATTAGGATAGGAGAATTGAAAAATGTATATTGACGAAAATTGTGTTGGTTGTGGATTATGCGTTGATGAATGCCCGGTAGAGGCTATATCGTTGATTGAAAATAAAGCCGTCATAAACAAAGAACTCTGCATAGAATGTGGAGCTTGTATTGATGTTTGCCCCCTAGAAGCTATACACCAGGAAGACTTGTAAGAACAATAAATGGAATGACGGGAGTGGTGAACATTAGATAAAACTTTTCTCCTCCTCCAGCGGATGGCTCTAATAGATAAGATAAGGGTAAACCCGGGGTTTACCCTTATTATAAAAATCAACTGATATTTTCTAATTTTCTTAGGCCTACTCGACTGAGTTTACCTACTGCTGTTTTTGGCAGTTCATTCCTGAATTCTATGGATACTGGTACTTTGTAATCTGCCAGATGTTGGCGACAGTGATCCAGGATTTCCTGGGGCTCCAAGGTTTTTCCGGGTTTTAATACTATGAAGACTTTTGCTGATTCTCCGCGCTTTTTATCAGGGATACCTACAGTACATGCTTCCAATACTGAGGGATGAGTATATACTACCTCATCTATTTCGCGAGGATATACATTAAATCCACTGGAAATAATCAGATCTTTTTTTCTGTCAACAATAGTTATATATCCGTCTTCATCTTGGGTTACTATATCTCCGGTGTAAAACCACCCATCCTGATTAAAAACCCGGGAAGTTTCTTCTGGATTATTCCAGTAGGCGGTCATAACCTGAGGACCTTTTACAATAAGTTCTCCCGGAGTTCCTGTAGGCATTTCTGTTATACCATCTTCCACATCAACGACTTTGACATCGGTATCAGGGTAGGGAAGGCCTACTGTTCCAGGTTTTTGTTCTCTAAAGAAGGGAGTGCATGAAATAGTGACGGTTTCTGACAAGCCATATCCCTGCATAATTTTTAGTCCATATAGTTCCTCAAACTCTTTATGCACCTCCAGCGGCAGCGGTGCTCCCCCTACCATCATACCTTTTAATTTACCGATTTTTGACTGCTTGGTGTCAGGATAATGGCTTAAAGCTGCCAACATTGAAGGCACAGCTGTAAAGTAGTTGGGTTCATATTGGTTAATATTATTAATGATTTTTTCTGGTGTAGGGGAGTCAATTAGGATTACCGTACCTCCACCGATTAAATTGAAATTAACGTTATTCCCGAATCCGATGACGTGATATAAAGGAAGCGGAACCAGGCATCTTATTACATCTCCATCCAATGGAGGTGTAAACCAGTGGTATGTCATATAAGCCATAGCCTCAAGATTAGAATTACTAAGGATAACGGCTTTAGGTACTCCTGTAGTACCCCCCGAATGCTGTAAAATGGCAATATCTTCAGGGGATACAGTTATATCCGGTTCCATATCCTGGCCTTCATTAATTACTTGATTCCAAGAATGTATGCCTTTACAATTGGGCAAATTCATGGAAGTTGAGTCGTCAATTATAATAATATGTTCCAAGGTTGTTTTCCCTGACTGCATAATATCAATTGCTTTATAAGCGAATTGTTCCGTTATAATTGCAATCGAGGCACCAGTTCCTCTGAATTGCTGTAGAAGTTCTTCAGTTTTAAACCGGGGATTGGTAGGTACTACTGCAGCTCCAATTTTGAAACCGGCCTGCAGGGCAATGATGTATTCTGGTCTATTGCCAGTTGCCAATGCTATCCGATCCTGTTTTTTATAGCCCATTTCAATCAGGCTGTTGGATAGTTTGCGGGATAAAGTATTACATTGTTCATAGGATATACGAATGTTTTCCCAAATTATATAATCACGATGTGGATGTTCTTCTACCCGCTGCAAAAAATGGTCTTTGAGCGGCAGGTGTGGATAATTAATAGTATGAGGTACTCCAGGAGGGTATGAATCATACCATTTCCTGTATTCCATAGAAACTAGCCCCTTTCTAGTATACTTTGTCGGAAACACTAAATAAGTATACGTTGCTCAATAATCCAGCTGCATTGAGCCGTAAGAAAGGGGGGCAGTTTGAATATTTTACAGGTACCAACTTCTATATTAATGCTATAAAACAGCGCAACTTAAGTCAAGCTGTCGGGTTTGGCAGCTTAAGTGAATGTAATTCCCTATATATCGAAGATATCCGATCTTTATATCCAGCTGGGTTAATATTCTACCATAGTGAAACATGTTCCAAAGTGGGACATACCGGTTTGGAGGGCGGTTCTGCTGGTATTTATCCTTTGTGTTTGTAGGTGGAACACGGCTTTAGCTTCATAATATGAATTTTTACCCTAGTTTCTGGCCGAAGCTTAGAAATTAGGGTTTTATAATAGGTGGCATGTATTTTGCACAAGTTACAAGTGTTAGATGAAGAAAGAGGAGGGGCAGTATAAGTACCGGTACCAACTTAATTTCATAATAAAAGGGAGTGTTTAATATATGAAAACTTTGGAAGGTATAAGGGTATTAGACTTATCGCAGGCTTTGTCTGGACCGTTCTGTACTATGCAGTTAGCTGATCACGGGGCAGAAGTAATAAAAGTAGAAGCTCCAGATGGAGGAGATATTACCCGCAAATGGCTGCCGCAGATAAATGGTAAAAGTGCTTATTTTACCACTCATAACCGGAATAAAAAGAGTGTAACCTTAGATTTACGTAAACCTGAAGGAAAAGAAGTTTTCCTTAATCTGGTTAAAACAGCAGATGTAGTGATGGATAACTATCGCGGTGGGACTATGCAAAAATACGGACTTACCTACGAAGTGTTGAAAGAGGTTAATCCCCAAATTATCACTGCATCAATATCTGGCTATGGTAACTGGGGACCTACCAGTAAGAGACCTGCTTTTGGTATTACCATTGAAGCAGAGAGTGGTTTTATGGATCTTACGGGTTTCCCGGATGGTGCTCCCGTAAAAAGTGGAAATAGTGTAGCCGATATATTGACCGGGACATTTGCTGCCTATGCCATATGTATGGCCCTCTATCGCCGGGAAAAAACCGGGGAAGGCCAGTCTATTGACGTTTCTATGCTGGATACCATGTTTCATGCGCTGGAAGCTTCCCCGCTGGTTACACATCTAACCGGTAAGCCTCCCCACAGGACTGGAAACCGTACACCTGCGGGAACGCCTATGGATGCATATGAAGCTAGCGATGGATATTGTGTATTTCTTGCTCCAGTGTGGACACAATGGCAGGCCCTTTGCCGTCTGATGGGGCATGAAGAATTGATTGGCAACCCTGAATATGCTGATTACACTATGCTGAAGAAGCATGAAGAAGAGATAACTGATTGGATAAATGAATGGAGTCGTACTCTGACCAGAGAAGAATTGGGCCAACAATTGGGACAGAATGGCATTGCATTCTCATTTGTATTGGATGTCAAAGAGTCTATGAATAACCCCCAGATTAGAGCCAGGGATATGGTAGTAGAACTGGATGATTCCAAAATGGGAAAAATACAGGTTCAGGGTATTCCGGTAAAGATGAGTGCCACTCCAGGTGCTGTAAAGACTTCTGCACCTGAATTAGGACAAGATAATGAAGGGATATATAGTGAAATTGGTTTAACTGAGGAAGACATGAAAAGTCTTCGTGAAAAAGGAATAATTTAATGTGGTGATTGGTATATGAAGTTAACACGAAGTAGAGCAAGAATCAATGAGCAACACTGTTATTACAGAAACGGAATGGTCAGTGGGGCACATATTATGCAACTCATGGAAGATGCCGCCATGGAACTTTCTATCATGGACAGTGGCGATGAAGGTCTGCTGGCAGGGTATGAGCGGGTGGAGTTTTACCATTCCTTGTATTCAGGAGACTATGTAGAAGTAGCGGCCTGGTTTTCTAAAATCGGTAATAAATCACGAAGGGTAGAACTTGAGGTATATAAAGTGATTGAAGCCGTACAGGGAAGCGATTCTGCCGCCAATGTACTTGAGTCGCCGCTCCTGGTGGCCAGAGCTACACTTATCGGGGTTTTGCCTAAAGGCCGGGATCGGGGGATGCAGGTCAAAGAGAAAGATTATCCCTTTATAGATGCCAATGGCCGAAATTGGTGGGAAGAGAAGAATGAGTAATAAATATAGAATGCACAATGATAGGAGTGATAAAGTATGTCCATTTTTTTGACAGAAGAACAAGAATTGATAATTAATACTGCACGGGAGTTTGCTCAAAAAGAACTTAGGCCTCGTGCCAGAGAAATAGACCAAAGTGGTAAATGGCCCTGGGATTTATGGAAACGGATGATGGAACTGGATTTTGTTAGTATAACTGTACCGGAAGAATACGGCGGTCTGGGTATGGATATTCTGACTCAGTGTTTGGTGGTAGAAGAATTATGTAAAGAATGCAACCTTATGGGGCTTATACTGGTCAATCACTGCACTATTGCATGTGAAGCATTAATGAAGTATGGAACTGAAGAACAAAAGCAAAAATACCTGGTGCCGGCAGCAAAGGGTGAGAAAATTGGGGCTATTGCTATGACAGAACCAGGTGCAGGGTCGGATGCAGGTTCAGTTAAAACCACTGCGGTTCTGGATGGTGATGAATGGGTATTAAATGGTTCCAAATGTTTCTGTACTGGAGTGGGACTGGCAGAAATCTATATTGTTGCTGCCTTAACCAGCCCTGAAAAGGGTCCTGGTGGTTTTAGTGCATTTGTGGTTGAAGCAGGCACCCCGGGATTTGAGTTTGGCAAGATAGAAAACAAAGTCGGATGGCATGGCTCAAATGCAGGGGAATTATTTTTTAAAAACTGCAGAATACCGAAGGATAATATTCTGGGGAAGGTAGATAAAGGGCTGCCCCTACTTCTTAGCATGTTCGATTTAGGCAGAATAGTATTATCAGCAGGTGCACTGGGAACAGCTGAAGCTGCACTAGCCAAAGCAGCAGATTATTCCAAACAAAGGGTTCAGTTTGGCAAACCCATATGCAAACAGCAGGCAATTGCCTTTTATCTAGCGGAAATGGCTACGGATATAGAGCTGGCCAGATCCCTGCTATATCGTACTGCCGCGTTGAAAGAAGCAGGAAGGCCTTTTGCCCGTGAATCGGCTATGTGTAAGTATTGGATCTGTGATATGGTTGAGCGAGTTTGCAGCCGGGCAATTCAGATATTTGGCGGCAATGGACTGATGAAGGAGTTTGATGTGGAACGTTTTTGGAGGGATTCCAGGGGATACAGTATTGCTGAAGGAACTTCAGAAATTCAAAAACTGGTGATAAGCTCTTATGTGCTTAAGTAATTAAATGTTGGTGGACTGGAAAAATACTAAACTTTTTAGTCCACCTGGTGTCTATTGGAGGGGAAAAAATGTCCAAAATAATCGTTGCCATAGACAGCAATGAAAAAGCACCCA
The DNA here is from genome assembly GCA_964640845.1 of uncultured Syntrophomonas sp. Lineage (GTDB taxonomy): Bacteria > Bacillota > Syntrophomonadia > Syntrophomonadales > Syntrophomonadaceae > JAAYJK01. The sequence continues at coordinate 16,322 of CAZXIR010000019.1, forward strand.
TATTCAAAGCAGCCGACTATGGAAGCGTAGGTGATTTGTACGAAATCATTCCACTTTTGACTGAAGCCTTAAATAATGCCTGAAGTATCTCTAGGTGGTGAGAATATGTTGAAGAAGAGAAATTCGATGCCATTTAAAATCATCGAAAAAAGGAGAGGTGCTCTATGAATTATGAAACCTACGAAACTATAAAAGTAGATATTGATGACCAAGGGATAATGATCTTGAGCCTGAATCGTCCCGAGAAGATGAATGCGGTAAGTATAACCATGTTTTCAGAGATAAACGATGTGCTGGAAAAGCTTAAACGTGATTTGGAGGTGCGGGTAGTAATATTACGGGGCGAAGGGGAAAAAGGATTCTGCAGCGGACTGGATTTCAAAAACGTTATTACCCCGGAGATTAGTACCAATACACCCAAGCTCTATGATTTATCTTTTTTATACAGTGAGTTGCAGCTAAATATGCGTAAAATACCCCAGCCAATAATTGCAGCTGTCCATGGGGCTGCAGCAGGTGCGGGATTCTGCTTGGTGATGGCTGCTGACATCCGTATCATATCTCCTGATACCAAGTTCTGTAATGCCTCGATACTTGCTGGGGTAACAGGAGCAGATATGGGCAATACTTATTTCCTGCCCAGACAGATAGGTTCAGGAAGAGCTTATGACATCTTGCTGACCGGACGTTTTATGTATGCAGATGAAGCCATGCAGCTGGGATTTGCCTCTTATTGTGTGCCCAGGGAGGATCTGATGGATAAGGCCATGGAAGTGGCCGGGGATATAGCCAAAAAGGAACCGTTAGCAGTTAGACTGACTAAAGAAGCTATAAATCAGGGCTTGGATTGCAGTGGTCTAGAAGCTGCTATGCATATAGAAAATCGGAATCAGCAGACTATAACCTGTCATACCATAAACCAAATGATGAAAGCAAAATTAAGGAAGAGTTGACCGAGATAAACAAAGGTTTGTGTCGAATTATGTGATAAAATTGCATAAAAGGTATTATTCAATGCAGTACCATTATTTATAATTCCGGCTGTTTGAGGATAACAGAATTGAAGGTGATAATAAAATGGAATTCTGCGATATTCATAATCTGGACTTAATTAATGATTCTCGACGGGTATGTGAATATACCGGGCTTGATTGCACAGGTTTATTGTTTGCGGACGAAAAGAATATCAAAATTACACGGGCTCTCAGGCTTAAGGATAGCTTTGATGCTGTCATGGACATGCCTGAAATTAGAGGGATAGGTCGACTTCCATTGGACTTGATACTGATGGATGAAAATGGTGTTATTATTGCTAATATAGACGGTAATACAGATGCTCCCGGCATATTATGCCCGGGAGTTTCGATGTTAGAAGCTGATGCAGGAACCAGCGGTTTCTCCTTGGCTGCAAAATATAAAAAGCCTTTTCTAGTAAATGGAGAAGAACACTACCTGCAGATGTTTAAAAATTGTGTGAGTTATGCACTGCCTATGGTTATAGGTGCAGATGAAACTGGTATTATCGGTTGTCTGGTTAAAAAAGATATTTTTCTTCCCCCGATGGACAAACTTTTCATGAGTTTTACCGGGCTGGTGGGGGGTATAATAGCTAAATGCTATGAAAAACAGCAGCTTGCCGGAGAACTCGATATTATCCGAGAATATCTTGCCAATGAACAGGGTGATGTTGGAGTGATCGCACTAGATAAGGAATACCGACTGTTATGTGCAAATACGCTTGTTTTAAAAACCTTGGGTGTAAACCATGATGCTGTTTATGGTAAAAAAATAGATGAGTTACTGGGTTCTGGATGCAGGGCAGTTATTGAAGCAGGCGGCGGTCGTTTTAATAATCTCAAGATTGATACTCCCCGGGGAGATATTTACTATAATATTTATGCAAAAAAAATAATTGCATCCCATGGCAAACATACCGGTTGGATACTTGAAGTCTCATTATCCCATGCACGTGATCTGGCAGTGACCAGAGCTCCCAAATATGATTTTAGTTATATCGTTGGAGATAACACAGATTTAATGAGATGTGTAAACCTGGCCAAGGTAGTTGCGAATGGTAATTCCAATGTGCTTATTACAGGGGAAAGCGGTACTGGCAAAGAAGTTTTTACTCAGGCCATTCATTATGCGAGTCAATTTAAGAATGGACCTTTTATAGCTATAAACACCTCTGCAATTCCGGCTGAACTCATGGAAAGTGAGCTTTTTGGTTATTCAGATGGGGCATTTACCGGGGCCAAAAGAAGCGGAATGGACGGTAAGTTTTTTCAAGCCAACCATGGTACTTTGTTTCTTGATGAAATAGGAGATATGCCTTTAGATGTTCAGCCTAAATTATTGAGAGTATTGCAGGATAGGAGAATTACACCTCTGGGAGGAAAAAAATCAATAGATTTAAATATAAGGATAATATCGGCCACCAATCAAAACTTGCAGGAACTTATAAAACAGGGTAAATTTCGCTCTGATTTATATTACCGCCTGAATGTAGTTGAAATAAATATTCCGCCATTGAGGGAAAGAGCAGAAGATATCCCCGCACTGGTAAAATATTTTTTGGAGAAATTCAGGAGCCGGTTGAACAAAAACGTACTTGAGATTAACGTAGAGGCCATGGAAGTATTAAAAGCTTATCGATGGCCCGGGAATGTGCGGGAACTGGAAAATGTCATAGAGAGTGCCGTAAATCTTACTGCTTCTAAAACGCTGGAAGTTAAACATCTGCCTGTACAGGTTATTACGGAAGGTAAAAAACAGCTTGCGCATAAGAATAATGAGGAAAGAATGGTTGGTTCCCTATTAGAAACAGAAAAAATGGAGATAATAAAAGCTCTGGAAATATATAACGGAAACATAAAAAGAGCAGCCCAAGCTTTGCAGATTGGCCGGACTACACTATACCGTCGTATAAGAGACTTTGACCTCATCGACTACATAGAGGGTGCCAGGAACCTAAGAAACTAAGTTACTTGAAAAGACTGTCGAAAAATGCAATATTGAGCTGAATACTTAGTTCTATAAGACTTGTTATTGGCACAAAAAGACCACCCAGGGTAGGTAACCGGCGCTACCCTGGGTTATATTTTGTGTTACATGAAGAAGAGGATTGCTTAAAAACAGTCCAGGTGTGGCCATTTGTAGGTTCTGGCAGATCCATTTAGCTCCCCTAGTTATATGTATCTTACCCCTAAAATGCCTTTAGAGGATTGTTTTCCAATATCGCTTCCACTTCTTCGTAACCGGTGGGAAATGCGAAGTTGTAACGGGCAGGTAGTGCAAATACATAGTTTGTATTACGGCCCAGTTCCCTAGGAGGGATAGGTGCCGCACCAATACTGAATCTTCTTTGCTGCAGCTGGTCCCATTGGGATTGGGTAAATATCATAATGGGAATATCCTGGCGCGGGTTTTGATCTGTCCACTGAGGATGTCTTATGGAGATTATGGGGCCACTTGCCTGGGTAAATCCACTTTCGGGATCAACACCCTCCCAATTACCCGATACTATCGAATAACCTCGCCAAGTGTCCGGTAAGGCAAAAGAAAAACCATATTCCCCGTTTCTGTAGGCGGGCGTTTCGTTATTTTCATATCCAACAATTAACCAACCGTTTTCCATTTTCTCGGCTTCCAGAATTATGCTCTGTCTGCTTGCCACGCCGTTGTTTAACATCTCTACACTGGTTACTTCGATAATGTCGCCTTTAATCTGGTACCGGGTATTGGACAATTTATCCATACCGACTATTTCAATACGCTCTGGCCAAGGGCTGGAAGTCAACCGGCCCGGCACATGGTGGAGATTACTTTTCCATTCGGCCATAAGTGCAGGCGATACCAGATCGCCATAGTTCTCCTGGAGGCTGTTTTTCACTATATCTTCCGGGGCCAGCAATGAAACCTTTTTTAGCCTGCTGCCGAAGTCTGCTACCAGTTTGGTAACTTCATTTTCATCATTTATATCTTCTTCTTTGTTAAAACTAATTGTTTTGACTCTAAATCCTCCGTTTTTGAATGCGTAAGTTGCCTCAAGCTCACCGATGAATCCAGCCGGTGACACCTGAGCGCCCATCTTTACCACCAATTCATTATGAACTACTGAATAATGATAATTATTTTTAAATATTACTTTATCGAACCAGGAAGCAGCGTATTCTTTATCTTTATACACCGTGGTTTTTTCATCACCTATGGCGATACTGATAGCAATCTTGTCTCCCTGGTTTTCAATTAAGGTATCCAGGTTTTCTTTGACAATCTCATCCGGCGTTTCGACTTCCATCTCTTCCAGAGTAACAGGATTTAAAACATGGATGTCTTCTGTATGAAACCCAGTGCCTGTCCCGGTAGTTAATATAATAATTAATTCTTTACCACCATCCCCATTAATATCGTTAAAGAGTATTTTGGGGGCAAAGGTGGGATTACTAACGTTTTCCCAATTAAAATACTGCCGGTTTTCTTTGATCTCAAGTATAAATCCCTCATACATTCCATTTACCTCTTGAAAGGGATATAATCTAGTCTCAGCAGCCGAGTTGCTGGAAATATAATAGGGTTTATCGATATATACGGTATTATTTCCTGCATCCCATCTGACATCGGCTCCTAATGCTTCTGCCACCCATCGTATCGGCACCATGGTCCTGTCTTTGATAATTTGAGGAGCTACATCAGAATTTATTTCTTGACCATTGACCATGATTTTGACAGGATTACTGGCGAAAGCTACTGCCGCAAAAAAGCAAATAAGTATAGCAACCCCAAAAACAACTAACGACCTTCTTCTCATTGAAATGCCTCCCTCACTCAACGCTCAACGCTGTCTGTATAGTACTACGCATCTCAAAACAATTTCTTGCGGTGCCAGGAACCTAACTTTCTAAGTTACTTGCGAGGATTGTCGAAGGGGGGAATGGGGGGCGGGGCTTAATGCCTGGGGGCGGATGTCAGACTTGGTGCTGTGGGGATTTAACCACCCATACTAATCAGTTTTCCCTGAAAAAGTCGTTATTCAATGCCAACAACCAATAAATGTAACGATAAATGTCGATTTATAGGGTTTTGTTATCCCAAGCCAATTCTGCATTTGATCAAAATTTGGAGTTTTTCAGGGGGAACTAATTAATCATTTCCGTTTACTATTAATATTTAGTAATACAAGAATGATTCCCCTGCGAAAACCTCATCCAAACTCACGAAATATAACTTTTCGCAGGGGAATCAAGAATACTATCGGCCTTTAATATATCAAAAACTGAATACAGATAGATGGCAGAACCGAGATGTTATTGATTATGTACGAAAATAGAGTTTGTCTTCTTCCTTTACCAGGCCCTGTTTTTTTAATCTTTGCAGGTGCAAATAAACCCCCTGCCGTTCCCAGAACTGTATATAATCATCAAATTGATTCTGGACTCCATAAAAAAGTCGCAAAGCCCCCAACTCCTTCAAGGCTCGGGGTTGGTCCAGGCTGGCCAGGATTTGCTCTTCCTTGCGCAGTATACAGTCCCGGTAGGCTAAAAAGCGAGCCTCAAGATTCTGGTCCACTATTCCCTTATGACCGGATATTACCAGTCGGGGTTTCAATTCCATACACTTTTCGATGGAATTGATATAATCATCCAGATCACTGCAAATATGCAAATACCAGGGCCCCCAAGCAGTCAAATCTATGTCCCCGCTCAGCAGTATACGGGTGTCCTCATCAAACAAGACAGAGTGCCCGGGGGTATGGCCGGGGGTATGGATTACTCTTAAACTGAGCTTCCCAAAATCCAATATTTCCCCGTCCTTTAGTTCACGATGAACCGGGCGGTCACTTATGCCATGATGTTTTAAAAACATTTGTCCCATATCTTCAGCGCCAAAGGCATTAAATCCATATCTCCCCATGAAGTTTTCTGCTGAGCGAATAGCTGGTGCATCCAGGCTGTGGCACCAGACCTGTACCGGACCTAAGTTCTGATTTTCCCGGGTATGGTCCCAGTGAAAATGGGTGTTTATTACAATATCAATTCCCTTGGCTCGTAGTTCAGCCGCCATCTGAGGGGTGCACCCACTATCTATTAGTACTCGCTCCGGGCCTTCTATCAGCACACAAACACAATAAGGAAATGAGATTTGTTTTGATTGCACCAAATGCAGGTAAC
>CAZXIR010000020.1:0-7710 GCA_964640845.1 uncultured Syntrophomonas sp.
CGCCTTTAGGATTACCCCGAGCCAGCGACCCAATTATTTCCGATTCAGCAAATACCGTACACATACTGCTGATCGTTTGCATCTGGCCAGGATCCTCAGCATCCCCGAGTTCACTCACATCCAGTCCCAGGGCGGTGGCCATAACCTGAAGAAATCGTCCGGTTCCCGCCGCGCATTTGTCATTCATGGCAAAATCAACCACTTGGCCCCGCTCCTCGATGCGGATTACCTTGCTATCCTGGCCCCCAATATCGATGATGGTCCGGACCTCAGGATAGAGTTCAGCTATTCCCCGGGCATGGCACTTGATCTCAGTGACAGTTTTGTCCGCTTGCTCGAAAGCTACTCGGCCATAACCAGTGACATATATCCTTTCTACCTGGTATCGCTCTAATCCCGACCTATCAAGAAGTTGGTCGATTAGTACCTGGCCTGCCTCACGAGGACTCCATCCGGTAGGAATCATGGCTCGGTGATGTCTACCGTTGCTTATAATATAAGCTTTAGCTGCTACTGAACCTATATCAATGCCTATTACTATCATTTTTCTACCATCTCCAACATTGCTTCTATGCGAACCTTGAGACTCTCTAATTCCTCCACCCACAGATCAAATGATGCCTTGGTGTTATTTACATGAGGAAGTTGCATAACGTGTATGGGTTTTAAATCCTGCATAATTTCGAACATGTTTTTTTTCCCGTCGCAGGTGGTTTCGCCCACGATGAAGTCGGAAAAATGAAAAAATGGGCAGAGATTGCGTGGCAAGATTTCCTCTGCAGCAGCAATCGGGATCTCACTCATTCCGCAAAGCCCTACCGGAATTGCACCTGCGGCCAGGATCAGTTCCTGGGGGCAATAGGTGCAATAGGTGCAATAAATACCGACCACTTTGGCACCGTTCTCCTTGGCTTCTTTTATCCGCATCAGGTTGACTTCTCTGGCACTGGCGAATCCCTGCATAAATTCGTCTAACATAAAACAGAATTCTCCTTTCTATAGAAAGTCCACACCACAAACGAGTTCCCTGCCCAGGAAAATGTTGCTAACTACATCCCGGCAATCAACCAAAGCCAAATCCTGATATACCGTTGATATGCCCAGGTGGATCGCTTGGTGACAAATAAGGATAGGTTTGCTCTGACTCTTGTATTACCCGGAGTCACGTTTGACCGCTCCCGCCAATATTTCGCCTGCATAAATATCCAAACTGACATCGAGCAGGGCAGTAATGTTTCCATACGATTTGCTAAGGTGCGAAACCCTCACTACAGGATTGTATGTTTTGTTAGCCATAAATTCACTCTTTCCAATATAATAGAATAAATGTATAATAACTATTAGTAATACATTAAATTTATTTAGGTTATGATGTTGTAATTTTACCTTTAATCATTGTTTTCGTCAATGCCAAACATCTCAACCCGATTCGGTGGTATATGATCATTAGTTTTTTGTATGGGAAGGAGATTATGTCCATGCAGAGTTCGACAAATTTTGTCGTGGAAACAGCCTTATTGGGGCAAGGGGTGGTTTCTGTCAGCAGCAAGCAGATAAAAGAGCTGTGGCCAGATGATGCACTTGTAACCTGGCTGCAAAAATAGGATCAATAGAAGAATTTTCTTGGTTATAAAGATCAAACTGAGTTCTGGCGAAGACTAGACGGGTTGAACCTATATGAAGGTATTAAAAGGGGGGTTAATGGGTTTCTCACCGCCTCAGCTACCATATCAGTTGCCCGGGATTTGGGATGCCCGATAGTTGTAAGCGCAGGCATAGGAGGAATTGGAGATATTATTGAAGAACGCCTTTGCTATGACCTTCCTGCCCTGACGAAAACAGAAATAACTCTAGTGGCGACCTCGCCCAAAGATATGCTGGATATTCCAAGAACTATAGGCTGGCTACACAACAATAGAGTAAAAACATTTGGCGTCGGTACAAAGTTTTGTGATGGTTACGTGTTTGTGGGGCAAAGAACGCAACTTAGGAAAAGAATCACTGACATATCTTAAGATTTAATTACCTGTTTTTAGTATAACCAAGTCAACCAATAAGACAAACGAAACGTCAGTCTGTATTGGTATAAGTTATGGTCAATTAGGGATAATCTTGACTAAATAGTAATTGTTATCAATAATATAATATATTGTTTCAAAATTATACTAAGGGAGGGTTATTCTTGAAGAAGCCTGTTTTTATACGTATTGCTTTCCTGCTGGCTCTATCTCTTTTGATGCTGGGTGGATGCAGTATGGATAAAAAGGCTGCCGCACCTGCTGATCAATCACAAAACATAATGGTCGCAGTATCTATTATCCCTGAGCAAACTTTCGTTAAAGCAGTAGCAGGAGATATGGCTGATGTGGTAGTAATGATCCCTCCCGGTTCAAATCCAGAGAGTTATTCACCCACGCCACTGGAAATGGTAAAATTAAGTAATGCGGCCTTATATTTTGCTATCGGGGTGCCTGCGGAAAGAGCCGACATTTTACCTTCTGTTAAATATTTTAACCCGCAGATGAAAGTGATAGATTTACCTGCATCGGTGTCCTTGGTTTATCCGGACCGGGAATTTGCCCCGGGGCAAAGAGATCCCCATATATGGATGTCACCTAAAAGAGCCCAGGTAATAGTTGATACTATTGCAGGTGAACTGTCAAAACTTGACCCGGTAAATGCAGAGCATTATCAACTGAACGCCCAAAACTATAAAGAACAGTTAGCAGAACTGGATATAAACATTAAATCCTCCTTATCAGATATAGAGCAGAGAAGTTTTATTGTCTATCATCCTGCTCTGGGTTATTTCGCCGATGATTATGGTCTTGAGATGCTGGCCATAGAGGAAGAAGGAAAGAAAGCCAACGCCAAACATATTCAGGAAGTCATTAATCAGGCCAAAAATAATGGCATAAAGGTTGTGTTTTATCAAGCATCCGTAAGCAGTAAACAGGCTGATGCCATAGCACAGGATATCGGGGGCTATACTGAACAAATCGATCCGCTGGCTTCGGATTACACTGGCAACCTGCAAAAAATAGCCGATACTTTTGCCCAGGTTTTGCAGCAGCAGAAATAGGAGATACCATGAACATAGTGGTCGAACTGGAAAACGCGAGTGTTTACTATGGAAATGTTCTAGCTCTATCTAACATTAATTTGAAGATTGCAGAAAGAGATTTTTTGGGAATAATTGGACCTAACGGTAGTGGTAAAAGTACTCTTTTAAAACTAATAGCCGGCTTGCTTAAACCATCATCAGGCAAAATCAGCGTACTGGGTCTTCCGCCCTGTAACACTCATGGAAAGATAGGTTATGTCCCCCAACGTTTTAATTTAAACCGGCAATTTCCTTTTAGTGTAAAGGAAGCGGTAGTGACCGGTCGACTTACCAAACAAAGTCTTTTCCTGCACCGCTATAGTGATGCAGACCTCTTGGCAGTGGATAATATTATGCGCAAGTTAGATATTCACGATTTAAGAGATAGACAGATTAGCCAGCTTTCTGGTGGACAAATGCAGCGGGTGCTGATTGCCCGAGCACTGGTTATGGAACCGGAGATTCTTCTGCTGGATGAACCTACAGCCAGCCTGGATGCAGGTTCCAAATCACATATATATTCCATACTGAAAGATATCAATGAATATATGACTATTATTATGGTCAGCCATGACATGGGAGTTATTTCTTCCCATGTTAAGAGTCTGGCCTGTTTGAATGTCACTATGTTTTATCATGGAGCCCCGGAATTAACTGATACCTTATTAGGTCAGGTATACGGGTGCCCGGTAGAATTAATCGCCCATGGAATACCACACCGGGTACTACCTCAGCACGGGGAGGCATACCATGATTGAAGCTCTATTAAACTACAATTTCCTGCAGAATGCATTTTACAGCGCTATATTGGCCAGTATTGCCTGTGGAATAATTGGTACTATCATCATAGAAAAGCAACTGGTAATGATGAGTGGCGGTATAGCTCATACTGCTTTTGGTGGCATAGGTCTGGGCTACTACTTAGGGATAGAGCCTTTAATTGGGGCCATGGGCTTTGCTGTCCTTTCCGCCCTGGGCATTCGTCATCTCCAGGACCGGACGCGGATAACACCGGAAGTTGTCTTAGGGATGTTGTGGGCACTGGGTATGGCTCTGGGTATTCTCTTTATTGCTTTTACTCCCGGTTATCCTCCAGATATAACCTCTTACCTGTTTGGAGATATACTTACAGTATCCAATTCAGATTTGATAATTACTATAATAATGAATCTGATTATTGTGGTGACCATAATGGTATTTTTTAATGCTTTTAAAACCTATTTGTTTGATGAGGAATTTGCCCAGGTGGTAGGCCTCCCGGTAGTTCTTTTAGAAACCCTGACTTATGTGCTTATTGCCCTAACGGTAGTAGTTCTGATCAGGGTAGTTGGAATCATGCTGATTATTGCCCTCTTGACTGCCCCTCCATCCATAGCCCGGCAGTTCACCTGCAGTCTCCATCATACTATGATACTCTCCATCGCACTGGGGATAGTATTCTGTCTGGGAGGATTATGGGTGTCTTATGTCATGGGCATCCCCTCCGGCGCTGCTATAATAGTAATTGCCGTCACAACCTACTTCATTATCTCCTTGCTTAAGAATCAAAACGGATCCAGGAATTAATGCCAGGTATATACTTGATCTTAAAAGCTGCTACCGTTTATATGGTAGGAAATCAGGTCAAACGTTTATTTAGCCGGCAGGTAGTCGATAATTTGGGCTTCTACGGTAGCTGTTATAGTATTACTGTCTATAACGCTGTTGGGAAGCAACAACTTTAATTCCTTCTTATATTGACTGCAATCAATTTTCTTGATAATATTATGCTTGCGTCGGGATGTGGCTCAGTTTGGTAGAGCGCCTGGTTCGGGACCAGAAGGCCGCAGGTTCAAATCCTGTCATCCCGACCATTTTTTGTGATTATAAATCCCGATAAATCGGTACTTAGGGACACTTTTTAAAAAATTTAGCTGAAGCCCCCGCTATAGTTCCCTAAGAGTCCTGTAAATAGGTATTAAAATACTAAGGGTTTAGAAGAAACAAGTCAAAATTATAGATTATCATACCCGATATTTAGCCACTCTTCATTCAGGAAGAGTGGAATTTTATTTTCATAGCTTTTATTGTTCAATTCCTCAATTAGAGAAGTAATTATTATAGTTGATGCTGTAAAACCAAGTTATCCTCTTGTTCATCCTAGGTATGTACTTTTTCAACCTTGGAGACTCCATTGAGGAATTAATTGGCGAAGAGAGAAGACTATTCTATAAAGCCTTCAGTAGAAATAACTATGTTCGTGCTTAGCACTCACATTAAGTAAACAATTGAGTTCCAGATGGAGCAGGGTGCCGCATGGATTATGTTTGATATTCTATCAATATTTTGATATAATTTGCGCATAATAGAGGAGGTGTTCTCATGGCCACGATCAGACCAAGCTCCGACCTACGAAATAAATATAATGAAATTTCCGAGTTCTGCCACACTTATCAGGAACCTGTTTTCATTACGAAAAACGGCAAGGGCGATCTCGTTATCCTCTCCAACGCCGAATACGAACGGCTCTGCGGAAAACACGAGTTGCACCGTCTGCTTGACGAAGGACTTTCTGACATGAAAGCCGGAAAGAGCCGGGCCGCAGAAGATGTATTCGCAGATATTGAGAGGAAGTTTGGCTTTGACGGAGTATAAGATAGAAATCGAAAATGCTGCCGAACGCGATATGTACGGCATTTTCTCATATATCACGGAAACGCTCAAAGAACCTGCTTCGGCGCTGCGGATATACAAATCCATTAAGGAGCAAATCGGCAAGCTATCAACGATGCCGGCAAGAAACCGTGTTGTGGATGATCAGCCATACGCTTCCATCGGTGTCCGCAGGCTGTTTGTTGAAAACTATGTCGTGTTCTACGTCATTGATGAAATGGTTCTGACTGTCCATGTGATTCGAGTGCTGTACAACCGCAGGGAATGGCAGAGTATTTTAAATGCCGGTACTTCAGCTCCATAGTGGGGTACAGCAACGATGCATTAGGCAGATTGCTATCCTTTGTCCCTAAAACAAGTTAAATTCAGGTACAAATCACCAGACTGAAAAGCGCAAAATGGTTTTCACACAGACTGCTGTCCCCTAGACTCAGTGACTCATAAGCTGGCCAATATAATTTGAAAATACCAGCCCACTGTAGAACATTAGAAAAACACCTGCAAATGAAATAATTGGTATTCCTACTACGATAGCGGGAGCAATAGCAGTTATTATTGCCATTATCAGATAAGCGGGTGCATAATAATCAATTACTTTTTTAATATGGTATATTATTTCTCCAACTTTAAAGGCATCCACAACGTTTCCGCTAATTACACAGTTTGCTATGGCCATAGGCACTATAGCACATGCCAAGAGCGTTACCAGGGCTGATACCATGATACCCAGTATGGGTATTATGTGCAGGATAAAAGTAAATAGCATCGGAATGCCCAGGTAGGCAACAAATATCAATACCGCCATTAGGCCTTGTCTTAAATACAATTCCCAATCAGCCCACTCTGGAAGAATTGTTTTTCCCTGGATTCCCAGTCTAATGCACTCTACGAAATAACCAAGAACTAGAATATTTACTATGGGTATAATCATAAAGATGCATCCCAGTAGTGTCTTTTTCAACCATTCCCGATCATTAAAAGGAAACTTTGCATATTCAAGATAATCCATCAATAAATAATCCCTCCCCTGTAATATTATATACTGAGGAAGGACTTTATTACCTGGATTTCGAATTTTAATAAACTTCTTTATGTTAGTTGATAGTTTTCCAATGGTTCTGATCTGCCATACTTTCTCTGTATATCCTCCACCTGGGCGGCCCAATTCTGAATTCTCTCTCTGACATTGGTCTCTTTGGCCTGATCTACTATTAAAACGTCATTCTCATTTAACTGTATGCCGATGGTATAAAAACCTTGTTCATCAGAAGATACTAGTAGTCCTTCGTACTGCTCCTTTGCAAATCCACTGTTGTTTAACAGGGACTCCTTTTTTATAATCCTGCCCTTTTTATCAGACATAATAATTTAACCTCCTATTCAATTGATCAGCATCTTTTGCATATTATCTCCTTACAAGTGGTTTTTATGTATGGAGATAAGTGACTAATCAAGAATAGGTGTTTCACTGGAATTGATTAACTTCTCTTTGGCAGTACGTTTCATTTTCTTTATATCAATTTCTCTCTTTAAAGCGCTGCTTCTGCTCTCAGCCTCTTCCCAGTAAACATATTCAGCCGGCAATCGTCCTCTAGTATAACGACTGGCCTTACCTTCATTATGTTTTTTTAGTCTGCCGGATAAATCGGTAGTATAGCCAGTGTAATAAGTATCATCACTGCATTTCAGGATATAAACGTAATGCATATTGATCTCCCTAAGCTAGGTAACTGGTAATCAAAGACGGGGGGAATAAATCCCCCAGTTGAATTACACTATCCAATCTAGCAACGGTGATGGGTTACTCTTAGAGGTAAATTAAATTTATGGGTAATGGTATTTCCTACTGTTTCTATATCCTCCATGGTAACATCGATCACCAAGCACTTAAGTTTTGCATAAATGCGATAAGCATTATCGAGTTCCTCAGCTACCATTTCATCCAGACTCTCGAT
>CAZXIR010000020.1:7810-18196 GCA_964640845.1 uncultured Syntrophomonas sp.
AGCTTCTTGGATAGTTTCCAAATTCAAACCATTATCATGTTCGATAGTATATTCAATCGCCTTCATACGGTTAAAATAATGGTCATCCAGTGCATGAGTTAAACCAGAAATGTAAGCGGGCCTTAAACCAGTTTTAGCTTCGATAACCTTAAATAAAGGTTCCATAACATTTACTGCAAAAACACCCTTTTCTTTCGCATACAATCCCATGCATTGGCTCAACTCGGGTTTCACGATAGTATATACAATAACTGCATCTTCTTCAACAGCTTTAGACACAATTTCTCTTACCTGTTCTTCTTTGTTAACCCGAGAAAAACGAGTAACATTTCTATCTACTTCAAATTGCAAAACCGAGGCTATTGCTATTTTTTCAGCAGTTTCGCCCACAGAGTCTGACACGGCAAAGATGTGCAGCTTTTCAGACATAATTATCATCTCCCTATCTGGTTGTGTTAGTCCCCTGCTTTTAACTATTCTACAATATTGGATTATTTCCCTTCTTTTTTTAGTACCATAAAAAGGTAATTGGACTTTTTAATGAACGTCTCTTAGTATTTAGGACCACATGTCAACTGCTCCTGGATAGCCACTCTTTTCATCAGGTGGAATATTACATGAATCTGTACTGAGCAATTCACATATCTCTTCTAAGGGGGCATATACTATGCCCTCGACCAATATGGGAGATTTTTGTGATTTGTATTCTTTATTATTAATTGTATATGTCTTTTGCCCAACTATAACTGTAATAGCCTTTCCTCCATCTATGTTAAAACTAAACAGCCCATACCCGTATAATGTATCAAATCCAGCTGTTCCCAGATCGATAGCCTGGTAACTCAGCATATTTTTTATCTCTGCTGAAGAAGGATAGTGCCCAAACCGCTGCCAGGTACGTGAATAAATCAGGGCTACGGCTCCGCTAATATGAGGCGCAGCCATCGATGTACCGGAGAATTTAACATACTTCCCACCTGGATAGGTAGAATAAGTGTCTACCCCTGGGGCCACGATATCAATGCGATCATTTGAATTGCTAAAATCTGCTATTCCGGTCTTTAAATCAACTGCTCCCACGGCCAGACTTTCCTGATAATAGGCGGGATAAGAAATTTCACGGGTTTCGGGATCAGCATCTCCTGAATTACCAGCCGCACAAACTACTGTAATTCCAGCCTGGACCAACTTGATAATCTCCTGATGCATAGCAGTATTTGGAAAGGGGCCTCCTAAACTCATGTTTACTACATTAACTCTTTCCCCAGCTGAACCAGTCCAATTCCGGGTCCACTTCAAGCCTTGGACTATATCTGAGTAAGACCCAAACCCATCTTTACTGAGTACTTTTACTGCCAGTAGTTTGGTCTCAGGGGCTACCCCCAGCAAGACTCCATTAGCAGCAATTATACCTGCCACATGAGTCCCATGTCCATTAAGATCCATATAATCAGTTTCGCCAGGCACAAAACTAATACCCCCGATAATGTTTTCTCTCAGATCCGGGTGGGTATAATCTATTCCAGTATCGACTATAGCGACCACAGAACGCTGACCTCTGGTAGCAGGCCACATTTTTCTAGCCGCGATGAGGGATACCCCCGGAGGCGCCCATCCCTCCTCCTTTTGGAATAAGCTATCATAAACCTCAATGATTTTTGGTTTTACAATATACACTATTATCACTCTCCTTGCTATATTCTAAGCAGGAGTGATAAATGTGTTCATTTTTGTTTTAATTTAATATTATTTATTAAGTCTACTATTTATTTCACTTTCTTGAGATAAGATATGTTTTTTTTAAAATATTAATGATAATATTAATATTAGAATAAATGGGGTGAAGCATATGGGTACCGATGAATCAATGGCACTAATAATAATTATTATTGTTCTTAGTTTGGGTCTTATAGCAGGAATAGTTGGAGTTTTAATTTTTAGTAGTAACATTACTGATTGGTTTAAAAAATTATAATTCACAAATGCGCACATTACTAATAGGAATTTATGTGCTTTTTTAAGGCACTTTAAAAGCAGGTTATTATTTATAGCCTGTTTTTTATTTAGGGATTAGGGGATCAGTACCTTTTCCCTTTTATTTTGTTTGGACGGAAAGGGCACCTGTGACCATCCTCCTGGGAAGATTTAGATTTATTACGTCATTATAATATTATTAATATTTTAATATAAACTATTGCACATTTTGTCGCTTTATGTAATAATATATTTAACCTTCACCCCCCATACAAAATAAAAAACATAAATTCCATCACATTCCCTCTCCATATGAGCCCGCCAGGGCTCATATATTATTTCAGGGGAATTTTTGATTTATAGAACGATAATATTCTACAAATTCCTAAATTAGCAGTTTATTCCGACCGGATAATGATTTAGAATAAGAGATATATTGAGTATTCAATGCTACCAAAGCCTATATTTGTGTGACAACTTTGAAGGGGAGGTCCTTATTACATGGAACAGAACACAACCAGTGGTGAGGTCATAGTGGTGACTTCTGGTAAAGGTGGTGTGGGCAAAACTACTACCGTAGCAAATTTGAGTACTTCTCTGGCCAGAATGGGTTATAAAGTAGCGGTAATGGACCTGGATATTGGGTTAAAAAAGCTGGACTTGATATTGGGGCTAGAAAACCGAGTGATTTATGATATTGTTCAGGTTATTGAAGGTGAGTGTACTCTTAAGCAAGCCTTAGTTAAAGATAAAAGATTTCCCGGCCTTTCCTTGCTACCTGCCGCTCAAACAAGAAACAAAGACGACATTAATGCAGAACAAGTGCAGGTAGTTTGCGATGGTTTAAAACAGGAATTTGATTATGTATTCATAGACTGCCCGGCGGGCATAGAACAGGGATTTAAGAATGCAATCGCTGTTGCCGATAAGGCTATAGTAGTAACTAACCCTGAGGTCTCGGCGGTGAGAGATGCCGATAGAATTATTGGCATGTTGGAATCAGCTCAGTATAAAGAAATTCATCTACTAGTAAATCGAGTGCAAAATGATATGATAAAGAGCGGTAATATGATGAGTATAGAAGACCTAACCGAGCATCTTTGTATAAACTTGCTGGGAATCGTACCGGAAGATAAAAATGTTCTTATTTCAACTAATAAGGGCGAACCTATTATTTTGAATGACCGTAGCCAGGCGTCTCTGGCTTTCAACAATATCGCTCAGAGATTAACCGGTAAAGATGTGCCCTTCCTTGAATTAGATGAAAGTTCCTTTTGGAGTAAGCTAAGAGGTCTGGGACGGATTCTTTTACCTACCAGATAAAAGGGGGTAGTAAATATGTTAACTTTTATAAAGAATGTATTTAGTCACGATAAAAATTCCAGCCGCCGTCAGGCCAATGATCGGCTAAGAGTTGTTCTAGCCCACGACCGCGCTGGTACTTCAACAGAATTGATGGATACCATTAAAGAAGAAATCATTCAAGTTATAGCCAAACATATTGAAATCACAGGAAATCCAGAAGTTAATTTCATCCGCGAAGGAAGACATTCCGCTTTGGATATTAGTATTCCTATTAAAGGCAGGTAAGCATCTTGGCCAGTATTAAGGTTAAAGGTATTAATAATAACTTAGTCTTCGTGTTCGAAGACGGTGATTATTCAGACTATGTTCAAATTTTGAAAGACAAATTCACCGCTAATCAGCAGTTGTTCGAAGGATCCCCAGTAATATTTAAAGGCAAAGGACTTAATACCCTTTCTTTTGAGGATATTTCCAACCTTCAGCGGCTTTGTCTGGATTCAGGAATGATATTAAATAATATTGAACTTAACATTAACCGATCCTATACCAAAGATTTATTTATTCACCGAAATGTGAGAAGCGGTCAGAAGGTGCATTCAGAGGGATCGGTAATTGTTTGGGGAGATGTCCATGAAAGTTCTGAAATTATAGCTGGCAATGATATTATTGTCCTAGGCAAAATGGAGGGTATAGCTCATGCCGGATTTTACGGTAATACCGAGAGTATCGTTTTTGCCCTTAATCTTCTGCCAGGACAAATTCGTATAGCCAATAAGTTTTCCCATAATACCAGTGAAAAATCAAAGGAGCGTTTTCCAGAATACGCTTACCTTGAAGATGAAACCATTTATGTAAAAGAGTATAACTCCCGAGATAATCTGGATCGGATTTAGTGTAAAGGGACGGGTTTGCACCCGTCCCCTTGCCTGACAATTATTTTTTAGGTTGCCAAACCTGCCATACTTTGCCAGCCAAAGCAGTAGTGGGTTTCAGAGTCGGTTCCCCTGGTACCCAGCCTGACGGCATTACTTCGCCGGTGGCCTGGTTGTGCTGATAAGCTTGAACCTGCCTGAGCAGTTCCTGAGGGTTCCTGCCTACTGGAGGTGACAGGACCTCAGCGGCCTGTATTATTCCCTCTGGGTCAATCAGGAATCGTCCTCTTACATTAACTCCTCCGTCTTCATCATAAACATCGTACAGTTTACCGATTTTTCCACCCTGGTCACTGAGCATAGGATACGGTATTCCTCCGTCCACCATCTTGGATAGCTCGGTTTCATCCCATATCTTATGGGAGAAGACACTGTCCACACTCATAGCCATCACTTCTACATTCATTTCCTGTAGCTGGGTATAGCCCACGGCTATACTTGATAATTCTGTAGGTCATACAAAGGTAAAATCACCTGGATAAAAACATATTACTACCCACTTACCTTTATAATCCTCCAGATTGATTTTAGTAATTTTACCATTATGGAAAGCTTCGGTCTTAAATAGTGGAGCTGGTTTGCCAACTAACATTAATATCAACCTCCTTTTTTCACCTTAATCGATAGTAAAATGGTGATATCTGTAGTATAGCCGTATTGATATACATTCACAAGTTGTTCTACTCCTGTATTTTCCTAAGTTAATCATTGAAGTTTTTTGTCGAAAGCTACTATAATAGCATGCACATAGCTTCAAGACCGGGCGGTTATAATGCCAGGATATTATTGTTATTCGAAACTTTCATGCAGGTATGGTCCGGCGATGCTCGGAAACACCTGGATTGAAGTTAGGATCTCATGGAAGAGATTAGAAAGATGAGCAGTCCTATACCTGCTACCGCAAAACCAGCCACCCCGAAGATCGAATATTGTTCAACGATATCAGGATGACTGCCATGGACTATGAAAGATGACCCTATGAGTCCCCCGGTGATTATCAGGCTGGAGCTAAGACGACTTACCAGTTGGCCCATTTTATGATGCGATTTTTCACTTAGATCCACCTTGATGTTCAACTGCAGGTTGCCTCGACTGGTGGCTTTGATAATGTCATGAAAATCTCGGGGTAGCGACCCCAGGGGCTTTATATCTCTATAATATCTTCGGTTCAGATACTTATAAACATTGTCTGGCTTAAGTCGTTCCTTATATACTTTATTAGCCAGTTCACTGGCAGTCTCCATGAAGTCATAGGTGGGATCCAGTTTTTTTCCTACCCCTTCAACGGTTATTAGGGCTTTCATCAGGGAGGTTAAGTAAGCGGGTAGTTTTAACTGGTAGTTGTAGGCTAAAGTCATGATATCTTTGCGCAAGCGGTTCATATCCAACTTACCCAGACCGCCAGTAGAAACGTTCAAAACCACGTCACTGAAATCTTCCAGAAAGTCTTCGGGATTACGGTTTAGATTATCCAGAATACCCATGGACTGGAGAGCGGCCCTAGCACGTTCCATATCCATTTTGCTGATACCCATAATCAATTCGCCTATATTGATCAATCTGCCTTCGGTAAGGGTACCGATCTCTCCGAAATCGATGAAACATATAGTTTTTTCATTTACTATAATTATGTTGCCCGGATGGGGATCGGCCTGAAAAAAACCATGAAATACGATCTGGGATAAGAATGTCTCTGTACCTAGACGGGATATGTTTCTTACATTCCAGCCTCTTCTCTTTATCTCATCAATATCATTAAGTTTAACCCCCTCGATATACTCTTCGGTGAGGATCTTTCCTGTGGTATATTCCCAAAAGACCCGGGGAATTATTACTCGATCATCCTCGGCAAAGTTGTTATATACGATGTCGGTGCTCCTGGCTTCACGGGCATAATCCAGCTCGCGCAGAAACATCTTGGCATAATCTTCTATCATGGCTACAATGTTAAGGCGTTTGGCCTCCACCGATCGTCTTTCGGAAAATCTAGCCAAAGTTAGGAGTATCTGCAGGTCATTTTCAACCAGCCGCTCTATACCTGGGCGCTGAATTTTTACGATAACCCTTTCCCCGCTTTTCAGTTTGGCCCGGTGTACCTGGCCGATGGAAGCAGCGGCCAGGGGCTGCCAATTAAACTCCTCAAATATGTCGTCCGGATGTCCCAGTTCATTAATCAACTGCTGGACAACATTCTGATAGCTCATAGGAGGTACTTTATCCTGTAGACGTTCCATCTGTTCTATGTAAGGTGGAGGGAGTAGATCAGGCCGGGTACTTAAAACCTGCCCCAGTTTGATAAAAGTAGGCCCCAGTTCCTCCAGAGTTTTCCGTAGTTTTTCCGCCATCAAGTAATGTGCTTCCTTCCGGCTGCTCATTATATCTTTTCGACTGGACACTGGAGCAAGACCGGTTAGGCCAAATCTTTGCACCACATACCCCAGTCCATTCTTAATTAATACCCCCACTATTTGCTGCCGGCGGCGTATATTTCTATATCTCTGTTTGAGACCCATATTGCTTCCCCCTTAACTACAGGATAATAATAAACCACTGGTGTAGATAATTCGAGTTGATTGATCTGCTTTCCTCCTATTCTACCAAAAGGCTGATGGTACTAGAGAAGTGCAATTGTGCTTAGATCGGGGCTAAAAGGTATTTAAATGCTTATAACTGGTGGGGCGACCTGTGTTCGCAATGATTACCAGTTTTCGGTGCATATGTAGGTAATGGCGGGCGGGTCAAAGGCCCCCTACAAGTATCAGGCTATCTAAAACACTGGGTAAGTCAGGATAATCCATTTTGGTGTAAAAATTCATAACAAAAAAGAAGCCTCTCAAACCAGATTATTGAGAGGCTTCTATATGTTTTAATAATGTTTCAAACTTTCATTTCCGGGGTTAGCGACTAACTTACATCATACCGGGCATTCCGCCGCCCATGCCGCCGCCCATGCCTGCCATAGCCTTCATTTCGTCATTAGGCTTCTCAGTTATAATGGCCTCGGTAGTCAATACCATAGCGGCAATACTTGCTGCATTCTGAACCGCAGAGCGGGTAACTTTAGCCGGGTCAATAATACCAGCTTTTATCATATCTTCGTATACTCCGGTCATGGCATTATATCCTATGCCAACCGCTGCTTCTTTAACCTTTTCAACTACTACTGAGCCTTCTACACCTGAGTTATTGGCGATCTGCCGCAGAGGTTCTTCAAATGACTTCTTAACCAGCATTATGCCAGTCATCTCATCACCTTCAGCCTCCAGCTTCGCAACTGCCCGCAGTGCGTTAATAAGAGCAGTACCTCCTCCAGATACTATTCCTTCCTCAACTGCTGCTTTAGTTGCTGCCAGGGCATCTTCAATCCGGTGTTTCTTTTCTTTTAATTCAGTTTCGGTAGCAGCTCCAACCTGAATAACTGCTACTCCGCCGGCTAGTTTAGCCATTCTTTCTTGCAGTTTTTCGCGATCATATTCAGAATCGGTTTCTTCCAACTGAGCCTTGATATTAGCAATGCGGCCTTTTACATCACCTTCGGTACCAGCACCATCAACAATAATAGTCTCGTCTTTTTTAACTACTATCTGCCGTGCTCTACCCAGCATATCAACGGTTACGTTTTCTATCTTAATTCCAACATCCTCGGAAGCTACTTGACCATTGGTCAAAACTGCTATATCTTCCAACATAGCTT
Source organism: uncultured Syntrophomonas sp. (assembly GCA_964640845.1). Classification (GTDB taxonomy): domain Bacteria; phylum Bacillota; class Syntrophomonadia; order Syntrophomonadales; family Syntrophomonadaceae; genus JAAYJK01. The sequence continues at coordinate 15,716 of CAZXIR010000020.1, forward strand.
TTCTTCTTTCTCCAAATGCCGGAGCTTTAACTGCTACACAGTTAAAAGTTCCTCTCAGCTTATTGACCACTAGAGTAGCAAGTGCCTCTCCTTCGATTTCTTCTGCTACAATCAATAACGGTTTGCCAGTCTGGACTACTTTTTCTAACACTGGCAGGACTTCATTGATAGAAGCAATCTTCTTATCACTTATAAGAATGTAGGGATCATCAAGAACGGCTTCCATCTTCTCCGTATTGGTGATCATATAAGGAGAGATATAACCGCGGTCAAAGCTCATCCCTTCTACTACTTCCAGGGAAGTACCGACAGACTGTGATTCTTCTACTGTGATGACACCGTCCCGGCCTACTTTTTCCATGGCATCAGCAATAAGATCTCCAATTTCCTTGTCATCTGCTGAGATGGCCGCTACCTGTGAAATGGACTCTTTTGATTCAACTGGTTGACTGATAGCCTTGATTTCATCTATAGCTGCTTTAACTGCTTTGTCAATACCATGCCTCATCACCATGGGATTAGCACCAGCCGCTACATTCTTAAGTCCCTCTTTGATCATAGCCTGAGCTAGTACGGTAGCAGTAGTAGTTCCGTCTCCAGCGACATCATTGGTCTTAGTAGCAACTTCCTTGACCAGCTGACAGCCTAGGTTTTCCCAGGGATCTTCCAGGTCAATATCCCTGGCTATAGTAACACCATCATTAGTTATGGTAGGAGATCCAAATTTACGATCCAAAACTACGTTTCTTCCTTTGGGTCCTAGAGTAACTTTAACTGTATTGGCAAGAGCGTCTACGCCTCTTTCCAAAGCCCTTCTTGCGTCTTCACCAAATTTTATCTCTTTAGATACCATTATGTGTATCCTCCTTTTTCTTTTGTTTAGCCTATCTTAGCAAGTACATCTTTTTCAGGTAAAATTAGATATTCGTCACCATCATACTTAATACTATTACCAGCATATTTCTTGAAGATAACTTTATCTCCCACTGCTACAGACATGGGAATGATTTCGCCTTTGTCATTTACAGCACCTGGCCCAACAGCCAGCACTTCACCTTCCTGGGGCCTTTCTTTTGCAGTATCGGGTACATAAAGACCACTTTTAGTTTTTTCTTCAGTTTCTTCAATAGGTTTAATTAAAACATGATCTGCCAAAGGTTGAATGTTCAAGGGTATACCTCCTCATAAGTTTTTTATTTTGTTGTTAGCACTCGACGAGCTTGAGTGCTAACATTAATTATAATATTAGGCAAGATTCAGCCAGTATTCAAATGGTAAAACAGGCTAAATTCAGCCAATATTATCGATTAATAGTATGCACCTGTCTTTTTCTTTTTATACCTTCAAATAACGCGGTTTTTCGAATATGCAATTGATTATCTTAATAAATTGTTGCTCTAGTTACCACTGATTAGACTTTCCTCGATATTATCATCAGCAAATTAATTATAAATAACTTCGTGGGAAGCCAGCTTACACTGAAGAGTTAAGACCGGCCCCAAGCGTTCTTAAGCCTTCAGCCCCACCCTTAAACCTATTTGAATAAGTGCTTCTGCCCCACAGCCATTGGGGTAAATAAAAAAATAATAACGGCAATGAAATATTTTCATTACCGTTATTTAATAACCTGCATTTTTGTTTTAGATGACATTTAATCCTGTCCGCATTCTGCGGCGGACCCAATTAAAATGTCCAGCCCATGGGCAAGTACGGGAGTGATTGCTTCCAGTGATTCCCGAACCCCTTTCACGCTTCCAGGCAAATTTATAATAAGGGTATTTCTTCTTATTCCAGATACAGCCCGAGACAACATTGCTTTGGGAGTCTTCTGCATACCATAAGCCCGCATAGCTTCAGAAATACCGGGTACCAGTTTTTCTATTACTTGCAAACTTGCCTCCGGCGTAACATCACGACTTGAAAATCCAGTCCCTCCTGAGGTCAACAGCAAGTTGAGTCCCAGTTGATCACAGACATATTTCATCTTTTCTATAATAATATCCTTTTCATCAGGTATTACCTCATAGTATTCCACCACAAAATCTGGACCGAGCATTTCCTTAATTTGTTGACCGCTGCGATCCTCTCTTTCACCTGCCGCTCCTTTATCGCTCATTATAAGTATACCAGTCTGATACATCATATCACCTCTACGATATCAGCTTTCTTAATTTTACCACCCTGTATTACCCGACAGAATAATCCCTCATAAGGCAGCAGGGTTACCCCCAAGGTGCGAGTGACCACACTGGGATGATCTTCTTTTCCTATTTGAGATATTTCCAAGACTGCACTTTCTCCCACTTTAAGTCTTGCTCCAACCGGCAACTCTTTAAGGTCAATTCCTTCAATCAATAAATTTTCTGCAAAGTCTCCCGGTCCGGCATCCAACCCATGTTCTAAATTGGCTTTTAAGACACTGGCTCGATCCAAGCAGGTAACCTGTCTGCCCCATGGTCCAGCATGGCCATCATTTTCTAT